>JALFUO010000024.1 GCA_022784065.1 Bacteroidales bacterium | reverse complement strand
CATTATTTTTCCTGTCAGCGCATAGGGCGGGCGTTTTGCAAAACGCCCCTACTTTACGCGCTTCACGCAAAGCGTGCCTTCCGCCGTAGTGATTTTCTCTATATAGATGCCCTTTTGCGGGGCGGCGATGCGCTGGCCCTGGAGGTTGAAATACTCGCGGCGCGAAGCGGCGGAGCGGTCTATATTAATATTGTCTATGCCCTCGAGCGTAGAGAGGCGCAGGTCGTTGGCGTTGAGCACCTGAATGTTGGTGCAGTCGCTGTTCTTGTAGGGACGGTTCACGAACGCCACAACACGGAGGTTGCCCTCGTTCCATGTTTCGGGGACATTAGCCGTGAAGCTTTGGCTATAAGCGTCGCCCTGCCACACGATGGGTTCGCCCAACGGCTGGGTGAGTACGGTGCGGTACACGTGGTCGTGTATCTGCGAGCCGCTGCCCGTTTGCTTGCCGATGGTTTCCACGGCATCCTCCACCAGCTGCACGGTGAGGTTAGCTTCGGGATAGAAAAGGTTGAGCAGGCCGTTACGCTCGCCGCTCACCGTGGCGGTCAGCGTGCGGGTGGCGGCATCGAAGGCAGCATTGATGTCCACGCTCACGAACGCCGGCGTCTCGGCGCAGTAGTTGAAGCACGGCAGCAGGGCGGCCTTACCTTCGGAAGGGTTCATGTAGCCGATGCCGCCGCCAGGAGCGGAACTGCCGTTGCTGAACGGCAGCACGGTGCGGTCGAACGCTGCCATGGGCGCAGAGCTTACGCCGTTGATGCCTGAAACGTTATATGAGTCCTGAACCGTCAGTTCGTCCTCACGATACCCCACGTGGTGGGCCACCCAAACGTAGTCGTTCCTGCCCGACACGACGGAGCGGAGCGTGGCATCGCCATAGGGGCAATTCACGCAGGCGAGCGTTGTGAAATGCTCGATGAGCGTGCGACGCGGATAGGCATTGACGTAGCAGGCCAACTGTTTGGAGAGCTCGTTGTTCTCGGCCACGGCATCTTCGCTGTCAATCCAGAAGCGAACATCGTTGTAACCCTCCGTGCAAGACGCAGTTGGCAGTTGCACATCTACTTCTTTATAATCGCCCACAGCTATCGTGCCTTCGAGCGCGATTTGCGCAGGTTCGCTCTCGCCCACGGCATAGTGCAGCACGGGTGCGGCGGCATCGGCAAAGCCATAGTTGGCTATGCGAACGGTGGCATTCGCACCCTCTCCGATTTTGGCAAAGGTGCTTTCAAAGGCAATATTCTCGACGGCGAGGTCGTTGGCTGGCACTTCACCTTCCACCTCTACCACCGCCTGCAAGCACAGCGCGTTCCAGCCCAAAGCCGATCCGTTTACCCATTCGGAGGCATAGTTTATATAAAAACCGTTGGGGTTTTTCTTATCGCCGAGCACCAAGCCCTTGCCTGCGGGCAGCGTACCGGCGTAATAGAGCACGAGGTCTGTCTCGCCCGTAATCACGTAAGGCGCAGTGAGTTCCGCCTCATTCCAACCTTCAACCGTTGTGGGCAAATCCACGCTCTTCGTGGCGGCGGTACCTTCGAGGGAGGTGCGCAGCGTGACGTACCAGTTGGTCATGCCCTCGGGGCAACCTACTCTGATTTTCGTCACCTTTGCACCTGCCAATGCTTTGAGGCGTGCTGCGGGTATCACGGCGGCGGCGCGGAAGCGGGCGGAAATGGCATCGCTAAGCACGGCCGACTGATGATTTGAGGGAATTTCGTCGGAGCAATATCCTAAGTGAATAGAGGTCTGCGCAAAGGCGAGCGCGGCTACCGACATGAAAAATGCAAGGAATAAGGAGCGTAAAGAATATTTCATAAATATATATGTATTTCGGTTAATAAAATTGCCACTCTATCGGCAGAGAGAAATGCAAGCAATGGTTTTCGTCTGCGGCAAATTTGTAAAATATTTTTAACCCGACCAAATAAATATGGCATTATTTCCGCAGAAAATTGATTTTTCTGCCATTTTTGTATATTTATACGGGACTTCATTAACGTTTTGTATGTTTTTGGGACGAATTAAAACAGGGAGAGGGGAAATGAATGCGAGCAGCTGATGGCCATTACCCATGACCGCCGCTACTATCACGGAGGAATTTTTTCTTTCCTCCGTGATATTTTTTGCTTTATGCCTGATATTTTTTACTATCTACGCAGAAAAAGTTTGTTACAAACTTTGTAACGGCCGTTACAAACTTTCTAACACATGTTACAAACTTTGTAATACGCGTTACAAAGTTTGTAACAAAAAATATCTTATAAGATAGTGAAAACTTGCAAGGGGAAAGGAAAAAATAGCTTGGGGATAATAAGATTTGTCTGCGCACAAAAAGAAAGCCCGAAAGCGGCGTGCAACGCGATTTTTCATTATGGAACATTATTTATGTAACATAAATCAGTCGATATTGCAGGGCACAAAAAGTCCTTGCAATATCGACTGACTTATTTGGGGCGGGTATTGTTTTTGCGTATCTACCGCCATTCTTTCAACTTGAACGTGGCTTCGAGGCGGTTCTCGAGGTCATCGTCGAGGGCGGGGAAAAAATCCATGCCCGTGAGCGTCTCAACGGCATCGACCGACATGGCGGTCTGCTCCATAGGTTGCTTCACGGAATTGTTTTCATAATAAAACCCAATGGCTTTTTCTGCGCCTTTGCGCAACGAAAGGACCACTTTGAAGAAGCCGTCGGGCACTGCCACGGGGTGCTCCTGCCCTATCCGAGCTGGGCGCTTGCCTGCCTTGAACACGGGGCCGGCGGCGATATAGACGCTGCCCTCGCGCAACGCCCAGCGGCGGCACGCCTTCTCGAGCGTGCTCCACGAACCGGCATTGAGGCTGTGGTCCTGCGGGCAAATGTTCGTCATATAGAAGCAATCGTTCATCGCCTTATAACTCCATTTCATATCGGCCGCGGGACACATGTGCCCTCTGTCGTAGCCCGAACCGCGATAATCGGCCGTCGTGACGCGATACGCCTCGGGCACCTGCGGGTCGGGCAGGAAATCGTCGGCGCGGGGCACGGTGCCCTCCGCCTCCTCGGCGGTAAGTTCCCAAGCCACCCAATTGGGCTGGCCGAGGTCCTTGTTAAAAGAAAGGATAAAGCCCGTATGCTCGATGATCTGCTCGGGAACGCCCTGCAAGGCGGCGGGCTGCTCGATTTTGCCTGCCGCAAGCGCCTCCTGCGCGGCCTGCTGCGTTTCCGAAGCTGGCAGCTGCTCTTCGGCAGACTCTTGCTCCTTATTGCCCGAACCGCACATGCTGCCCACGCCCAACGCGACGAGGACGACGAGGATAACAACTATGCGCAGGGGCAAGAAGTTAATGCTGGTGGGGCTATGTTTTCTGCGTGCCATTTGCTACAATTTAATTTTTGCAACGGCCTTGCGCAGGCAGCCCTCGCCGATAAGCGGAGCGTGCGCGTCTTCGGGATAGGCGATGAGGTATTCGCCGGGATGCACGTCCACATAGCTTGTTGCGGGAGCGGCAAAGAGGGCGTAATCGGACGCTTCGTCAAACGGCTGTTCAGAGGGCACGTCAATGGTGGAAAGGGCGCGCCAGCCGATGGTCTCGACATTGTTCAAAGGCAGATGCACGTCCATATAGGCACGATGCACCTCGAGTTTCTGCGCCTCGGAGGCAACGAGAGTGCTCTCTGCGATATTTATATACAAGCGGTCGCCGTCGATTTCGTTGCGGCCGAGCGGGAGTTGCATGAGGTCGTGCGTCTTGACGAACTCGAACAAACGTTGCAGCGCGGGGTGCAAAGCCTCGATGCGTGCGCTGTCAAAAATTTTTCCAAAAATCATGATTGAGATTTTTATACAATAATTATTTGCCCAACTCTTCTAAAACCTGCCAGCACTGGTACAAGCCACGCGGCACGTGGAAGCAGCCTTTCCATTTGCCGCCTTTGAGCGAGAGCAAACGCTCGCCGCGGCGATTGAGATAGCCGAACCATTCGGGATAGTCGGGGTCGGCAAAGTGCGACCAGACATAATCGTGAACGCGCTCGAACCATTCGAGGCAGCGCGGGTCGCCCGTGAGGCGATAGCCTTTAATCATCGTGATGAGCGTTTCGATGTGCACCCACCAAAGTTTCTGATCCCACTCGAGCTGCTGCAAGGGACGGCCGAGGCGGTCCATAAAGTAGAAGATGCCGCCATACTGCTTATCCCAACCGTATTCGGCCTCTTGGAGGGCGATGTTCTTGGCGCGTTCTATGAGTTCGGGGCGGCCGAGACGCTTGCCCAAATCCATGATAAACCACATGGCTTCGATGGCGTGGCCGGGATTGAGCTGGCGGCCGTCCATGCAATCCACCAGTTCGCCGTCCGTGCCGAGATGCTCCACAATCAGCCCCAGTTCGGGCTTATAGAAAACGTCCATCACCTCATGAATGCACGTGTCAATCGTTTTCTTCAAAAAATCAGGGTCGAGTAGCGGCTCTATCTCCAAAGCCACGTTGCAAAGAATCATGGGCAAGGCAAAACTCTTCATCGAACGCGCGCCCTTGGCCGCCTTGTTCCAACGGCCTTTCGGGTTGTCTACTTTCGAAAGCACGATGTCGAACGTCTTGCGGGCAATCTCCTCATACTCCTTATTGCCCGTTGCAAGGGCGAGCTGCCCGAAAGCGATGACGGCGAAGGTGTAGGAAAAGATGTTGTAAGGCTCTACGAGCGGACGGCCCTCGCGGTCGAGCGCGAAATACCAGTTAAGATTGCCGTCGTGCCCGTACTTCTTGAGGAATTCCGCGCCGTGCTCGGCTGCCGCGAGCCATTCGGGACGCTGCTCCACTTTATTATATAATGTGGCGAACATCCACACCTCGCGGCCTTGCAGCCAAATGAATTTGTCGGTGTCGAAGACGCTGCCGTCGCGCTCCAAACAGGTAAAATAGCCGCCGCATTTGCGGTCGATAGAGTTGTTGAGCCAGAAAGGCATCACCTTGTCGAGCAGCTCGGACTTATACTGTGCTGCAAGGGCTTTGAAATCAAGTGACATTTTTATTTAAGGATTTTATTGAATTAAACAGGGGCGTAAGCATACGCCCGCACGTATCTTAGCACAAAATTAGCATATTTCAAGCAGGTACATCAACGCCCTTATCATTTTTTTGTAATTTTGCATAGCAGAAAGTGAACACTTCGGCTTGTTTACTCGTTTACTTGTTAACTTGTTTACTCGTAAACGCGTTTACTCGTTTACCGAACGGCATCATACAACTCACATCATATTTTTCAATCCAAATTATGAAAATATTAGTCATCAACTGCGGCAGCAGCTCCATCAAGTACAAGCTCTACGAAATGGACAACCGCAGCGTGCTCGCCGCAGGCGGCATTGAAAAGGTTGGGCTGGAAGGCTCTTTCCTGAAAACAAAAATCAACGGCGAAACGAAAATCATCGAACACCCCTGCCCCTCCCATACGGAAGGCATCAAACTCATGTTCGACACGCTCCTCTCGCCCGAGTACGGCGCAATCAAGAGCCTCGACGAAATCTCTGCCGCAGGCCACCGCATCGTGGCGGGCGGACGCTTCACGAAGAGCCAGGTCGTGACCGATGCCATGCTGGAAGAATGGAAACAGTACATGGATCTCGCCCCGCTCCACTCTTACGCACACCTCAAAGGCTACGTGGCCGTGAAGGAAATGCTGCCCGAACTGCCGCAGGTGTTCGTGTTCGACACGTCGTTCCACCAAACGATGCCCGAGCACGCCTACATGTACGCCGTTCCCTACAAATATTATGAGAACGACAACATTCGCCGCTGGGGCGCACACGGCACGAGCCATCGCTTCGTCACCGCCCGCGTTTGCGAGGTGCTCGGCGTGAAGCCCGAGGATCAGCGCATCATCACCTGCCACATCGGCAACGGCGCATCGGTATCGGCCGTGCTCCACGGCAAATGCGTGGACACGTCGATGGGGCTCACACCGCTCGAAGGCCTGATGATGGGCAGCCGCAGCGGTGACGTTGACCCCTCCGCCGTGCTCGCCATCATGAAGAAGGAAGGCTTCACGCCCGACCAGATGAGCGACCTGCTCAACAAGGAGAGCGGCGTGAAAGGCATCTCCGGAGTGTCGAGCGACATACGCGAAGTGGAAGCAGCCATCAAGGAAGGCAACGAGCGCGCCCGCCTCGCCCTCGATATGTACAGCTACCGCATCAAGAAATACATCGGCGCATACACGGCAGCCATGGGCGGCGTTGACACCATCGTCTTCACCGCCGGCGTGGGCGAGCACCAGTGGGATATCCGCCGCGCCAGCGTGAGCGGCCTCGAATTCTTCGGCATCAAGCTCGACGAAGAGAAGAACCGCAAGAACTTCGGCGAGGAGGAAATCATCTCCACGCCCGACAGCAAGGTGAAAGTGGTCGTTGTGCCCACCGACGAGGAACTGCTCATCGCCTCTGATACGCTCAACCTCGTGAAATAAGCAATTAGCACGTTAGAATCATTCAACATAAAGCAGCGGACATGCCGAAACCTGGCGCGTCCGCTGCTTTTGCATAGTAAAGGTGCACCGCCGACGGCGATGCACCTTTATCACAAATGGAGAAAATCGGAGTTACTGTTTCGCTACGCGTTTGCCTCCCTTGCTGTCAATAGTCACGCCGTGGCGCACGGGGGCTGATACCCTGCGGCCCGAAGCATCGTATAGCAAAGACGGCGCAAGCGCATCGGCACCGGTCGCAACAGAAACGATGCCCGTTGTGGAATTGGCCACGTTGGAGGGCGCAGACTCGCCGTTTTCATAGATAACGGTAACGGTATAGGCATGGGCTTCGTCGGGCTGCTGGGTGAGGTCGTAGCTGAGCTGCGTTGCCGGCAAAGAGGCTATGAGCTTGCCGTTGCAGTAAACGTTGTAACCGCGCACCGGCATCACGCCCGTTTCGTAGCATACCATATCGACAAGGAAAATAAACTTATCCTGACTGCGGTAGCGAATGGCAAAGTAACGCGTGCCTTCGGGCAGGTCGGCCGTGTAGCGCGTCCAAGCCTCGGGGGCGGTGTGCGCCGTGAGCAGCGTGAAGCATTCGGGATAAGGATAAGTAGTTGAATAGAGGATTTCAAAATCTTCAAGTCCATATTTCTCCTTTGCCGTGCGTGCCATAAAGCTGACGGTCTGTGCGCAGCTGCCAAGCTCGGGCGAGATGAGCCAGTCGTCGTTGCGGTCGCCAATCTTAATGGTCGTGGGCTGCGAAGAAGTTGCCATCAGGCACTGATAGCCGTCGTAAGGCGTGTAATAAGGCAGATTGTCTACCGTGCAGGCGGCAACCGTGGGATTGAACACCCAGAAGGAAGCCTCCTCATTGCTTGGGCCTGCGTCCATCTGCGTATTCGTGTAAGTCAATCCGCGCTCGGCATCGATGGTTGTCCACGGCGCAAAGACGGTGTCTTTGTGGCGATAAGTCTCGAAACTTTCCTCTACCTTGCGGTTTACCTGCTCAGGCTGCGTCCATTCAAGATGTGCCCCGCCCGTTTCAAGATAAGAAAGGTCGTGAATAGCGGGATACTCAGGAGCAAGCACCTCGGCCTTCTTGGTTTCCGAGGCATTGTCGGAAGCATCGGCGTCGTCGCCGCCCGGCACGAGCTGCACGGAAAGCGCAACCTCTTTGCCGCAAAGGCTTACAACGGGCTGATAATCGAACACGATGTTCTCACCGCTAAATCCGGCAAGGGCGGAACAAGATTTGGTGAGCACAGTGTTGCCATCGGCGAGCAGATGCAGCGTGTAGCTGTCGGAAGTCTCTGCGCCGGTGTTCTCAACGCGGGCGGTGATGGGCTGCGGCATTTGCGTTTTCAGCGTGGCGGGGACACTCAATTCGGAAACGCGCAGGTTGCTGCGGCTGTCGCCTTCCACGCGGAGGCGGTCAACGTAAATCGGCACATAAATGTCCGTGCCGCGCCCAGTGAGCGTGATGCGCACGTAATCGCTGCCCGTCCATTGCGAAAGGTCGATGGCTTGGACGCGCCAACCCTCTTCGCCCGCGAGTTGCTTGAAGTCGAGCGTGCCGGCTTCCTGCATGGACCCGCCACGCGGCGTGACATAGGTGGTCAGCGTGCCCTCTTCGCCCGGCAAAGCATAATAGGCATAAATGAAATAAGGGTGTGCGGCATTTTTCAAAGAAATCTTACCCATCTCAAAACTGCCTTCATTGTCAAGGCCATTGGACTTCCAGCCGATGCAGCCGCCATCGTTGTCGTAAGAAATATTATCGGCAAGGCGGAACGGATTGTAACCGTCGGAAGAGCAATAGGTACCTGCTTCTGCACCCGCGAAACTCTCTACATAAGGAAGGGCATAGGGCGCGCCGGCAAGAACATAATTGGAGTATGCCGCAGGGCTTTCGCCGCCTACGCTTTGCGCCTTTACCGCCATACGCAACTGCTGCTGCGGGCCGGTGGCAAGCGTGTCGGCTATCAAGAGGCTGCCGCCCGTAAGTCCGCTCTTGTAATCGTAAACAAAATTGCGAATATCTGTGGTATAGACATTGAAGCGCGTGTTCTCGGGATTGACATATTGTCCATTCTCACCCACATTGCCGGGATTTGTCCACGAGAGCGTAAGCGTGCCGTCGGCATTCTCAGCCAGTCCGACAGCCTGCGGAGCCTTAGGCATATCCTCGCCCACGAAAGCATCGGCCGTCTGCGTCTGCCCTTGCCCTTGGGCGTTATAGGGAGTCACCTCATAGGTGTGCCAACCATTGGGCACGGCTGTATCGGTGAATTGCAACGCCTCGCCGACGGCGGGTGCTTCAAAGGTCTTCACCGTAACGGGGTCGCCATTGAGGTCTTTGGCGCGGCGAACAATCTCGATGCGGTCGATGGCTGTGAGCGCCTCGCCCGTTGTGGTAACGGCAGGGGCAACAAACGAGATGTCGGCCTTGGGCTCGCCGAGGGCATTGGGCGCGACAACGAGATTTGTTACGGCACCGGGCGCAGTTTTAACGGCGGAGGGGGCAATGCGCACGCTATCTATATAAAGATAATAGGCCTTAGCCTGACTGAGCGCGTGGAAAGCCAGACGATAATTGCCCGTCTGCGGCACGCTGAACGTGTGGCGCGCCAGCTCGCGGTCGTAATTGCCAATCTCGTGCGGCGCAACGACAACCGTGTAAGCGGTCGGGTCGTCGCCCGTACCGACACAGACTTCCATCTTTTCGGGCCAAACGTTGCTGAATCCTTTATATATATAAGAAAGGTCGTAAGAGTTTTCGGCATTGAGTGCCAACTTGGGCGAGATGAGCCAATCGTCGCCCGCAGTCGTCATGCTGGCAGTGTATTGCGCCATATTCGCTTTCTTGTTGAACGCCCACGTATAGTTGTCATTGTTGCTGTCGATAACCGTCCAAGCATTGAACGCTTCCTGCGTATCGAAAGTTTCGCAATAAGGCGGCGTAAAGACACCCGTAGCGATGGCTACGTTCGACACGGCTGTTTGGGAAACGAGTCCGGCAGCCTTCGCCGTTACGGCATATTTCCAACTGCCCGGCTTATCGTTGCCGAGAATTTCGGTAAAGCTCGGCGTGGCAAGGTCGGTGGCGACACGCGCGCTGTCGGGCAAGCGTACGACATCGTAGCGCAGCAGCATGGGATTGACATAACCGGCATGAATGCCCTCGGTGGGTGCTTTCCACGTGAGGTCGGCTTGGTTGTTGTTGTCATTGTCAATCGTCAGCGTCAAATAAGTCGGGGCTTTCGGCGTATCGTTGCCTATCCATCGCCTTAGCCCGAGAGGCTCGGAAGCACCGGCGGCATTAGACACCACAATATTTATAAGGTTCACACCCTCCTTTGCTGCTACCGGCACTTCGACTGCCGCGCCGGGTTGCGCAGTTTCCGAGGCAATCTGTTTGCCGTTAAGCGTCACCTTATAAGTTAGTTCGCCGGAAAGGGCTGCTCCGTCGGTTGCCGTGGCAGGCATCGTGAAACTAACTGTCCCCTCCAATGCAGCACCTGCAAAGTTGAGCTGCGCGTCGGCAGGCTGCGCCGGAGCACCGGCAGCAGCGATGTAGGGAACATAAAGGCAGGAAAGCTGCTCGGCATCGGCAAAATGAGCCAAGACATTGGCACGTCCCGTTTCCACATTAACGGTGCAGAGCATCGTGGTGCCCGTCTCGTCGCTCGCTGCCCAATACATCACGTCGGCGGTGCGGTCGAACGTGGCACTTTGCAAATAGTCGCCAACCTTGATGCCGGTTTCGCCGATGAGGGTTTCTTCACCCGTTTCCTTGTCTATGCGGTAAAGGCTGCTGTCCTTATATTTAATCGCATAGATAGATCCATCAGCACGCGCAGCAACGGCTATGTACATATCGCAAGGACGGATAATGCTTTTAATGCCATTGCTATACTCAACGGCGGCAAAGTCGTAAGCAGAAGTAGAGGGGTTATAGAAACAACCATACACCTGTCCCGTCACTTCGTCATAATCGGCATCGGTGGCCATCAGGCTTGAACTAAGCACGTACTCGAAACGCTTGCGCTGCCAAGTCTTGTAATCCCACTCCTGATACATGCGGTCAACATTGTTCGTAAAGAAATGCAACCTGCCGTTATAGTACGCACCGGAGCCGTTAGCGTAAATGTCATTGTCCACCTTAACCGGCGAGGCGTAAAGATAGGGACCGGAAACCGTAGGCCCGTAGGCGTAAATGCCGTACGTGGCAGTAACGCTCTCGTCTTGCCATGAATTGGCGTAAATCATAGCACCCCAGATAGTAGGTATCTGAACAGTGCCACTCTCGGCCTGCGCCGCCAAGCGTTTGGGAGAATGTTTTAAAACGCCCTCGCGAGCCGCCCCACCCTGCTGCAATGCCGAGGGCGAGAGATGCGACGCGCTCACTCTTTCCCTGCCGCGATTGTCGGCAAAGACGGAAAGCTGCGCCAATGCGAGGAACAAGGAGAAAAGTAAAAATCTGTGCTTCATAAGCCGTTCTGTTTTTATATTGTTAATAAATAAAAGAGTGTAGTTTCCATCTAAAATCAATACAAAGGTACGCTTTTAAGCGCAGACAAGCGGATTTTCACATGAAAAACCCGGCAGCAAAGCGCAATATAGACAATAAAAAGACGATATTTTAGCCCTTACATTCCCTTATCATGCACTCGAAAGCGCAAAACAGGCGGCGCGTCCCGATGAGGACGCGCCGCCATGTATATATATATTATATGTGTATTCTTGGGGAAGGAACTTCTTACTTCTGCTCTGCCTTGCTTATTTCCATGAAGCGACCGGCATTCTGCACAAACTTATCTTCGGGAGCGATGCTCTTGGCAATCTCGTAGGCACGCCCGGCAAGTTCCATATCGTTGGGCTCAACGTTCACAGCATAGAAGAAAAGGTAACGAGATGCCTCGAAACGTTCGCGCATGGTTTCATCGGGGCGGTCGGCAGAAACTTCGAGCACCTTGACGTAAAGGTTCTTCACGTCTTCGTTGATCTTCGTGGGGTCGGTGTTATTGAGGCGGGCACGATAGATAATGGCGGTTACGTAGTCGGGCTTCTGCTCCATGACTTCGGCAAAGATTCTGTCGGCATCCTGGAAGAACTGCTGCTTCTTTTCGGGGTCGGTGCCTTCTTCCTGATAAACCTTCATGTACTGAACGCCGAGGAGGAAGCGGTCGCTAAGTTCTGCCTTATCGCCAATGAGTTCAAGATACTTCTTATAGGCTTCAAGTCCGAGCTCAGCCTGCTTGTTCTGGCCGTAGAGGGTAGAAAGTTCTTTGTAGCCCTGTGCCTTTGTGGGGTCAACTTCAAGTGCTTTCTTGTAGCACTCAATAGCTGTGGCGGGGTCGTTGTTGAGGTTGTGATACTGAGCAGCGTAAGCGTAGTCAAGATAGAGGTACAGGCTGTCTTCGTATTCTTTATTATTGATATAAGCCATGTGCTCAGCCGCTGCATCGAGTTCATAGTTCTCAATGTCGGCGAAGAAGCGCATACGCTTAAACATCATATCGTTCGGAGCAAGGGGCAGCATTTCGGCTGCGAGCTGGGCCACCTTTTCGAACTTAGTGGTCGAATAGAGCGACATGAGATAGTTTTCGCAAGAGCGAATGTCGATAACGGTCGTGTCTTTGGGCACGCGGCTGTAATAAGCATCGTAGTGACCGACAGCAGTCTTGTATTGTTCCTGCTTGTATGCGATATCGCCAAGGTCCTTGTCGGCTTCGTAGTTCTCTGGTTCAAGGCGCTTGATGCGTTCAAGCATTTCGATAGCAACGTGGGGGTTCACGTTTTTATAAACAAAGGCGTTACGCTTAATAGCGGGCACGTAGGTGGAGTCGATAAGCAGCACTTCGTCAAACTTCTGACCTGCGCCGCCCCAATCCTTGCGCTTCATGCACACCTCGCCCATAAACATAAGTCCAGGGACATACTCGGCAGAGAGGTCGTAGAGTTTCGTGGCGCACTGGTTGGCAGCGGGATAGTTATTGTTTTGCAGGAAATATGTGCCCACGCTAACGAGGTCTTCCTTGCTCTTGCTAATCTTCCTGATGAGCTTAGAGAACACTTTGTTTGCGGCTTCGGGATCATCGAGGTTAAGCTCATTGATTTGGTCGGCCATTGTCTGATACTCGGGGTTGAGGGGCGGAACCTCGTAAGAGGTCTGCGCCTGCGCCTTGGGTGCACCTATTCCAACGAGCAAAAGGGCGGAAAGGGCAACACTGCGTAAAAGGTTTTTCTTCATAAGAAAGATTTTTGTATTTGGTTGATTATAGGTGGGTTCTATAAATTCCCACCGTAGAAATTCACAATAATGTTGGGTTGACGTTTTGTCATCTTTTGTTTTCTTTTCGGTATAAATCGTAAGTCTCATCGGTCACGTAGCCCGCTACGCTCCCTCTTCAACTTACAATTTATCCTCGAAAATAAATCCAAAATCTGCCAAAGCGAATTTATAGAACCCACCTATATTTAGTGTCTGCTTTATCAATATTTATAACGCGAGCGGCGGTCGGATTATTGCCTACTCTGCCGTGAAAACGCGGATACTGCTTGCAAAAATAAGAAATATTCTACATTTTCACGTAAGAGAATGGGAAAAAAGCGCGAGAAAGCCTTAATCAACCGTGCGCACCGCCTTAACTTGAACAGGCGTAATGGGCAGAAGCTGGGAGTTGTTGCAGATGATGGTCTGCCCTTTCTGGCCTTTCAGGAAGAAATAGAACTGCTTGACGAAGGACTGCGTGCGCGGGTCGGTGTTGATGATATAAACGGAGCGCAAGAGAGGATAGTCCGCCGTGGCTATATAATATTGGAAGGGGCGCACGTAGAAAGCATCGGTGCCGCTCTTGCGGCTGACTTTCATAACGCTCACGGGGAGTTTCTTAAATGAGGTAAGCACGCTGTCAACGCCCTCTTTCAGCCAATTCGTGCCTACTACGCCGATGATGTCGGGATTTTGCTGCACCATTTCGATGACGGAACGATTGGTGCCGTTTTCGGAAGCAAAGACATTACCGGTTATGTCGCGTCCGGCGCAAAGGCTGTCTTTCATAAATCGCACGGTACTTGAACCTGAATGGTCGAAGACGAGGCTGAGCGTACCTTTCTTGCTCGACTTTTCGAGCTGTTCCCAGCGGGTAATCTTACCAGTGACGATTTGCTTGATTTCGTCGAGGGTGATAAGTGAGTCGGGGTTGTTTTTATTAACGATGAGCGCCACGGCATCAGTGGCAACAAGTGCCTGCTTGGCTCCGAGGGTGTGGGCTTTGATGATGTCGAGTTCATTGGGCAGGAGCTTGCGCGTGATGACGCAGCAACGCAAGCTATCTGCAAGCAGGAGGCGCAGGGCGGAGTCTTCGCTGCAATATACGGGCTTCATGCCTGCTTCGGGATGCATCATGGCAAAGGTTTCGACCTCTTCCTGCATAATGGGCCGAAAGGTTTCGTCGAAGGCCACGTTCACGTCGTCTTCGGCAAGCCAGTTGTTGCTGGCTTTCTTGTCGCTGCTGCAACTGGCTATAAATGCGGCGGCAGCGAGAGAAAAGAGAAAAAGGAGGTGCTTTTTCATAATCGATGAGTTTTAGATTGGGGAGCGATAATGTATAGGTGGGTTCTATAAATTCCCACCGTAAAAATTTACAATAATGTTGGGTTGACGTTTTGTCATCTTTTGCTTTCTTTTCGGTCTAAATCGTAAGTCTCATCGGTCACGTAGCACGCTACGCTCCCTCTTCAACTTACAATTTATCCGCGAAAATAAATCCAAAATCTGCCAAAGCGAATTTATAGAACCCACCTATATAACGCCATACACAATATATATAATACGCCCCTACAAAAAACGGCAGATTAGTGGGCCGGTTAAAACAACAGGCTTGCTAATCTGCCGAATATAGAGATTTACTTCAAAACTTCAACTAAATCTTACTGAAGCTGGAAGCGGATAGGAAGCGTGAACCAAACGGGCACGGGATGACCCTGCTGCTTAGCGGGAATGAAGCGCTTGAGCTTCTTCACAACGTCGGCTGCGGCTTGGTCGCATTCGCGAGAAAGGCTCTTCTTCACGATAATGTCGCCCACGGAGCCATCGGCATTTACGCGGAAACGAAGGATAACCGTGCCCTGCAAGTCTTGTTCTACAGCGATTTGCGGATAGACAAGGTTCTTACTGATGAAGGCGATAAGGGCTGCTTCGCCGCCGGGGTAAGAGGCTTGCACCTCCACGAGGGCGTTGTCCACAACTTCTTCTTCCTTAGGCGTGCTGGTGCCGCCTGCGGTCTGGTTGTCCTTCAAGTCGTCGATGTTGATACCGCCCTCACCATCGCCAGCATAGTCTTGCGATGCAATGGCGAAGCTGCTCTTGGTAACTTCATCCTGCGTTTTGAGTTCCTTGGAGTGGTCAACCTTGTCGTCGTCGACGATTTTAGGCACGGTGAACTCGATAGAGGCTTTCACCTTGACCTTCTCCTGCTTGGGCTCTTCGTATTTGAGTTCAGGCTCTTTTTTCTTCTCTTCTTTCTTAGGCTCATCTTTCTTGAGCTGCGAAAGTTCGGTGACTTGTTCACCGTCAAGTGCGCGGTTCTTTTCGATAGCGGCCTCTACTGCATTCTTTGCAATAAGGAAGGCAATAATCGCAGCGATGAGGATAAGCACAAAGATAAGTGCTCTGAGCTGGAACTTGCCTTTGTTGGCGCGTGCACGATAAGCTCCGTACTCTCTGTTACGTCCCTCGAAGACGAGGTCGCACCATTCTCGAGATGCTAAATCTATCTTAGACATAATTATATCTCTTTGTTACTTCACTTATAGTGTGTTATTACTGCGCCGGATTAGCCTTGAAAGCGTCAATCTTAGCCTGGTCGCCGGGCTGCCAATTGTCGATTACGTAGCGTCCGATATTACAAATCTGCATTTCATCGAGAACTTGAATCAAATTGTCGAATACGGATTTATTGGAAGCCTTGATAATCACGCTCGGCGTATAGTCGGCGTTCTTAATCTTATTGAGGCGCTCCTTGTATTCTTGTTTGATTTTCTGTTCATCCTGCACGTTAGAGGTTTTCTTGTTGGCGAACTCTTCTTTGAGTTTCTGCACTTCGAGGACAGCCTGCGGGTTGCTTTCGAGCAACACCTTACGAATGCCGTTCTTGCCGTAGGTAGTGGCAAAGAGCTTACCTTCGTCGGGGATGTCGGTGCCGCCGTCGGGCTTACCTTTGAAGTAGTAGAGCGCGTTGTTCTCGTCGATGAGGATAGTGACGGCCTTAGATGCTGCGACTTGGCTTCTGTTCTCGTCCTTGATGTCTTCCTTGTCCGAGGGCATGGCGATATCCATAGCCTGGGGCTTGAGAAGCGTGGTACAGAGCATGAAGAAGGTCACGAGCAACATGATCATATCTACCATCGGCGTGAAGTCCACGCGCGAGTTCATCTTTTTCTGTTTACTTCCACCTTTTTTTGCCATAACATTTCATTTTTATTCCTCAACTCCTTTGAGAGACGTGATCAGCTTGTAGCGCGCCTCGTCAATTTCGCGTAAGGTGTCCATAACTCTTTTGATTACGGCATAGGAAGTGGATTTGTCAGCCTTAATGGCTATACCCATACCTTCGCCACATGCCTCGCGGGCTGTGCTTACCCATGTCTTCAACTCATTATTCAAGCTATCGCAAGGAATACCCGCTTCCTGGCTCTTGATGAGCAGTTCGTTGCGGTTGTCGGTCTCGAGCCATCCTGCGATGGTGTTGAGCGGCGTACCGAACGTGGGGGCTTGTGCAAAGGTTTCAACCTGCTGTGGGCTGAGGTTGAGCGAGCCCTTCTCGTTCATCGCGTTAGCGAGTTTGCGGAGCGTGGCGGGAGAGTCCATCGTCATGAACACCTTGCCGTTCTTTTCAACAAAGATGGTGAGCAGGTTGTTCTCGGGGATTTTGACTTCCGACACGGAGCCCGGGGTGTTGACCTTAATCGGTTCTTCCTTTACGAATGTTGCAGTAAGCATAAAGAAGGTAAGCAACAGGACCATGACGTCGCTCATCGGCGTCATGTCGATGAACGTGTCTTGTTTTTTGACTTTAAAACGTCCCATGTCTTAAATATTACCTATCTTAATACTTGAATTAGTGAGTTGCAGAGAAAGTCTGTACGATTGTGAAACCAACTTCGTCAAGGCTGAACGTAAGGCGGTCGATCTTGTTCGTGTAGTAGTTGTAAGCGATAACGGCGAGGGCACCGGTTGCGATACCAGAAGCGGTGTTTACAAGTGCCTCGGAGATACCGGTTGAAAGAGCGGAGGAGTCTGCGCCGCCGTCGCCGCTTGCCATAGCGGAGAACGACTTAATCATACCCAACACCGTACCGAACAGACCGGTCAGCGTACCGAGCGTAACGATAGTACCGATAATGGGAAGGTTCTCCTGCATCATAGGCATTTCGAGAGCGGTAGCTTCTTCGAGTTCCTTCTGGATAGCAAGAATCTTCTGCTCCTTGGTGAGCACGGTGTTTTCTTCCATCTCTTTGTACTTCTTCATCGTAGCGCCTACAACGTTGGCAACAGAACCGCGCTGAGCGTCGCAAAGCTGCTGAGCCTTAGCGAGGTCGTTGTTGTTGAGAGCCACCTTGATGTCGGCAACGAACTTCGTGAGGCTGGTGCGGCCGTAAGCGTTGCGGATAGCGAAGAAGCGTTCAATGGCAAGAGCCACAACGGTGATACAGAGGGTCCAGATGATAGGCACAACGAAACCGCCTTTGTAGACCGTACCCATGAGGTTAGCGGGTTCAAAGTCACCTTCTGCAAGGAAAGAGAACTGAGCCGTAGCAGCTTCAGCACCCTTGAAGTTGGAGATGTGACCGAAACCGAAGAGATAGATGCAGACAGCGATTACAGCGCAGCATGCAATGACAGAAAGACCGGATTTAATGCCGGTGAAACCCTTAGACTGTTTCTTGGGAGCACCCTTGGGTGCGGTAGCATTTGTAGTTGCCATTTTGTTAAATGATTTGTGGTTTGTAGATAATAATGAATTGGTTTATTTGATTTTGTAACGTCGAGTTGGCAAGCCAACCCGTTTTTTCGCACTCTTTGCAGGGCAAAGATAGGAAATAATCAATACACAACGTAAATTTATCGTGTTATTTTTTCATTATCTTATATGATAAAGCCCCTTTTTGAAGATTTACAGGGAAAATGCAAGGATATCCGCGCAACGCGCCGCAAGAAGCAAGGAGCGGAGATGCACGTCTTTATAGATATGCCTCGGGCGCGTAACCACTGGTAATAATGAGTTACGCGCCCGAGGCGCAGGCTTTATTGGGTGCGGGCGGCATGGCGGTGCCGCTCTACCCTCACGGTGCGCTATCTTTCAGTTTTTTGCGCAGGCGCATAAGGGCCTTGCACTGCTCTTTGGCGGTGAGAACGGTTTTGGAGGAATTGGTTTTGGCGTATGAATTATAAAGGCATTTGTTGCCCGTGGCGAGCAGTGCCTCGCAAAAGTCGCTGTTAGCGGCAAGGGCGGCGTAGGCTTCATCGATAAAGTCTTTATATTCCTTCGAATGGCGCCCCATCGGCTCTCCCTGCCAATACAGCGTCTGGCTTGCCTGCCAATTGGACCGCGCACGGCGCACTTTCGCGTCAATGCCTACTTTTCCAAAAACGCGGTTCTGCTGCGCGATGTCGCGATACTTCAATCCTTGAAATAGGCTCTCTATCGAAAGGAACTGCTTGCCGCGAAATACGAACTTATACGGTTCGAGGTTTGAGAGCATAAAAGCCGGATATGGACCGTTGTGGTCAATATCGATTCCAAAGCCCAAATAGCACAATGCTGATATGTATAACTGGCGAAACATAGTTCTGTGATTTATCGTTAACAATTCAAAGGACAGGATACTGCCTATTTTTCTATCACTAAAACTTAACAAAATCGTGCTTCCACAGCAAAATAACGCAACAAATCTACATAAAAAACCGCATTTTGCAAATACCCCCCCCGAATTTAACGACAATTTTACACTTAATGGGCGATTTTTTTGCCAACTCGCAACAAAAACTACCAAAATTCAAGATAAATAGAACATTTCAGAGAAATATCAAAAAGTATCTGCGCAGCGTATAGAGAGTTGCTTATATGGTTCGCACAAGTAACATATATAAGCGCAGCGCGTTGCTCGGAGATATTTTTTCCTGTCTTATAAGAGATTTTTCACGCTTTGCGCAGACATTTTTTCCTAACCTATAAGAGATTTTTTATTACAAAGTTTGTAACGCTTGTTACAAAGTTTCTAACATATGTTACAAAGTTTGTAATACGTGTTACAAACTTTGTAACAAACTATTTCTGCGCAGAGCGTGAAAATTATCACGGACTTAGGGAAAATTTTCTAATATGAAAGGAAAAAATCTGTCCGAGCAACGCGCTCCGCTCATATAAGATACGCGGAACAGTTTGCGCAGATAATTCTTATTATATACTTTTGCAGTGATAATTGATACTATATTATATGGAACAGTTTAACGATGTGATTTCCTCCGGGCAGCTGGTGCTCGCGGATTTCTTTGCCACTTGGTGCCAGCCCTGCAAGATGATGCACCCTATCCTCTTGGAAGCGAAAGCGGAACTGGGCGATGCGGTGCGTATCGTGAAGGTGGACGTGGACAAGCACGAGGCCACAGCCGCGCGCTACGGCATCCGCTCCGTGCCTACGCTCATGATTTTCAGGAACGGCGAGATGCTTTGGCGGCAAAGCGGCGTGGTGGCGAAAGACTACTTGGTGCGCATTGTGCGCTCGTATCTTACAACGAGTTTTTAGTAAACAAGCAAACTCGTCATCTGAAACCCAACAACTAAATCTTTCAATATGAAAAATCTATTCTTTTCTCTCATGGCCGCGCTCGGGCTTTGCTCGGGCTGCACGGCGCAAAACGGTGTTGAGGTGCTTACTCCGCAAGAGTTTATCGCGGCCGCCGAAGCGGACTCTGCCGCCGTTATCCTCGACGTGCGCCAGCCCGACGAATTTGCTGCCGGACATTTGGCAAAAGCCATAAATCTGGACTGGCTCAACCCTTCTGCGTTCAGCGAGGGCATGGCCAAACTCGATAAGGACCATACCTATTATATATATTGCCGGAGCGGACGGCGCAGCAATGCCGCTGCCTCGAAAATGAGACGCGAGGGTTTCCGCGTGTTCGACATGAAGGGCGGCTATTTGCAGTGGACAAGCGAGGGCAGGCCCGTGGTGCGCTGATTGATCACCAATATGGGAATGAAACTGCTCATCTTAAACGCCAGCCCGCGCCGCTCTGGCAACATCGCGCTTATGGCCGGCACGCTGAAACAGGAGGCGGAACGCCTCGGGGCGGAGGTAGAAGAAATTTGGGTGCAGGCTCTCACGGTGCGGCCCTGCACGGGGTGTATGGCGTGCCGATCGAGGCACGCGTGCGTGCTGCCGGAGGACGACGCGCAACGGGTATTGGAAAAAATCAAAGCGGCCGACGCGCTGGCGGTTGCCGCCCCGTGTTACTGGGGCAATATGCCGGGTACGCTGAAACTGCTATTCGACCGCTTGGTATATGGCCTTATGGATGAGAACTCCTTAGGACTGCCCCTGCCCTTGCACAAGGGGAAGCGGTGCGTACTGATGAGCACGTCCACCACGCCATGGCCCTTCAACATTCTGCTGCATCAGAGCCACGGCGCGATAAGGGCGATGAAGGAGGTGTGCAAATACAGCGGATTTAAGATTGTGGCAACGATAGAGAAAGGGGGAACGAAAGGAAAGAAAGGGTTGCCGGAACGGGTGTTGAAGAGATGCCGTAAAGCGGCGGGGAGGTTGGTGAAGAAATAATTACAAAGAATAATAGGTTGAAGCGGGCTGAAAGCCCAAATGTTGCACCTAGCCCAGGGCAGCGCCCCGGGGTGGGCGACGGTGCATTAATAAAAGTGTCACGCTCTGAAATGTCGTGCAAACGAGGGCAATCAAGCTTGCTTGGATTGCCGAGTGCGGCCGACATTATGAAAAGAGCAATCTGCTTTATGAGGGGCAACGCCCCGTGTGACGAAGAGGGTTACGCGCTTTCGGCGCGTGGCATTTTTGAGCCAGCTCAAAAATGCCAAATGTATTAAACGCGGCGTGCGTTTCCCCGGGGCGCTGCCCCGGGCTAAGGGCAACATTTGGGCTTACAGCCCGCCACAGTCATTTCACCAGCCACTACTCGTGAGACCAAAGGAAATATCCATAACCAAAAACGGAGTGCCCGCGCGGACACTCCGTTTTTCTGATATTTTGCAACTAAGGCTTAGTTGATGCCGTAGCTGAAAAGGTCGAGGTAGTTGTAGAACACGCCGCCGATGCCGAGGACAATCACGCCGAGAATGCTCAGGAAGAGGGCTACGCGGGTGTAGCCGTCGCTCTGGAACGTGGCGATGGGGTTGTCGTTGGGCTTGATGTACATGGCCTTGACGATGAGCAGGTAGTAGTAGAGCGAAATCACCGTATTTACCAAGGCAATGAACACAAGGAGGTGGAAGCCGGCCTTGAAAGCAGCCATAAACACGAAGAACTTGGAGAAGAAGCCGGCGAACGGCGGGATACCTGCCAGGGAGAACAAGCAGAGCGTCATGAGGAACGCGAGCTTGGGGTTGGTCTGGTAGAGTCCGTCGTAGTCGTCGATGCCAATCTTGCCGGAGTTCTGCTCAATCGTGGTCATCACAACGAAGGCGCCGAGGTTGGCGGCCATGTAGACGAGGAGGTAGAACACGAGTGAGGTCATGCCCTGCGCCGTGCCGTCCATCACGCCGAGAATGAGGTAACCAGCCTGCGAAATGGCTGAGAAAGCCATAAATCGCTTGAGGTTCTTCTGACGAATGGCGAAGAGGTTGGCGATGGTGATTGAGGCAATGATGATCCAGAAGAGCCCCACGTTCCAAGCCTCAACGAGGGCGCAGGTGCCAAAGGCTTTCATCAGCACGGTCATCAGCACGAAGGCGGCAGAGCCTTTGGAGATGACGCTGAGATAACCCGTCACCACGGTAGGCGCGCCTTCATAGGTGTCGGCCGTCCAGAGGTGGAAGGGAACGAGCGATATCTTGAAGCCCATGCCCGAGATGAAGAGCACGAGACCGAAGATGCTCAGCACGCTGTTGCCCGAAAGCAATGCGCCGATTTCGCTGAAATAGAGCGTGCCCGTGGCTCCGTAGATGAGCGACACGCCATAGAGGAGCAACGCGCTGGAGAAGAGGGCGAGCAAGATGAACTTCGCGCCGGCCTCGGCACTCTCGAAGCGGCACTTGTCGAACGCCACGAGTGCCGTCATGGGCACGGAGGCGAGTTCAAGGCCGATGAAGAACATGAGGAAGTGACCGCTGGAAATCATCAGATACATGCCGAAGAGCGTGAAAAGCGTGAGGAGGTAGAACTCTCCCTGCTTCACGAGGTTCTCTTCGCGGCTGAGCCATTTGTGCGCCATGAGGAACACTATGATTGTGCCCACGTTGAGAATGCTCTTCATGATGGTCATCATCGGCGTGTACTGGTACATACCGCCGAACGCGGAGGTTTCGGCCGCTTCGCAGCAGGGCAGCAAGTTGAGGAGGGTGTGCGCCGCGAGCAGCACGACGGGGAGGCAGGTGTTGAACGTGCCGCGCCCGCTCTTTTTGTCGGGACACATGATGAGGTCGGCAACAAAAAGTATGGCGATAACTGCCAGCAGCGACAGTTCTTCGTGCATAATTAAGAATTGCGAATAATCCATTGTTTTAGTCAAAGTGTTTTAAGATTATTACATAAACGGATTACTTGTGGAAACGACAGCCACGTCCTTGATGTGGTCGACAATAGGCACGACGCCCGTGCTGATCATATCGCTCACCCAAAGCGGAGCCATACCCAAGCCTGCCACGGCCACGATGAGGCAGATAACGGCGAAGCGCTCGTCCCAAGTAGCGTCGGTGAGCTTGAGGTGGTGCTCGTTGGTGCAAGTGCCGTAGAGGATCTTACCCACAAGGCGCAGGATATAGACTGCCGTGATAACGATGCTGGAGCAAGCCACGATGGTAAGCACGCGGTGGAAGGTGTCGGCGTTCTGGAATGAACCTACGAAGATGGTCATTTCAGCGATGAAGCCCGAAAGGCCCGGCAAACCGAGGTTGGCAAGACCGGCAATGACGTAGCACACGGAGAGGAAGGGCATGATGCGCATCAGGCCGTTGAGCTCGCGGACGTCGCGGGTGTGGGTGCGGCCGTAAATCATACCGATGAGGGCAAAGAACAGGGCCGTCATCAGACCGTGGCTCAGCATTTGCAGCACGGCGCCGGTGCAGGCCGTCTGATTGAGCATCAGAATGGCGAAGAGCACGAGGCCGCAGTGCGACACGGAGGAGTAGGCGTTGATATACTTCAGGTCGGTCTGCACGCAGGCGGAGAAAGCACCGTAAACCACGGAGATACCCGTGAGGATAAGGAAAATCCAGCCGAGTTCGTTGGCAGCCTCGGGCATGAGGTACATGGCAATGCGGAAGCAGCCGTAGCCGCCGAGCTTCATGAGCACGCCGGCGTGGAGCATAGAAACGGCGGTAGGCGCGGAGGCGTGGCCGTCGGGGCTCCATGTGTGGAAGGGGAAGAGTGCTCCGAGCACGCCGAAACCGATAAACGTGAGCGGGAACCAGATGCACTGCTGCGTGAAGTCGATGGCGTGGGCACCGCCCGTCTGGTTGGCAATCTCGACGATGTTCATCGTGGCTGCGCCCGATCCGTAGAAGATGCCGAAGATGCCGCACATGAGGAAAGCGGAACCGCCCATAAGCATGAGCGTGAGCTTCATGGCGGAATATTCCTTGCGGCCGCTGCCCCATACGCCAATCAGGAGGTACATGGGAATGAGCGCGATTTCATAGAACATGAACATGGCGAACATGTCCACGGTGATGAAGAAGCCGAACACACCCATTGAGAGGAGCGTGAACCAAAGGAAGTATTCTTTTGTGAGCGGCTTGAGCTGCCAAGAAGCAAACGTGCCGGTGAAGACAATCACGGACGAAAGCAGGAGCATGGCAACGGAAATGCCGTCTACGCCCACGGAATACTTAATGTTAAGCGGCTCGAACCAGCTGATTGCGCCGGTATAGAGCATTTCGTCGGCGATGCCGGCGGCGCGGTCGCCGAGGAAACGTATGGTGAGGTAGACGGAAAGCACGAGCAAGGCCGTGCTGCCTGCCACCATCACGCCGCGCACTTGGTTGATGCTGCGGGCCACCCAGAGGCCGAAGAGCATCACCAGCGGAATGAATACGAAAGATGATAAGAACAATATATTATCCATGGCTTATAATATCATAATTAAGAGCAAGATGATGATACCCAAGAGGAACACGAAAGCGTACTTCTGAACGGAGCCGCTCTGCAGGCCGCGTATCTGATAGCCAAGGGCATTGGTGCCCCAAGCAAGAAAGTCGAAGAAGCCGTCCACTACGTGGCGGTCGAACCATGCGATGGGCTTGGAGATGCGGGCAAAGATGATGCGGTGCGTGATGTACTGGTACACCTCGTCCATATAGAAGCGCTTGAAAGCCCAGCGGTGGAGTTTCTGGAACTTTTCCTGCATGGCTTCTGCCACGGGCTGCTTCTCACCCATATATATATAGGTGGCGAGAGCGATAGAGGCAACGGCAATCACGATGCTCGTGCCTGCAACGTTCCAGTCGAGGTGGATATCGTAGAGCTGACCGTCAGCGCTCACGTAGTGGCCGAAGGGAATGAAGCCTGCCACGCAGGTAACGGCTGCGAGGAAGATGAGCGGGAATGTCATCGTCCAGGGAGCCTCGTGCGGCGTGTGGTGCGCATGGAGTTCCTTATTCTCCGTGCCCCAGAAGATGCCGAAGTAGAGGCGGAACATATAGAAAGCCGTCATGGCGGCGATGCCCGTCATGATCCAACCCATTGCGGGGTGATAGGCAAAGGCGGCGGTGAGGATTTCATCTTTCGAGAAGAAGCCGGAGAAGGGAGGTATGCCGGCGATGGCGAGGCAGGCGATGAGGAACGTCCAGTGGGTGATGGGCATGTACTTGCGCAATCCGCCCATCGCGCTCATCTCGTTGCTGTGCACGGCGTGGATGATGCAGCCCGCGCCGAGGAAGAGCAATGCCTTGAACATGGCGTGGGTGAAGAGGTGGAACATGGAAGCCATGTAGCCGAGGCTGCCCACGTGCTCATGACCCGTAGCCCACTCGGTGCAAACGCCGAGCGCCACCATCATAAAGGCGATTTGCGAAATGGTAGAGAAGGCGAGCACGCGCTTGATGTCGCTCTGGGCACAAGCCACGGCGGCGGCATAGAAAGCGGTGAACGCGCCCACCCAAGCCACGACGCTCAAAGCCTCGGGGGCATACTGTATCCACAACGGGAAGAGACGAGCCACTTGGAACACGCCGGCAACGACCATCGTAGCAGCGTGGATAAGGGCTGACACGGGTGTGGGGCCTTCCATAGCATCGGGCAACCAAATGTGCAGGGGGAACATGGCACTCTTACCGGCACCGCCGATAAACATCAGCACCAAAGCCGTGGGAAGCATGAAACTGCCCTGGGCAAAACCTGCCTCGTTGAACTCAAACCCGAAGGAACGGCAGTAGAATCCGTAGATGAGGATACCAATCAGGAAGAACATATCGGCGAAGCGCGTCACAATGAAGGCTTTCTTGGAAGCGGCAATCGCTGCGGGCGAAGTAAAGTAGAAGCCAATGAGCAGATAGGACGAAACACCTACCAATTCCCAGAAGAGGTACATCTGGAAAATATTTGTGGCAACTACGAGGCCGAGCATCGACATCGTGAAGAGGCTGAGGAAAGCGTAGTAACGCTGAAAACCGCGCTCGCCGTGCATATAGCCGAAGGAGTAAATGTGGACCATGAGCGACACGGTGGAGATGACAATCAGCATCATCACGGAAATCGGGTCGAGCATGATGCCCATGTCGAAGTGCAAGCCTTCAACAAAGAAGGGCAGCCACGTGAAGTTGTAGGGCACAAGCGTGGGAAGCACGCCCTCGGCAGTCCGTTCGGTCTGGAAGAAATACTCGAAGGCTACGCTGTAAGAGAGCGCGGCGACTGCGAGCAGACAGCAGGTGCCGATAAGCCCTGCCACTTTGTGGCTGAACCATTTTCCGCAAATTCCCAAAACGAGGAAGGAGAGGAAAGGTATCAGCAAAATCAAAAATGATAATTCCATAATCTGAATTTAACTTGTTAGAGGGTATGTAAACTTGTGCCTACCACTTCATCTTCTGCAGCTCGTCGACAGAGATGTTTTTGAGCATGCGGTAGATGTTGATCATGATTGCTATGGCGATGGCGCTCTCGGCTGCTGAAATGGCAATGGAGAAGAGCGCGAAGAAATAGCCTTCATAACCCTCTGGGTAGAGCATACGGTTGAACACTGCGAAGTTGATGTCCGTTGCGTTGAGCATCAACTCGATGGAAAGCAATATGGCCAATGTGCTGCGGCGGGTGAGAAAACCGAAGATGCCTGCAAACATCATCACGGCGGAGATAATCAGGATATAGTCCAAATGTATCATAGCGTTGTGTGTGATTCTTTTTATCGTTTAACGTTTACGGGCAATGAGCAAGCCGGCCACGATGCAGGCGAGGAGCAAAACGCTGACTGCCTCGAAGGGAAGCAGATAGCCGTTCTCACCCGTCGAGAGCATGTTGCTGCCGATGGAACTGATAGTGGTGGCGGCGTTGGCCGTTTCGCTCGGTGCGCTGAGCACGGCGGCCTTGAAGCCGTGGGTCAGGAATACGGAGATAAAGGTGATGAAGCCCACAAGCGAGAGCAGGAACGCCCAAGAGGCGTCCTTGGCCTTACGCTTGAAAACTTCGTCCTTGCCTCCTTCGGTGAGCAGAATGGAGAACACATAGAGCACGATGATGCCGCCGGCGTAGACCATCACTTGGACGGAGCCGAGGAATGTGTAGCCCATCAGGAAGTACAGGCCTGCCGTGCCGAGGAGCACGAAGAGCAGGTACGTGGCAGCGCGGACGATGCTCTTGGTCACCACCGTCGCGATGGACGAGAGCACGATGACCACTGCCAAAATGACGAACATTATGTTTTCTGAATTCATGTTGTTAAAGATGTTGGGTGAGCAGTAGGGGCTTCGCAAACGCCGGTAAACGATTGGCGTTTCAGCCGTGCCTTGCGGCGCATGGGCGGGCGTTTTGCAAAACGCCCCTACAAGTTATTTTTCTTGCACCTTTGAGCCTTCGCGGTTGAGGGTCTTGATAAGTTTGGCGCGGTCGAAAACTGCGTTCTCGAAACTTTGGTCAAACTCAATCGCACCGTGCGGGCAGGCCTGCGTGCAGAGTTGGCAGAACATGCACGAGCCGAGGTTGTACTCGTACTTGACGAGGCGTTTTTTCTTCTTGCCGTCTTCGGTTTCGTAGAACTCGCTCGTCACGTTGATCGTGCCGTTGGGGCAGGCCATTTGGCAGAGTCCGCAGCCGACGCACTTGTGCTCGTTCTTTTCGTTATGGGGCATAGTGAGCGACCCGCGGAAACGCTCGAACATTTGCAGTTCTTTGCGGTTTTCGGGATACTGCTCCGTGATTTTCGGCGTAAAGAATTCGCGCATCGTGGTCTTCAAACCCGTGCACAAGCTCTTTATGCCGCACGCCAGTCCTTCAAAATATGATTTTTCTTCCATTTTCAAAATATCTATATTATATATTGTATGTGGAGAGGGCTTAGAAAGTGAGGCCCAGCGATACGCAAAGCGCCATTACTACGAGCAGCACCATCGTGAAGGGCAGCAGGTACTTCCATTCAAGCGAAAGGATTTGGTCGATACGCAGGCGGGGGAACGTCCAACGCTCCCACATGAGCAGGAACACTACGAAGAACGTTTTGCCAAGGAACCACACGCAACCGGGTATCATGGCCATGACATCGTTGAAGCCTTCGAGGCCGGGGAAGTAAATCGGAGCCCAGCCGCCGAGGAAGATCGTCGTTGCCATACCGGCGCAGATGAAGAGGTTGAGGTATTCGGCCAAGTAGTAATAGCCGAAGTGCATACCCGAATACTCTGTGTGGTAGCCGGCAGTCAGTTCGCTCTCGCTCTCAGGCAGGTCAAACGGGCCGCGGTTACACTCGGCGTTGCCGGCAATGAGGTAAATGATGAAAGCCAGCACTGCGGGCACGTGGCCGCGCAGGATATTCCAACCATAGTCAGCCTGCTGCTGGCAGATTTCAGAGAACGACATCGTGCCGGTGAGGCAAATCATTGTGAGCATCACCATGCCGATAGAGAGTTCGTAGCTGATAATCTGCGCGCCGCTACGCATGGCGCCGATGAGCGAGTACTTGTTGTTGCTGCTCCAGCCGGCGAGCAAGATGCCCACCACGCCGATCGAGCCGATGGCAAGGAAGAAGAACACGCCGACGTTGAAGTCGATGATGTGTCCGCCCATGTTCCAAGGCAGGCAGGCGAAAGTGGTCATTGAAGCCGCCACAACGAGGAAAGGCGCCATGTTGTGCAACAGGCGGTCGCTCTGGCGCATCTCGATGATTTCTTTGGTCAGCATCTTGAACACGTCGCTGAACACTTGCAAAAGTCCCCATTTACCCACGCGCATCGGGCCGAGGCGGCACTGGAAGAACGCACAGATTTTGCGCTCCATATAGATGAGGACAATGGCGAACACGGCATAAAGCGTGATGATGAGCAATGCCACCAATACGCTCTCGGTCAGAATGGCCGCCCACTCGGGCATTACGCCCGTGAGCACGCCGTGCAGCCAAGTGGATACTATTTGAAAGTCGAACATAAATGTTTATTTATTCGTTTGTCTTTTTATTGAATTGGGAAACTGCGCCCCGCCCGCCGCACCATATATATATTATATGTATAGAGCTGCATTGGCGGGCACCGCCGCTTATCTGTCAATATCGGGCACAACGTAGTCCACCGTGCCGCCGATGGTGATAAGGTCGGCGAGGAGATGGTCCTTGCAGGCCGTGTCCATCACTGCCACGAGCGGCAAACCGGTAGAGCGGTAGTGCAGGCGGTAAGGCGACTTGTCGCCCTTGCTTTCGAGCAGCACGCCAAACTCGCCGCGGCTGCCTTCGACGGCCGTGTAGTACGTGCCGGCGGGCACCTTGATGATGGGCTTCATCTTCTCGCGGTAGTTGCCTTCGGGGATATTGTCGATGAGTTGCTCGATGATATTGAGGCTTTCCAAAATCTCGTCCATACGAACAAGCACGCGGGCATAGCTGTCGCCCTCGGTGCGCGTCACTTCGTTGAACTGCACGCGGTCGTAGGCAGCGTAGGGCATACGCTTGCGCACGTCGTTGTGCCAGCCTGCCGCACGGCCGGTGCCGCCGGTGCAGCCGAAAGCGATGCACTGCTCTTTGGTGAGCGTGCCGATGCCCTTGGCGCGATGCTGGAAGATGACGTTGTTGATGAAGATGTCGAAATATTCATTGATGTTCTTGCGCATATAGGGGATGAACTCCTTGACGCGCTTCTGGAAGTTGGGGTGAATATCCGCCATCACGCCGCCTATCGTGTTGTAGTTGAGGATAAGGCGGCCGCCGCAGGTTTCCTCGAAGATGTCGAGTATCTTCTCGCGGTCGCGGAAGCCGTAGAGGAACGCAGTGGTTGCCCCAAGGTCTTGCGCGAGGCAGGAGAAGAAGAGAATATGCGAGTCGATACGCTGCAGCTCGTCCATAATAGTGCGGATCACCTTCACGCGGTCGCTCACCTCAACGCCCATGGCCTTTTCGATACACATGCAGAGCGCGTGGCGGTTCTGCATCGCGCCGAGATAGTCGAGGCGGTCAGTGAGGGCAAGGGTTTGCGGATATGTCATCTGCTCGCTGATTTTCTCAACGCCGCGATGGATATAGCCGAGTATGGGGTCAATCTTTTTAATCACCTCACCTTGCAGGCACACGCGGAAGTGGAGTACGCCGTGGGTGGAGGGGTGCTGCGGGCCGATATTCACCACGTAGTCTTCCTCGCCGAAGATATTGCGCTGCTCTTTCGTGAGCGTGCCGTCGGGGGTGAGGGTGTAGGTGTCGGTGGTGTCGGCGAGCGGCTCGTTGGTCATGCGCAGGGGGTTGTTCTTCTCCGTCTCGTCGTCCTTGCGGAAAGGATAGCCCACCCAGTCTTCACGCATATAGATGCGGCGCATATCGGGGTGGCCGGTGAAGATGATGCCGTAAAAGTCGTAGACCTCGCGCTCGTAGATGTTTGCAATGTCCCAAAGGTCGCTTACCGTGGGCACGTTGGGCGTTTCGCGGCCTTCGCAAACCACCTGCACGCAGGTGCGCTTGCCGGTCGCAGTTGATTCGAGATGGTAAATGACTGCCAGCCCGTCTTCCTCGCGGTCGATACCCGTGAGGCATTCGAGGAAGTCCATTTTTTCTTCCTTATGCAGGCGTTCCATTTCCTTGCGGAAGGCGGCGCGCTCGATGGTGCGCACGTGACAGTCGTTTTCGGCCGGTGCTGCGGGTGCAGCTGCGGCGGGTGCGGCAGGCTTCTTGGGAGCGGCTGCCGGGGCTTGGGGTGCTGCCTGCGGCGTTGCGGGGGCAGCAGCCTGGGGTTTCAGTTCTTCGCTCATGCCTGTTCCTGTTGATTATAGATTTCTTCTTCTTTTTCAGCGGCGGCGGCGCGGTAGGGGTCTTTCTCCTTGCGGTTGGTAGTGCCGAAGAAGTTTTCCACCTTCACGATGCGCTGCAGCTGCATCATGCCGTAGAGGAATGCCTCGGGGCGCGGCGGGCAGCCGGGCACGTAGACGTCAACGGGAATGATTTGATCCACGCCGTTCACCACGTGGTACGACTTTGTGAACGGGCCGCCGGAGATAGAGCAGCCGCCGATGGCAACCACGTATTTCGGGTCAGCCATTTGGTCGTAGAGGCGACGGAGCACGGGGGCCATCTTTGTGGTAATCGTGCCGCTCACAAGGATCACGTCGGCCTGTCGGGGGCTGTTGCGCGTCACCTCGAAGCCGAAGCGGGCGATGTCGTAGCGTGCGGCGCAGACGGCCATAAACTCGATGCCGCAGCAGCTCGTAGCGAACGTGAGCGGCCAGAGGGAATTGCTGCGCCCCCAGTCAATCAGTTCATCGAGGCTGCGCACGATGACGTTCGTGCCGTGCTCGTTGAGTTTGGCAACCAGTTGCTCGAAAGTTTCATTGTCGTTAAACTCCTCGTAGGGTATCGACTTGATGTGGGGTTTCTTCATTACTGCCATTTCAAAGCTCCTTTCCTCCAGGCGTAAGCGAGGCCCAGAACTAAGATAAACAGGAAGAAGAGCACGCTAACGAGACCTGCCGGCCCGAGCGTACGCATCACGACGGCCCAGGGGAAGAGGAACATCGTTTCCACGTCGAACATGAGGAAGAGAATGGCGAAAAGGTAGTAACCCACGCGGAACTGCATCCAGCTCTTGCCGCGTGTGGGCACGCCGCACTCGTAAGCCTCTTCCTTCTGCGCATTGAAGCTGCGCGGCGCAATGAGTTTTGCCAAAAGCGTCACGACGGCCACGAATGCGATACCTGTCAGCAATGCTGTAACAAACAGGGTAAAGTTCATAGCTCTTTAAGTGTTATATTGTTGTTTAATAAATATTTATTGCTCGCAATCTGTCGGTCACAAGCGGTGCAAAAGAAAAATCTTTTAAGGAACGTTTTCTAAGTATCTTTATTGCGCAAAATCCAAACAACGCAGAAAGGGAGAGCAAACCGCTGCGTGGCGATTCTCTCTCCTGCATTTTCTATAAATATAAATATGCGTGATTTTCCTGCCACGTGGCAGGTGTATTCAGGTCAATTCCTTTCACGTCGTTTTTCTTTTGCACTGCAAAATTAGCATTTGCCCGCCTAACATGCAAGCAACGCCCCGTTTTTCTTACAAGCAAATCCGATTTTTAGAGCAAGAGGCAGTGCAAAGCAAGCGCAACTTGAAAAACATTATTCCTATGAAAAACGTGGGGTTTCGCACATTTTTCATAGGAAAAACGTGAGATTTCGCACATTTTCCATAGGAAAGCAAAGATTTAGGGGCTTCGGCGGGCGTTGCTTGCAGTAGCGCACAACTCGGCCTCTTATGCCTGCTTCTCTTCAAGCACCCACTCCCAAAGCGGACGGACGCGCACGCCGTCAGCATCTTCCTTCTGGTTATAAGTTATAACTGTTTGCGAAGCAAGGGCGGTTTGCGGCACAGTCAAACCGGCCAGCTCGCGGCGGCGATTTTGCTCCGTCAATTCGTAACACGCCTGGAAAGCATGCAGTCCGCCATCGCGCCAAGCGAGAAAGTCGCACTCGCCCTTACTATTGTCGAACGAGATGTTTTCGTAGCCATTGTTTACGAGTTCATTGTACACAAGGTTTTCAAAAAACCTTCCGTTGTCGGGCGAGAAGCGCAGCGTATTTGCTTGCATCAGACCATTGTCGATGCAATAGCATTTGTGGTCGGAGCGTTTCGTTTCTTTTTGCGAATATGAGAAATTACGTATATCGCTGCATATATAACTGTCGCAAAGATAGTTGAGATAGGCGTTCATGGTATTCTCATTGCTTCCGATAGCCTTACCGAGTTGTTGCGGCGAAAAGCGATTGCCCGCATTTTGCAGCAGATAGTTCACGGCGCGATAGAAGAGGTGCGGGTCGCGTACGGCGTTGTATATAATGCAGTCTTTCTGAACGATTGAGTCGAAATAGCTGCGCAGGAGTTCCGCCTTTACGCTTTCGCCCATCTTGCCCAAAACGATTTCGGGAAACGTGCCGTACTTGATGCAACTGCTTGTCAGGCGCAGTAGCAGGGGCGTGTTTTGATAGCCTTCGAGCAAAGTCTCCACGCCGGAGGCGGCAAAGACTTCTTTCAGGCTGAACGGGCGCATCTCATTGGCGAAATATCTGCCGGCGAGCATCGAAGAGAAGCGGTTGGCAAGGAGGTTGGAGTTTGAGCCCGTGATATAGATTTTCCGAAAGCGGCGGGCATCGTAGGCGGCTTTCACAAACACTTCCCAGTCCCTCACCTGCTGTATCTCGTCGAGGAACAGCCATTCCACGCTCGTTCCTGTCAGCCGTTCGGCGGTGTCTACTATTTGCTGCAACCTGCCCGGCTCTGCCCAATACGGGATAAAAGCAGGCGCATCGAGGTTCACGTTGAGTATCGCCTTCGGCGAAACGCCAGCCTTGAGCAAATCGTTGATCAGGAGCTTGAACGCCGTCGACTTGCCGCATCTGCGCACGCCTGTCAGGATTTGGATATGCGGCAGGCCCTGTTTCTCGCGCAGGTTGCGCATGATTGTCCTTTCCACGATGCCGCCATACTGCTTTCCGTTCCAATGCGGGTTTTGCTGTACCAGTGTCTGTTCCATAGTTTCGCTATTTATCTGCTTGCAAAGTTACGTTTTCTCTCTGTTTTACGAAACATAATTAGTAATAAATCGCGTTTTTACGAAATATAATTAGTTTCAGATGCGGTTTTTACGAAGTATAATTAGCTTCATTGCCGCATAATGAAACACTGGATTAAGGCATTAACTGCCTGAAAGGCAGTACAAAGCCCCGTAGTGCCTTCCAGGTACCTTTGCAATAAGAATACCAAGCAAAGGAATCAAGATTGGAGATAACAAATTGCAGGGGCGCGGGGTTTTCAGTAAACAAATAGAAACTATCTGCCTGATGTTTTTTATTTGCTCGGAGATATTTTTTATTTTCAGGCAGATATTTCCTGACTTCATCAATGCGCCACCCAAACTAAGATTTACTGTCAGATAGGTCGAAAAGAGGTTTCACAGCGAGGTGCTTCTCCGTCAAGAAGAGTGTCTTAGTGAAGTAAGTCCTGTTTTCCGGCATCCTTACTCTGATTG
>JALFUO010000103.1 GCA_022784065.1 Bacteroidales bacterium | reverse complement strand
TTCCTGAACTTCCGCCTCGACGACATCGGCGAGAAATTCCGTACGGATGTCGCGCTGATGGACATGGAGGAACGCAAGCTGTTCTCCGGGGACATGAGAATGATATTTCTCCAACTGCCATACTTTAAGAAGGAGGCGGAGGAATGCGCCGATAATTTTGAACGTTGGATTTATGTATTGAAGCATATGGAAGCACTCAACAGACTGCCTTGGACCGCCAAAGACCCGATATTCGAGCGTCTGGCCCAAATCTCAGAGATAAGCGCACTCACCCGCGATGAGCGCATCAAGTATGATGCCGCGATACGCTACTATCGCGACAATGCGCATGCCTTGGAAGACGCCGAAGAAGTGGGAGAAAGGAAAGGGTGGAAGAGAGGCCATGCGGCAGGCGTTCAGCAAGGAATGCAGCAAGGAATGCAGCAAGGCTTCATTGAGACCGCCAAGAAATTGAAGGCAATGGGCATGAGCACTTCGGATATACACATCGTTACGGGATTGCTGCCCGAGGATATCGATAAATTATAATGGAACATCACACCATCAGCGAGGGACGCGCCGCACGGCACGCCCCTCGCTTTTTTGTGGCATTTTCTGCGTTTTCGCCGTGATTTGCTGCTTTCTGCGCAGATAATTCAACTTTTCTTGCCAACTTTGTACCTTAAAAGCAATCTCAAACAAAATAATCGCTATATGAAAAAGACTTTTATCGCACTCACGATGCTCCTCTGCGCCATTGCGGCGCGTGCCGACGAGGGCATGTGGTTCTTGAAACTGATGCAGCAACAGCATCTCGTGGACTCACTGAAAAAAGCCGGGCTGCAGCTGCCGCCCGAAGCACTTTACAGCGAAACGGCGCCCTCGCTGCGCGACTGCATCGGCGTGTTCGGCGGAGGCTGCACGGGCGAGGTGGTGTCGCCCGAGGGACTGGTATTCACCAACCACCACTGCGGGTTCAGTTACGTGCACGACATGAGCACCAAGGAGCACAATTACACCAAGGACGGCTTCTTCGCACACAGCCGCGCCGAGGAACTCTCCGCGCCCAACCTCTCCTTTACCTTCGTGTTGAAGATAGAGGACGTGACCGACGAGGTGCTTGCCATTGCCAAGGAACAGGGCGCGAGCACCGCCAAGATGCAGAGCCAGAGTTTCCTCGAACCCTTGGCAGAGCAGCGGAAAGACATCAAGGAGTTTGAGGGACGCAAGGGCGTAAGCGCAGAAATCATCCCCTTCTTCGACGCCAACCGCTTCTACATGTTTTGGACACAGGTATACACTGACGTGCGCCTCGTGGCATCGCCTCCGCAGAACATCGGGCAGTTTGGCGGCAATTCGGACAACTGGATGTGGCCGCGCCACAACGCCGACTTCGCCGTGTTCCGCATCTACGCCGACAAGGACGGGCAGCCCGCCGATTATAGTGCGGAGAACCGCCCCCTCGCCACGCCCAAATATCTGCCGATTTCCCTCGCCGGCCCGCAGAAGGGCGACTACACCATGATTATGGGCTTTCCCGGAAGCACGAGCCGCTATCTCACGGCCTCGCAGGTAGCACTGCGCACGGGCTCTTTCAACGCCCCGATTGTAGCAGCCGGCTATCCCTTGCTCGATTTCTACAAGAAACTAATGGACCAAAGCGACGAACTGCGCCTCAGATACGAGGACACGTACTTCTCTTGGGCTAATTCCATCAAGAACTTCGACGGCATGAACCAAGCTGTGGAGCGCGAGGGACTGATTGCAGAGAAAAAGGCTGAGGAAGCCCGTTTCCGCGCCTTTGCAGCCAAGAGCGGCAAACCCGAATACGCCAATATCATCGAGCGCATCGACTCTATGTGCGCCGCAGCCAAGGACAGCCTCTACGACGGTATGCTGTTTGTCATCACCCTCGGCGAGCAGGAACTCAATGTGCCGGTCTCGCTGGTGCAAGATTTTGAACGCGCGGTTAAAGAGCGGCAGAAGGACAAAATCGGCGCAATAAAGGAAAAACTGCTTGCGGCTGCGAAAGAAATAGACCGCACGGGGCTTGGGCACGACCGCGCCAAGATGAAACTCCTTATCCCGCTCTTCCTTAAATATAAGAAGCTCGCGGCACAGCCCTCCGTGCTTGACGGGGTGACGGACGTGGACGCTTACGTGGACAACCTTTACGACAACTCCTTGTTCCTGTCGGAGAAAAAACTCGCTGCCGTGCTCGACAAGAAAAACATGAAGGCTCTGATGAACGACCCGCTCGTAAAGCAACTCTTGTCGTACAGGGATTATGCGATACAGACAAGAAGCAAGTTTATGTCGGGCTACCGTGAGGTTAATGCAGAACTTAGCCGCACCTATGTGCGCGGCCTTTGCGAAATGTACGATTGGAGCAAGGCACCCGATGCCAATTTCACAATGCGCATGACTTACGGCCACGTCACAGACCTCAAGCCGCGCGACGGCGTGCTCTACGACTGGAAGACAAACCTCGACGGTATGTTTGAGAAAGAAAGCAAGACGGAGAGCGACTACTTCGTGAACGACCGCCTGCGCCAGTTGTGGCTCGACAAGGACTTTGGACGATATGGCGTGGACGGCAAGCTGCCCACCTGTTTCCTTTCCAACAACGACATCACGGGCGGCAACTCCGGCTCCGCCGTGCTCAACGCCAAGGGCGAACTCATCGGCCTTGCTTTCGACGGCAACATCGAATCGCTCTCGGGCGACCTGAAATTCAACCCCACGCTCCAGCGTTGCATCAACGTGGACGTGCGCTACGTGCTCTTCGTGCTCGACAAGTTCGGCGGCAGCACGTATCTCTTCGACGAATTGGAAATCAGATAATATTAAAAGAGTAAACAAGTAAACGAGTAGACGAGTAGACAAGACAAGTTACTCATATAAATTATATAGAAGACATATCTGTCTCGTTTACTTGTTTACTCGTTTACTAAAAATCTCGTCAACTAATAATCCCGACAATGCACCTATATCCCAAACTTATCACCGACGCGCTCGCCACCGTGCGCTATCCCGGTACGGGCAAGAACCTTGTGGAGGCAGGAATGGTGGAAGACGACCTGCGCATCGACGGCATGAACGTGAGCTTCTCGCTCATCTTTGAAAAGTCCACCGACCCCTTCCTCAAATCCGTGGTCAAGGCGGCCGAAAAGGCATTGCTCACCTACGCCTCGCCCGACATTAAGGCCGACATTCGCGTGAAAACCATTCAGGCCGACCGCCCCGAGCCCGGCAAAATGCTGCCCGGCGTAAAGAACGTGATTGCCGTCAGTTCGGGCAAGGGCGGCGTGGGCAAGAGTACCGTGGCAGCCAATCTCGCCGTGGCACTCGCGGCGCAGGGCTACAAAGTGGGTTTGCTCGACGCCGACATCTTCGGCCCGTCCGTTCCCAAAATGTTCCACCTCGAGGCAGAGCAGATTTTCGCCGAGATGCGCGAGGGCAGGCAGATGCTTATCCCCGCGATGAAATACGGCGTGAAAATCCTTTCCATCGGCTTCTTCGTCAATCCCGACACGGCGACCCTCTGGCGCGGCGGCATGGCGTCGAACGCCTTAAAGCAGCTCGTGGCAGATGCACTGTGGGAAGATTTGGACTACTTCATTCTCGACACGCCGCCGGGCACGAGCGACATTCACCTCACGCTGCTGCAAAACCTTGCCATAACGGGCGCGGTCATCGTGAGCACGCCGCAGAACGTGGCGTTGGCAGACGCAAGGAAAGGCATTGATATGTATCGCAACGAAAAGGTAAACGTGCCTATTCTCGGACTGGTGGAAAACATGGCGTGGTTCACGCCGGCGGAATTGCCCGACCATAAATACTACCTCTTCGGACGCGAGGGCGTGAAACGCCTTGCAGAAGAAATGCAAGTGCCCCTCTTGGGACAAATCCCCATCGTGCAGAGCATTTGCGAAAGCGGCGATGAGGGCGAGCCTGTCGCCGTGAACGCCGAAACGATGACCGGGCAGGCGTTCCGCCAATTGGCGCAGGCCGTGGTGGAGGCTACGGAGCGGCGCAACAGCGAACTGCCGCCTACGGGCATCGTTGAGATGAAGAAATAATTTTACCGACGCGTTTACCCGTCTATTCGTCTACTCGTTTACTTGTCTACTTGTTCACTCGTCTACTACCACATGAGCGAATTTCCCAAGAAAATATTGGCATTGGCCGCGTTGAGCCTTATCCCCTTGTTGCTTGCGCCCCTCTTTTTGTTCGGCGCACAGCCGTTCGGCGCGGCGGAGAGTAAGTTCGGTGCGTTTTTGCTTTATCTCGCCACACAACTCCTGTGGGTGCTGCCCATAGCCGCGTTCTTCTTCGGTCTCGACTATTACCGCCGAGGTTTCGAGCGCATCGGCGTTGCCGTGCTCCTGTGCGGCGCCGCCATTACGGCGGCGGGCTGCGTGCTGCTGGGCTGTAACTGACCTCCCCCGGCAAGTACCCGGCAAGTACCCGGCAAGTACCCGACAAGTACCCGACAAGTTAAGTCGGGCATTATGAATATACATATCGTTTACTCGTCTACTCGTTTACTCGTCTACTCGTCTACTAATAATATATGTCCTCCCCAAAAGATATTTGCATCAAAGACTTCGCCTATCCCTTGCCCGATGAGCGCATAGCCAAGTACCCGCTGCCTGAGCGCGACCGCTCGAAACTGCTCGTGTGGCGCGGCGGCGAGATAACAGACAGCCAGTTCTTTCGGCTTTCCGGCTATGTGCCGCAGGGCAGCTTGATGGTGTTCAACAACACGCGCGTGATCCGTGCCCGCCTTCATTTCCGCAAGGCCACAGGCGCGCTGATAGAGATATTTTGCCTCGAACCCCACACGCCCCACGACTACCAACTCTCGTTTGCCGCCCGTGGGCGATGCACTTGGACCTGCCTCGTGGGAAATTTGAAGAAATGGAAAGAGGGTAGGTTAGAGCAGACGGTCACCGTGGGTGGCAAAATACTTACGCTTACAGCAGAGCGCCTCGGCGAGAGCGGTACGGGGCATGAAATAGTTTTCGACTGGGGCGACGGGCAAACGGCTTTCTCCGAGGTGCTCGAAGCCATTGGCGAACTGCCCATACCGCCGTATCTCAACCGCGCCACGGAGGAAAAAGATCTCACGACCTATCAAACCGTATATTCCAAGATAAAAGGCAGTGTGGCCGCTCCGACGGCAGGCTTGCACTTCACGCCTGCCGTGCTCGCCGACCTCGACAGCCACGGCGTGGAGCGGGCGGAAATAACCCTGCACGTGGGTGCCGGCACGTTCAAGCCTGTGAAGAGCGAGCGCATCGGCGGTCACGGCATGCACGCCGAATGGGTGAGCATCAGCCGCGAAACCGTGGAACGCCTCCTTGCGCACGGCGGGCACTGCATCGCCGTGGGCACCACGTCGGTGCGCTCCCTCGAAAGCCTCTATTATGTGGGCGTGATGCTCCTCGGTGGCAGCCATAGTCCCGAGGAGGAATTACACGTGCCGCAGTGGCTGCCCTATGAAACAGAGGACGGCGGGCGGCCGACCGTGACCACGGAAGAGGCCTTGCGTGCCGTGCTGCGCCATTTGGACGACCATGGCCTGAACGCCGTGCAGTTTAGCACGCAAATCATCATCGCGCCCGGCTACGATTTTCACATCGTCAATGCCATGCTCACCAATTTCCACCAGCCGCAGAGTACCTTGCTCCTGCTGGTCTCCGCCTTTGTGGGCGGCCGTTGGCGCGAGATTTACGACCATGCCCTTGCCGCCGGTTACCGTTTCCTAAGTTACGGCGATAGTTCCTTGCTGATGCGCGGCAACGAATAAAATGACCTATCTGCGCACAAAATGCCCTTTTCTTGGGCAAAATGCGCATAAAACCCGTATTTTTGCAAAAGAGAGCAACTCTCTCGATACTTTCAATGGACTTAAAAACCTTCCGTATCAAGATTTTCAGCCGCATGCTCCTCGGCAACTGCCTTGGTTTGGCCGGCGTTTTCCTGCTCTGCATCATCGGCGCAGGCATCTTCCTCAACCGCTACACGCGCCACGGCGAGGCCGTGGAGATACCCGACCTCACGGGGCAAAGTTCCGAAATGGCTATCCGAAAACTGCAATCGCTTGGGCTTGAAGGCGAGGTGACCGACACGGGCTACGTGGAGCGTCTGCCTGCCGGCGCGGTGCTCGAGCAATCCATACGTCCCGGCGAAAAGGTGAAACCGGGACGTCAACTCACGCTTACCATCAATGCCGCCGAGCCGCGTAAAGTGGCTCTGCCCGACGTGGCCGACAACTGCTCCCGCCGCGAGGCCGAAGACCGCTTGCGTACCCTCGGTTTCCGCCTCGGCGCGACGGAGTACATCGTGGGCGACCCCGATTGGGTGTATGGCGTGAAAGTGAACGGCAGGGAGGTGGCAGCCGGCACGCGCCTTTCGGTAAAGACACCCGTAACGCTCGTTGTGGGCGGCGGAGGCAATGAAGACGAATACAACGGCAACGACAGCCTCGACTTCATCATCAATTCCGAGCAGGATGCCGCAGAGCATGAGGTCTTGGAAGAATAGTATTTTAATTATTCGCAATTTTAAGATTTGTGACTCCCCCTGAAATCATAAATATCCCCGATGCCCCCGCCGCTGCCTCCATTGAAGAGGAGGAGGGCGGCGAGTTGTACGAGCATTTCCGCGTGGTGGCTGATGCCGGGCAGCAGTTGCTGCGCATCGACAAGTTTCTGATAGACCATCTGCGCGACACCTCGCGCAACCGCATACAGCAGGCGGCTCGCGCCGGCTTTATCCACGTGAACGGACTGCCCGTCAAGAGCAATTACCGCGTCAAGCCGCGCGACATCGTGACGCTCCTGCTCGACCGCCCGCGTTTCGACACGACGATTGAGCCAGAGGATATCCCCCTCGAAGTGGTTTATGAAGACCGCGACCTTATGGTGATCAACAAACCCGCCGGCATGGTGGTGCATCCCGGTTGCGGCAACTATCACGGCACTTTGGTCAACGCCGTAGCCTGGCACTTGCGCGACTGTCCTGCCTACGACCCCAACGACCCCGCCGTGGGACTGGTGCACCGAATCGACAAAGATACCTCGGGCCTGCTCGTGGTGGCAAAGACCCCCGAGGCCAAGACCAGCCTCGGCGTGCAGTTTTTCAACAAAACCACGCGCCGCACCTACAACGCCCTCGTGTGGAGCAACTTCCAAGAAGACGAAGGGCGCATTGAGGGAAATATCGGCCGCGATGTGCACGACCGCCTGCGCATGGCGGTATATCCGCCGGGTTCGGAGGTGGGAAAGTCGGCCGTGACGCATTACCGCGTGCTCGAACGCTTTGGTTATGTGACGCTCGTGGAGTGCAGGCTCGAAACGGGCCGCACCCATCAGATACGCGCCCACATGAAGCACATCGGGCATCCGCTCTTCTGCGATGCGCGCTACGGCGGCGACGAAATCCTGCGCGGCACCTCGAGCGGCAGTTACAAGAGTTTCGTGCGCAACTGCTTCGCCCTCTGCCCCAGGCAGGCACTCCACGCCCTGACGCTCGGTTTCAAGCACCCCCGAACGGGAGAGGAGATGGACTTCTCCGCGCCCCTGCCTGACGATATGGGCACCCTGCTCGACCGCTGGCGCAACTACACCGCAGCGGCTGCCATGCGGGGGCAGGAATAAGCGGTGAAAAGCCATCCGCCCTGCCGCGCCCCGTTTCTCTGTCTGGGAAAATGGTATCCCGCAGCCGATATGATCGTTTTGATAACGAAGCAATGCATCGCCCCGCGGGCGTGACGCGTTCGCCCCGCGCCCGAGACGCGGTCGCACCGTGGGCGTGACGCGATTGAACCACGGGCGCGGGGCGACGGAAATGAGGCGGCAAAAAACGGGAAAACCGCTTGCGCTAACAACTGTAAAGCATCAGATAATCACAGAAATACCTAACATTTCAAACGATATGAAACGCATTATTGCCATAGTTGCCGGAGGCGACTCCTCCGAGCACGATGTTTCGATGAGAAGCGCCGAAGGCATTCTCTCCTTTATGGATAAGGAAAAATACGACTGCTACGTCGTAGAAATTAAACAAGGCAACTGGAACGCCTACGATACCGACGGCACTACCTATCCCGTCAGCCGCGCAGACTTCTCTTTCGACACGCCCGACGGCCGCCGGGAGTTCGACTTTGCCTATATCACCATTCACGGCACGCCGGGCGAGAACGGCATCTTGCAGGGTTACTTCGACCTCATCGGCTTGCCCTATTCCACGAGCGACGTGCTCGTTGAGGCTTTGACATTCAACAAATTTGCGCTCAACAACTTCCTCCGCGCCTATCCCGACCTGCACATCTCCGACTCCGTGCTCGTGCGTCAAGGCGAGGACTTGCCCGACGAGGACCGCGTGATAGCCCGTCTCGGACTGCCTTGCTTCGTGAAGCCCAACGCCGGCGGCAGCAGTTTCGGCGTAACGAAGGTGAAAGAAAAGGAGGCGCTACACGCCGCCATCGAGAAGGCCATGATGGAGAGCAGCGAGGTGATGATTGAGCGCATGATGAGCGGCACGGAAATCACTTGCGGCTGCTACCGCCGCCCGAACGGCGAAATCGTGACCTTTCCCATTACTGAGGTGGTTACTACGCAGGAGTTCTTTGACTATGATGCCAAGTACAACGGTAAGGTGAGCGAAATCACGCCGGCACGCATCGCACCCGAAACCGCCGAGCGCGTGGCCGATACTACCCGCAACATCTATCGCCGCCTCGGCTGCTACGGCATTATCCGCATCGACTATATCCTTACCGGTGAGAAAGGCGCGGAGCAAATCAATATGCTCGAAATCAACACCACGCCCGGCATGACCGCCACCAGTTTCATTCCGCAGCAGGTGCGTGCCGCCGGACTGGACATTAAGGATGTGCTTTCGGAAATCATTGAAGGAAAGTTTTAATATAAAATAGAGTAGACAAGTAGACGAGTAGACAAGTAAACAAGACAAGTTACTCTTAAAATAATTGGTAAACAAGTAGACGAGTATACGAGTAAACAAGTCAAGTTACTCATCTAAGATATAATTAGCACGACATTATTGTCTCGTTTACTCGTTTACTTGTCAACTCGTTTACTAAAAACACCTCTGTCTCGTCTACTCGTTTAAATGTCAACTCGTTTACTAAAAAAATCATCGCCATTATGACCCTCCACGACTTTGACAATATCCGCCCCTTCGAGCCGGAAGAACTGCCCGAAGCCTTTGCGTCGCTGCTTTCCGATGAGGAGTTCTTGCAGATTGCCGAGCAGTTTTTCCCCAACGTGCGCACGGAGGCATTCAGACAGCAACTGGTGGGTTGCACCACCAACCTCGATGTGCAAATTGGCTTTTTCCTGCCCCTGCTGACCAACCTTGTGAAAAAATGCACCACGGCTTTCGACATCGACTCGGCAGCCATTCCCGACAAGGTGCAGCCCTATACCTTCATCTCCAATCATCGCGACATTGTGCTCGACTCCGCGTTCCTCTCTATACTGCTGATTGCGAACGGTTTCCCCACAACGGTTGAGATAGCCATAGGCGACAACCTGCTCATACGTCCCTGGATCCGCACGCTGGTGCGCATCAACAAGTCGTTCATCGTGCAGCGTTCCGCTTCCATACGCGAGAAACTGGCGAGCAGCAAGCAGTTGAGCGAGTACATGCACTACGCCATTGCCGAGAAGCGTGAGAACATCTGGATTGCCCAGCGCGAGGGGCGTGCCAAGGACTCCGACGACCGCACGCAGGAAGCCCTCCTGAAGATGATGGCGATGGGCGGCGAGGGCACGCCGCTGGAACGCATCAAGAGCCTGAACCTCGTGCCGCTGTCCATTTCTTACGAATACGACCCCTGCGATTTCCTCAAAGCCAAGGAGTTCCAGCAGAAGCGCGACATCGAGGGCTTCAAGAAGAGCAAGCAAGATGACCTCGACAACATGCGCACCGGCATCTTCGGCTACAAAGGCCGAGTGCACTACTGCGCCGCCGCGCCCGTGAACACGTGGATCGACAGTTTGGCCGACCTGCCTAAGGCTGAGTTCTTCAAAGCCCTTGCCGAAGGCATCGACCGCGCCATCCATTCGGGCTATCTCATCACGCCCGGCAACTGCGTGGCGGCCGATGAACTGGCAGGCGAGGAGCGTTATGCCGGCAATGGCTACACGCCCGAGCAGAAGGCCGTGTTCGACAAATATATCGACGAACGGCTTGCTTTGATTGATTTGCCCAATAAAGACGAGGCATTCCTGCGCCGCATGATGCTGGAAATGTATGCCAATCCGTTGAAAAACTACGAAGCCGCGCGCCGATGAAGCGGTACATATATATAATAATATGCGTGCTCCTTCTGCCCATAGGCTGCAAGGACGACGAAGAAATCGCGCCAGCCTATCGTGAGGACTTGCTCGATGTGCAGACCGACGGCAGCGGGCGCACCATCGCGCTCTTGCGCGACGACGGTCAGCGGCTCGCCATCGTTTCGGGCTTTAAGACGGGGTTGCCCGCCGACACCGTGCTGCGCGTGATGGCGGCCTATGAGGCGAGCGGCGCGAGTGCGGCGGTTACGGCGATGCAACAGGTACTCGTGCCCCGCATACAGACCTATGCAGCCGAGAAAATCGTCTGTGCCCCCGTGGCAGTCACGGCGTGCTGGCAGGGCGGCAACTATGTGAACTTCAAACTGTCGTATCTCACGGGCGGCGGTACGCACGCTTTCGGTTTTCATAGGGAAGAATTGAGGGAAAATGCCGATGGCACGCACACCCTCGTCGTGCAGATGCTCCATGCCCGTGGCGGCGACCCGGAATATTACACCGCTGAGGCATACCTGTGCTGCCCTTTGCTGCCCACGCCCGAAGAGCCTTTTGAAAACTGCGACTCCGTGCGCATCAAAATCCCCACAAACACAGGAACTGTCCAGCGCGTCTTTGCGTTGTAGAGACTTTTTCTTGCAATACGGTAGGAGTAGGGGCGTTTTGCAAAACGCCCGCCGTTTGTGCCGAAGGGTTGTTTCAATGGGGCAATCATTCACCGGGCGTTTTTCAAAACGCCCCAAAACCTAACGTATTGCAAGAAAAA
>JALFUO010000100.1 GCA_022784065.1 Bacteroidales bacterium | reverse complement strand
CCGACTTCGCATCGCAAGAAACACAAAAAATGTATGGCGTAGTTGTATCATACACCCTGCGAAAGACTTAGCCTTCTAACTTTGAGTTCCTCAAGTTTCTTCCTCGCCTGCTCGTTGTTGATGATAAATTCAATGGTTTTGATGTCTCTGTCTGTCATAATAAAAACGATGCGCTGATTTTGGTTTTCCCAAAATTAGCGCATCGTTATCCGATAAAAAAGACAGATGCTTAGTCATCATCATCATCGTCCTTCTGTTGCATCCAGAAAGGACGGGGTCCATCGTATGTGTCCAACCAATCTTCTTTTGGAGGACGATAATTCCCTTTTTTTCCGAAATTGGTTGCAATACCTACGATAAGGAACCAGGCTACCAAGATAATTAGTATAATAGTCATAAAGAATTAGTTTTAAGGTGTTGCAAATATACGGAAAAATTTTCATCCCCGCCCTTTTGCGTGAGATTGTCGAACGGCACTGCGAATTCATTGCCCGCCACGTCACAAACTCAGGGAAATATTCGGCGTATGGGTCAAATTGCGTGGTGAGTTTGCCGCTATTTAACCCAAGTTTGACATTCAATTCTCCGTTTTCCCTGCTGTCCAGTAATTTGCGATTTTCATTTGCGGCGCTGTGTACTACAAACTTTTCTTGATTTTGATTTTTCTGAAGGGCTTTTTCTTATACTTCCTGACTTCATCACTTTTTTTGCGCCATCATATAGCGCACAATGATAATCAGCGAGTTACGTAAAACCATTGGGTGTTTTTGGGTGGCGCAAGCGAAAAGATATATCAAGGGGGGAAGCAAAAAATCAGGCAGCAAATGAAAAATTGCTGCCTGATAGTGTTTATGCCCTTAGGGATAATCGGATTGATTTGCCTCGGCAAAATAAGGATGCTTGATGAAAGCGGCGATTCAAAATAATTGGGCTCGAATCAATACGCAAAGAGGGGATAGCCTGCCATAATCTCGTTCACGCGGCGACGCACAGTGGAAATGGTGGCTTCGTCGGTGGGATTGTCGAGCACGGTTTCGATGAGTTCGGCAATCGTGTCCATGAGGTCTTCCTTCGCGCCGCGCGTAGTGATGGCGGGCGTGCCGAGGCGTATGCCCGAGGTTTGGAAAGCGGAGCGCGTGTCAAAGGGCACCATGTTCTTATTGACCGTAATGTCGGCCGATACAAGGGCATTTTCCGCCACTTTACCGGTAAGTTCGGGGTATTTGGAGCGCAGGTCAACGAGCATGGAGTGGTTGTCAGTGCCGCCGCTCACGATGGTAAAGCCGCGCTTGATGAGGGCTTCGGCCAGGCGTGCGGCGTTGCGCTTTACCTGCATGGCGTATTCGCGGAACTCGGGTTGCAAAGCCTCGCCAAAGGCCACGGCCTTGGCGGCGATGACGTGTTCGAGCGGGCCGCCCTGCGTGCCGGGGAAGACTGCGCTGTTGAGGATTTGGCTCATCATCTTCACTTCGCCTTTCGGTGTGGTGAGTCCCCAAGGGTTCTCGAAGTCTTTGCCCATGAGGATAATGCCGCCACGCGGACCACGGAGCGTTTTGTGCGTGGTGGAGGTGACGATGTGCGCGTATTTCACGGGGTTGTCCAGCAGGCCGGCGGCAATCAAGCCGGCGGGGTGCGCCATGTCCACCATAAAGAGCGCGCCCACCTTGTCGGCGATATCGCGCATACGCTTATAGTCCCACTCACGGCTGTAAGCAGAGCCGCCGCCTACGATGAGTTTCGGTTTATGCTGCAAGGCGAGTTGTTCCATCTCGTCGTAATCCACAAGTCCCGTTTCGCGGTTGAGGTTGTAGCCGATGGGGTTGTAGAGAATGCCGGAGGTGTTGACCTTAGAGCCGTGAGAGAGGTGTCCGCCATGGTCGAGGTTTAGGCCCATAAAGGTATCGCCGGGTTTAAGCACGGCGAAGAACACGGCAGCATTGGCCTGCGCACCGCTATGCGGCTGCACGTTGGCGTATTCTGCTCCGAAGAGTTGCTTGACGCGCTCAATGGCAATGGTTTCTACCTTGTCCACCACGCCGCAACCGCCGTAATAGCGTTTGCCTGGGTAGCCCTCGGCGTATTTATTGGTGAGGCAAGAGCCCATCGCCTGCATCACTTCGCTGCTCACGAAGTTTTCTGATGCGATGAGCTCGATGCCGCGCAACTGGCGGCGGTATTCGCTTTCGATGAGTTGGAAAATTTGAGAATCGTGGTTCATAGTATGGAGAGATTAAGATAATGAATTTAGTTGTGGCGGCCTGAAAGGCCAAATGCTACTCATAGCCCAGGGCAACGCCCTGGGAAGGCGAGGTTACATTGATTAAAGTGTCTCGCTCTGTAAGAGCAGCCTGCTTTATGAGGGGCAACGCCCCGTGTGACGCTTCAGGTTACGCGCTTATGCGCGTGGCATTTTTGCGCAGCCGCGCAAAAATGCAAATGTTTTGCTTGCTGTCTTCGTTTCCCCGGGGCGCTGCCCCGGGCTAAGGGCAACAATTGGGCTTTCAGCCCGCCCCAAAGGAATTCAGAGGCAAGAGAAATTAGATATCAGCATTCTGTCTACACCAATTTAGCATTGGCCAGTTCCTGTTCCTTGTTGCAATAGTGGCAGAGAATAGTGCCCTTCTCGGCATCCGTAACGCTGAAAAGCGTGTTCATGGGTTCGTTGTTGGTGATACACTTAGGATTGGCGCAGCGCACGATGTTGCGCAGCACGCTGGGCAGCGTCACCTTTTTTTTCTCCACCACCTCGTAGTCTTTGATGATGCAGAGCGACACGTTGGGCGCAACGATGGCGAGGCGGTTCAGTTCGGCATCGCTGAAAAACTTGTCGCTGATCTTGATGATGCTCTTGCGCCCCATCTTGTGGCTTTTCAGATTGAAACCCACCATGATGGACGACGTTTTGATTTCTTCCAAATGCAGGAGGCGCACCACTTCAAAAAGTTTGGCGCAGGGTATGTGGTCGATGACGGTGCCGTTTTCAATGGCCGCCACCATAAATTCTTCGCGTTTCATAGTTCTATGTTTTTTTAGTAAACGAGTAGACGAGTAGACAAGTAAACGAGTAGACGAGACAAGTTAGTAAACGAGTAGACAAGCAAACGAGTAGACGAGACAGGATTGCCAATAAAAAATTCGCCCTACGCTTTCACGTCTTCGAGCGTCAGGCCGAGCACGTCGCAGATAATGGCCTCGCGGGCATAGAGTCCGTTGCGTGCCTGCTCGAAATAGTAGGCGTGGGGGTCATCGTCCACATCGTAGGCGATTTCATTGACACGGGGCAGCGGGTGCAGGATTTTCATGTTTTGCTTGGCGTTGCGCAGCATGGCGGCACGGAGGATATACACGTCCTTTACGCGCTCGTATTCCATGAGGTCGGTGAAACGCTCGCGCTGCACGCGTGTCATATATATAATGTCTGCCTTGGCGATGACCTCCTCGTTGAAATCGGTCTGTTCCTCGTACTTGATGCCCTGCTCGCGGCAGTAGGCTTTGAGTTCCTCGGGCATAGAGAGTTCTTCGGGGGCGATGAAATGGAAAGTGGGGTTGAAATGGCGCATGGCCATGATGAGCGAATGTACCGTGCGTCCGTATTTCAAGTCGCCCACGAGGAGAATGTGCAGGTCGTCGAGTTTGCCCTGAGTCTTGTTGATGCTGTAAAGGTCGAGTAAGGTTTGCGAGGGGTGCTGGTTTGCGCCGTCGCCGGCGTTGACCACGGGCACGGGCGACACTTCAGAGGCATATTTCGCCGCGCCTTCGAGATAATGGCGCATCACAATGACATCGGCGTAATTGCTCACCATCATAATGGTGTCTTTGAGCGTTTCGCCCTTCGTGGAACTGGTCACCTTGGGGTCGGTAAAGCCGATGACTTTCGCGCCGAGGCGGTTGGCTGCCGTTTCAAAGGAGAGGCGGGTGCGCGTGGAGGGTTCAAAAAAGAGAGTGGCTACGATACGTCCGTCCAAAAGTTTGCGGTTGGGACGTTTCTCAAATTCCTGCCCCATGCGGATAAGATTGAGGATTTTTTCCTTGGGGAGGTTGGCAACGGAAACTAAGCAACGTTTTTCCATATTGTAAAAGTAAGGTTTTTGCAAACAATCCTATAAGAAAACCCTTGTTTGCGGTGTAAAGTTACAGCAAAATCGCATATAACTCGCCTTTTTCATACCCGTTTTCGCGCTTTTCCTGCTCTTTTCTTTGCAATTTCTTATAAAAGAGTTTCTTTTGCATCTTGCAAAGCGCCCTCCAATATAATATTATCAAGGATTTTTAGTAAACAAGGAAATTTTCGTGCAAGCGAGAGCAGAGCCGAACTTGTTCGAGCTTTGCCGAGCGCAGCCGAAAATCTCAAAGAAAACGAGTATACAAGTAAACAAGACAGTTTAGTAAACAAGTAAACGAGTATACAAGTAAACAAGACAGAGATGTCCTGCTAATTATATTTTACATGAGAAACTTGTCTCGTTTACTCGTTTACTTGTAAACTCGTCTACTAATAAACGAAGATAAAAATGCCAACAGCCCTCGTTTTTGCCGCCGGTCTCGGCACGCGCCTCAAACCGCTCACCGACACAATGCCCAAGGCCATGGTGCCCGTGTGCGGCGAACCGCTCATAGCGCACACGCTGCGCCGTCTGAAAGCCGCAGGCTTCGACCGCGCCGTGGTGAACGTGCACCACTTCGGCCAGCAAATCATTGATTTTCTTTCTGAAAACGATTTCGGGATTGAAGTCGCCATTTCCGACGAACGCGACTGCCTGCTCGACACGGGCGGAGGCCTAAGAAAGGCCGCGCCGCTGCTGACTGCGCAAGAGTCCGACGCGCCCATACTGATCCATAACGTGGATATCCTCTCGAATGCCAATCTCCCGGCATTCCTCGCCGCCGCGCAGGAAAACGATGTCACGCTGCTCGTGAGCCGCCGCGATACGAAACGCTATCTGCTCTTCGATGCCGACAACCGCCTCTGCGGCTGGACGAATATCGAAACGGAGGAAGTGCGCACGCCCTACCCCGCCCTCGACCTCGCATCGTGCAAACGGCTCGCCTTCTCGGGGCTGCATGTGGTGAAGCCCAAGATTTTCGCGCCGATGCAGGCATACCCTGCGCGTTTCCCCATAATGGAGTTTTACTTGGAACAATGCGACAAACTGCGGATAAGGGCTTACGAACAGCCCGGCCTGCAACTGATTGACGTGGGCAAGTTGGACACGCTGGCAAAAGCCGAGGAATTTCTGAAAAACAAATGAGGAGCGAAATCGCTCCTCATTTGTTATAATCTCACTTTATGACCGACGGCAATTCCGCAAGGTCGGTGATGACGGCATCGGGCAGACTTTCGTCTTCTTCCTGCTCTGTCCATCCCTCACCTTTGAGCCAAGCGGTTTGGCAACCGACTGTCTTTGCGGGCACAATGTCTTTACCGAAACTATCGCCAACCACGAGCACGTCCTTCGCCTCAAAGCCCGTCGCTTCCACGCCGAGGCGGTAAATGGCAGGGTCGGGCTTGCGAACGCCTACCACCGCGCTCTCGATAATTCGCGGGAAATAGCCGTCAAGACCGTAAGAGGAAAGGACTGCCGCAACATTGCCGTAAAAGTTCGATACGAGCGTCAGGGGGAAACGGGCGGAAAGTTCTGCCAAAACGCGCTTCGACGAAATGAGGTTGCAGCGCACATAATCGTCGCAGAAGCGAGCCATGGCCTGCACGTATTCGAGGCGCGCGGCATCGGCTATTTGCCAAAACCCCTGTGCCTGCAAATAGGCGGTTTCTATATCGAGCTTCTTTTGCAGCAGAACGGCGAAGTCGTCCTCAGGCGCGATGACGGGATTTTTTGCAAGATACCGCTCGGCATAAACGTAAGCCTCGCGAAAGGCCGCCTCACTCACGGGCACTGCTGCGGCGCGGTAGGCATCCCAAAGCACGTGCGCCCAATGGCGGGCGTTGGTGTCGAGCGTGCCTCCGTAGTCGAATATAATTGCTTTTGGAATAATTATATTATTGATTATCATCTTCTTTATCCTCCTTTATTTCATAATCTGTTTATTGCCTACTTTCACCAGTCCCACGCCGATAAAAATCCAGAACAACTCGCGGATACGGGTGTAAAAACTCGTAAACAAACCGATGCCCGGGGCACTGAGGCCGAGGATTTTGATGATGAGCGCCAGGCCGCCCTCACGGGCACCGAGTTGCATGGGGAAGAAAAAGAGCAGGTTGCCGATGAGCGAGGAAAACGCCAGCACGAGCACGGCATCGACGAACGTTACGTCTACGCCGAAGGAAATGAGAATAAAGTAATATTCAAACGAGTTGATGACGCGGGCAACGTATTCGTAGAAGAGCGAGGTGAAGAATGCCTTGGGGCAACTGTGCAGGTAGGCGATGTTATTGTCCACCTTCTCCATAGCCTCGATATTTTTCTCGTAGAACTTCTTGGCAGGCACACGGACGTAGGGAATTTTGAGCAAGATGCTGTAAAGTTTCACAATGAGTCCGTTGCGGTAGCCCACGTTGAAGAAATACAGCACGATGGCCAGCACCACGGCAAAGATGCCGAAAAGTGTCCAGAAGAAGGGTGTCATCTTTTCGGCGTAGAAAATGATGAAGAGCAGCAAGGACGTGGTCCAGAGGCAGAAATGCGACAGTATGTGCATCATGGAATAGAGCACAACCGACGACATGGCACGGGGCGTGCCGATGTAACTCGCCAGTTCCATCACGCGATACGGACCGCCGCCGAAGCCAAAGGGTGTGGTGTAGCTGAACGCGAAGCCCGAAACGGTGAGTTTGTAGGCGTGGCGCAGGGAAAGGTGCTTGTCGTGCCGCCCATTGTTCACAATAATCTGGAACGCCAGCGCATTGAAGAGATACACGAAAATCCAAACGCCCAAAACGGCGGGTAGGTACAGGCCGGCGCGGGCGATGTTGTCGCGAAGCATGTCGTAGTCGGTGTCGAAGGTGTAGAGCATGATGCCGATGGCCACGACCCCGAAGAGAAGGAAAAGGTTGCGGTAAAGAGGTCTCATAAATTCTGTTTATAGCATTGCTTCGCAGGCGGCAGACAAACGCTCGTGGCGGCTGCGCATATAGAAGAAGAGGATATTCATCACGGTGATTTCAAACAAGGGATAGATCCACGGTTGGCCGATTAAGACGGATATATATACGACAATGGCTCGCGTGTTGAACGTAAGGATATTGGCGTATTTCATCAGCGGCAGACTGCCTGCGCGGAACGTATCTCGGAGCTGCTGCGGCACGGCACGGCCGTATTTTTCATCGAGCCTGGCCTTGAAGTGCTGGAAGCGCGGCGTCATTTGCTCTTGCGAATGGGTGTAATTGCCGTAAAAGTAGAGAAACACCATCCATACGCCGTCTTTTTTCCAGGAAAGGGAGGACAATTCGGCGCGGAGCTTCTTGAAATTGTCGAGTTCGCTGCCGCTTTCGCCTTTCAGGAAATAAAGGTGAATGTTGCGGTAATAGTCGGCCAGCTGGCACTGCTTGCCGTGGCAGATAAAACCGGCAAAGGCGCACAGCAACCAAATCCAAATGCCCCAATTTACGTCAGTGCCCGGCATAGGCTGCCCCTGCAAGCGCAGGCAAATGGCGGCGTAGATAAAGAAAAACCAAACGTCGCCGGCAAAGCCGTCGAGAATGCGCCCCCAACGGGTTTTCTTGCCCGTCATACGCGCCAGTTGTCCGTCGGCACTGTCGTAGAGATTTGCCCAAACGAGCAGCAGCACGCCGCAAGCGTTGAGCCAAAAATCTTCAAAATAGAACAGCACGCCGGCTGCCGCGCCGAGGATAATGGAAAGGATAGTGACGACGTTGGGGTGCGTGTCGAAACGGTTGAAAAAGTTTGCCCACATCAGTCCAAGCGGGCGCGTGAAATGTATGTCCAGCCATTCCTCGGTGTCTTGCGATTTAAAGGTGGCGGCAAGCTTGGAATTTTCTTTTTGCATGATGGAAGGGATTGTTATATATACAATATTATATATAGGCCTTATAGAGATTTTACCAGTCTTTGGGCAATGGCTTTCGCGGCAGGGCGGCGGCACGGAGAGAAACTGGGCCAGTCGTTGAAATCTATAATCAAGATGCTGCCGTCTGCCTTTACAATGGCATCGCCGCCGTAGACCGTAAGTCCGGAAACGGAGGCAGCGCGGTCGGAAATGCGCTTCAACTGTGCGGCGTCGAACGGGAAATGATGGGGCACGCCGTTACGGGCTTCAAGACCGAACTTGCTGAAGCCTTCGCCCTCGGTGGGATAAAGGAAATGGAAGAAATCCGTGCCTTCTACGCCATAGAATTTCACGAGGTCGCCCTCGGCGTGTTCGCAAACCACGGCTGTCTCAATGCCTCTTGCATAAAAGTCTGCAAGGGCACGGCGCAAAGTTTCGGCATCTTCTATAAAACACACGTCGGCCGCCGACTGCGCACAAGCGTCGCCGCGCTTGAGCCAAAGCGGAAAGGAGATGCCCGACGGCACGTCGGGACTATCGGTAGCGAGGCAAAGGCTGCGCGGCTGCGGAATATCATGCTCCTGAAAGCAGGCGGTAAGCGCGGCACGCGAGGCTTTAAGCAAAGCATCGGGCGCATTAAGCACGGGTTTGCCTGCTGCGGCAGCCTCGCACAGTTGATGCACTACGTCCGCGCCGCGTGCCATGGAAAATACGGCATCAAACTCTTCAAGTTCCACTGCCACGAACACGTCTTCGGCTATCACCGACACCTCGTGCCCCACGTGCATCAAGCGCGATGCCACGGCGGAGAAAATGGCGTTGTCGCGGTCTGCGCTGTTTGGCGAGAAGCGCGGCGAACGGCTTATTCCTAATATATTCATTTATTGATGCTCTAAAAACTCTTCAGCCTTGCGGATATCTTCCACGTGGTCAACGTCAAGGATTTTGGAAAAGGGGCAGGCTTTGAGTTTCAAGCCGTCTGCCACCAGCGCGCGCTGGAAATTGCGCATTCGGCTCTGCCCTTCGTCCATGCAGCGGCGCAGCGTGAGGATGGCCTTGGGAGCGAGGCAATAGATGCCGCCCGAAATATAGCGGTCGCCCTCGTCGGTGTCGTGGAAGCCCGTGATATTGAGTGCGCTGTCCGTACCCACGTAAAGTGGTTTCTCGTCATCAATGTAATCTGTTACGGCCATCATGCCGTCGAGCCCGCTTTCGCGGAAACGGCGGATATAGTCCGCAAATTCTTCCTCGCGAAAAATGGTGTCGACCGTGGTGAGGCAGAAAGGCGCATCGGCGAGAAAGGGCGACAGTTCGAAAAAACTGTGCATGCTGCTCGGCGTAGTTTTCACCACAAGGCGAATGTCCTCTGCCTTACCCGTCTGTCTCAGATGTTCGAGGTGCGCCGCCGTTTCGGGATGCAGGTTATTTATAATAATGTCTATCTCCTCTGCTCCGTTGTCGCGGAAAATGCGGATCAGGCGGTCGATGAGTTTTTCGCCGCCCACTTCCACTAAGGGTTTTGGCGCGGCCACGCCTTCCTCTTTCAGGCGTGAGCCTTCGCCGGCTGCAATGATTGCAAATTTCATTTGTGAATAATAATTGTTTCTTCAGTTCTTGAATAGAATCCTACGCATTGATTGAATTAAACAAAAACAATCAAAACCGCTTGTCCTGTGTGGGCCTGTCGGCTCGCCTTAGCGAATTAAGCCCCAGCCTAAAAGTCTGCCGACTTTTGTCTGTTGCTTAATCAGCTAAGGCTGCGGTCGGTTCCCGCCCGCCCACACAGGACAAGCAAAAAACAGAAAAAAGTGGACAATTACTTTTTGCTGTAAATAGTAAAGAAAAGTATGCTTTACTTTTTTCTGTTTTTTGCTTGCGTCGTTTGAAGCGGGCGGGCACCGACCGCAGCCGCAGGGATTAAGGACGAGCGAAAGCCGCAGGCTTTCAGGCTCGGCGTTAAGACCGGCGGCGAGCCCTTGGGCTTCAAACAAAGCAAGCGGTTTTTATGGTTTTTGTAAAATTCTGCAGTTTATTCAACCAACAGATTATTCAATATTTTCTTCGCGCGGCGTAAAGGTGCGCACATGTCCTCCGCGCTCATCCTCGCGACGGTCATGGTAGAGTTTGGGCAAAGGATTGGCGTTCGCCTCGTCGAAACGCTGGCGGTTGCGGAAGATGTCGATGGCCGCATACACAGCCTCGCGGAAAGAGGTGGGCGAAGCAATGCCCTTGCCGGCGATGTCGTAGGCCGTGCCGTGGTCGGGCGAGGTGCGCACTACGGGAAGCCCTGCCGTGAAGTTCACGCCCTCGTCGCCTGCCAGTGCCTTGAAGGGCGCGAGGCCCTGGTCGTGATACATCGCCAGCACGCCGTCGAAACGGCTGTATTGGCCCGTGCCGAAAAATCCGTCGGCGGAGTAAGGGCCGAAGCACTGTATGCCTTCCTCCACGAGTTGCTTGATAGCGGGCGTTATCACGTCTTGCTCCTCCGTGCCGAGCACGCCGCCGTCGCCGTTGTGCGGATTAAAGCCGAGAATGGCAATGCGCGGAGCCGACACGCAGAAGTCGCGGCGCAGCGACTTGTAGAGCAGGCGGGCTTTGTGCTCGATGGCTTCTTGCGTAATCTGCTCTGAAATCTTCGACACGGGCACATGCGTCGTCACCAAGGCCACGCGCATAAGTTTGTTGAACAAAATCATGAGCGGCTCGGTCTCTTCGCCTCCGAGGCGGTCTTGCAGATATTCCGTGTGCCCTACGAAGCGGAAGTTGGTGCTTTGAATACTGCTCTTATTGATAGGCGCGGTGACAAGCACATCGACTTTGCCCTCGCGCAAATCTTGCGTGGCACGCTCCAAAGCGAGGAAAGCGGCATGGCCTGCCTCGGGATTGGCCTTGCCAAACTCCACAAGCACTTCTTCATCGAAGCAGGAAAGCAGGTTGAGGCGTCCCTCCTGTGCTTCTTCGGCAGAAGAAATGATTTGGAACGGCGCGGAGAGGTTCATTGCCTTGCGGTGATACGTTCCCACCTTAGCAGAGCCGTAGACAATCGGCGTACAAAGTTCGAGCATGGCAGGATCGCCAAACACTTTATAAATCAGTTCGTAGCCCACGCCATTGGTATCGCCGTGGGTCACGGCAACGCGCACCTTCGGCAGTTGCTGCTCTTGCGGCGCGTTGTTTGAGTCGTTGTTGAAATCGTGTATCATGGTATTTTATTGATGTTATTTTAAGTAGACAAGTTATTTAGTAAACGAGTAAACGAGACAGGAATGTTTTACTAAATATTATTTTATATGAGTAACCTGTCTTGTTTCTTTGAGATTTTCGGCTGCGCTCGGCAATTAAAGTAAACTTATTGCACTCGCTTGCACGAAAATTTCCTTGTCTACTCGTTTACTTGTTTACTCCCATTGTTTTTCTCTTGTTCCGCCGTTGAAAGCAGGCCGCAAGCGGCAAAAATATCCTGACCGCGCGAGGCACGCACCGTGGTAAAGAGCCCGTGATTTGTCAGGTAGTCGCGCAACGCAATCATCTCCTCATCGCTCACGCCTTTGAGCGGCGTGTCGGGAATGTCGTGGAAGCGAATGAGGTTGATGCGGCAATCCAGCCCGTCTAAAAGGCGGATAAGGGCATCGGCATGGCGGCGGGTGTCGTTGATGCCCTTGAAAACGATGTATTCAAAGGAGAGCCTGCGCTGCGCCGCGCCTTCCGGGCGGTGCGCACTCTTGCGGCAAAAGTCGTATTGCTTCAAAAGGGCCGCGATGTCGGCGATGCCGAAGGCCTTTTCGGCGGGCATGAGTGCGGCGCGGTCGGAAGGTATGGGGTGATGCAGGCTGATGGCGAGGTGGCAGCGGCTCTCGTCGAGAAAACGGATTAGGCCCTTGGCCAGTCCCACGGTGGAAACGGTGATGCGCTTCGGACTCCAAGCGTAGCCCCACGGGGCGGTGAGTGCCTCGGTGGCACGCAGCACGTTGTCCAGATTATCCATCGGCTCGCCCTGTCCCATAAAGACGATGTTCGTCAGCGTGTCTCGCTCGGGCAGGGAATAGATTTGGTTGAGTATGTCGGCTGCCGATAGCGAGCGCACAAAGCCCTGCCGGCCCGTCATGCAAAACGCGCACCCCATCTTGCAGCCCACTTGCGAGCTGACACAAAGCGTAGCGCGGTCGCCGTCGGGAATGTAGACGGTTTCTACGAAATGCCCGTCAATGGTGCGATACAGATACTTTGCCGTACCGTCGGCCGAGCGCTGGCATTTCACGGGTGCGCTGCACCCAATGGCGTATGCCTCCGACAACCTACGCCGCGCGTCGAGCGAAAGGTTGGTCATCTTGTCGATGCTGTCGACGTGCTTGCCGTATATCCAACCCGCAATCTGCTTGGCGGTGAATGCCGGCAGGCCTAAGCCCACGACTATCTCTTTGAGTTCCTCCGGCGACAGGCCGAGCAAAGATTTATTGTTCATAATTACGTGCTGGTTCATGGAACGCAAATTCTTTTTGTCCACAAATATTTTTTTGCCCAAGCATTGTATTTAGACCCACAAATGATTTTTTTATTTGCCCACGAATCTCACGAATCTACACGAATTTTCGTGTCCTGTTATTTAAGGCGACCTGATCGGTCGCACGAATTTTCACGAATTCAATATTTGGGGCTGCGTTCTTGATTGCATTAGTGTGATTCGTGCGACCGTACAGGTCGCCATTTATTTCATTGAAAACGATTCGTGTAGATTCGTGTGATTCGTGGGCAAAATAAAATTCGTGGAAAATATGATTTGCGGACAAAATTCATATTATTTACGTGGTTCGCACTGCGACCAACAGGGGTTTCTTAGAATTTCAGCACCACGGCATTATTTGCGGGAATTTCCACAAAGGCAGTGCCGTCCTTGCGCAACTCCAAAGTCTGCATTTCGCCCGAGAGCAAATCGTGCGCGGAACACAAGCCCTCGCGCAGTCCCATAAAGGCGAAGGCATTTTCGGGAATGCGCACGCCAACATGCACGTCTTGGTCGGCAAAGTTGGCAACAATGAGCATCTTTTCCTTGCCGGCGGCACGCAGGAAAGCGTACTGGCGGCCGGCGTTGTAACCATTGTCGGCAACGTAGTTGGCATACTGCAGGTCGTAGAACGTGCCCTCGCGGAGCGCGGCTTCGCTGTTGCAGAGTTTTACTATATTATTATAATATGCGTACAGGGCCTGCTGCTCGGGCTTGCACGTCAAGAGGTCGCCGTGGCAAAGGCGGTAGAGCGTATCCACGTGCCAATAGTCGAAAATCGTGGTGCGGCCGTCGCGTCCGCTGAATCCTTCAGCGTCCATACCGCGCTCGCCGAGTTCCTGACCGGCATAAATCATCAGCGGATTGGTGCCCATAAACGCCGAAACCGCCAACGCGGGTCGCGCCTTTTCGCCCGAGCCGGCAAAGAAGTCGGAGGCGATGCGCTGTTCGTCGTGGTTTTCGAGGAAATAAAGCATGTGCGTGCGGATATCGTCAACGCATTGCCACTGTCCCGTGATGCACGAGGCCGATGCCTCGCCGCGCACAACGGCGCGGAGCGTGTCGTAAAGCCCCACTTTGTCGTAGAGATAGTCAAAGCCGCTCTGCAGATAGCGACGGTATTCGGCGGGATTGTACACTTCTGCCACGAAAATAAGTTTCGGATATTTTTCCTTCACCTTGGCAATGGCATAGGCCCAAAACTCTGCGGGCACCATTTCCGCCATGTCGCAGCGAAAACCGTCCACGCCCTTCTTCGCCCAAAAGAGCAAGATAGCCGTCATCTTGTCCCACGTGTCGGGCACGGGGTCGAAGTGCGGAGTGCCGCCGGCGTAGAAGTCCACGCCATAGTTCAACTTTACTGTTTCATACCAGTCGTTACGGCCTGGACGGGGCGAGAAGCAATTATTGCCCGTCACCTTTGCCGGATATTCACGATAAGGCACATTGGCGGCGCGGTCCTCCTCGAAATTCTCCGTGCTGAACATCTGCCCGGGCAGGTAGTAGAAATTGTTTTGCGGCGAGAAGCCTTTTGCCGTATCGTCGTTCTCGCCGAGGTCTTTCACGCGGGCAGGCTTGGCATCGGAATGGTAAGACCGCGCCACGTGGTTGGGCACGAAGTCTATCAGCATTTTAAGCCCCGCCTTGTGCGTGCGGCGCACAAGCGCCTCAAATTCCTTCATGCGCTTTTCAGGCGCGGAGGCGAGGTCGGGGCAGATGTCGTAGTAGTCTTTGATGGCATAAGGCGAACCGGCCTTGCCTTTCACCACTGCGGGGTGGTCTTTGGCGATGCCGTAGGCCGTGTAGTCGGTCTGCGTGGCATGTTCGAGCACGCCCGTGTACCAGATGTGCGTAAATCCGAAATCCTTGATGCGTTTCAGCACTTCGGGCGTAAAGTCGCCCAGTTTGCCGCAGCCGTTCTCGTGAATGTCGCCGCCGGGAATATTGTTTGCCGTCGTGTTGCCGTAAAGGCGGGGCAGCACTTGGTAAATCGTTATTTTTTCAGTCATTAATTTATAAAATATAAGGTCTCACGAGTAGGGGCGTTTTGTAAAACGCCCGGTTAATGATTGCCTCAAAAAATGTCTTTGCGAAGCAATCGGCGGGCGTTTTGCCAAACGCCCCTACCCTTCAAGCCCTTCCACATACAAGCAGGGGCGTATAGCATCGGCCCGACAACGCCGAGCGTATCCTATACGTCCCTACTCAATATATAATTATTCGTTCACGCCGCGAGCACTTACGGCCTCGTTGCCTTTGCAAATCTTGGCAATCAGTCCCTGCAAAGTCTTGCCAGGACCGCATTCTACAAATTCTGTTGCGCCGTCGGCCACCATATTTGCCACTTCCTTCGTCCAAAGCACGGAAGCCGTGAGCTGCTTGATGAGGTTGGCCTTGATTTCTTCGGGATCGGTGTGCGGCAGAGCGTCCACGTTCTGATACACGGGGCAAACGGGCGTCTTAAACTCCGTTTGGTTGATGGCCTCTTCGAGTTCCTCCTGTGCAGGCAGCATCAAGGGAGAGTGGAACGCGCCGCCCACGGGCAGCACGAGGGCACGCTTCGCACCGGCTTCTTTCAACTTGGCGCAAGCTGCGTCGATGGCATCTTTTGCACCGGAGATAACAAGCTGGCCCGGGCAGTTGTAGTTGGCAGGAACTACTACGCCCGTTTCTTCGCTCACGGCGGCGCAGATTTCTTCAATCTTCTCGTCGGGCAGGGCTATTACGGCAGCCATGCCGCCGGGGTTCTGCTCGCAGGCCTTCTGCATGGCGAGCGCACGCTTCGACACGAGGCGCAGGCCGTCCTCAAAACTCAGGCAGCCGGCGGCTGTGAGCGCGGAGAGTTCGCCGAGCGAATGACCTGCCACCATGTCGGGCTTGAAAGCGTCGCCGAGGCAGAATGCGCTCACCACGCTGTGCAGGAACATAGCGGGCTGCGTCACCTTCGTCTGCTTCAGTTCCTCGTCCGTGCCCTCAAACATGATGTCCGTGATGCGGAAACCGAGGATTTCGTTTGCCTTTTCAAAATACTGTTTGGCTATCGGATGCTTTTCGTACAAGTCTTTTCCCATGCCCACGAACTGTGCGCCTTGTCCGGGAAATACAAATGCGTTCATAAAAGAGAAGAATTTGATTTTTAGGTAAATAAAACTAATTTGCTAAAGCATTTGACCCTCACGCCCGCCCATAATGCAACGCACGCGTAAGGCCCTATCTGCTTTCACACTGCAAAAATACTTATTTTTTCGATAACTTTCTTATAAGCCCGTGCAAAACAACCGCTATTTCCTACTTTTGGCGTATTCCCGCAAACTATTCAGCCCGCGCCCTGCGCCCCATACCGCGCAGATACCGCCTGCTTCGCATTTGCTCGGAGCAAATTTTTTCTTTCTCCTTGAAAGTTTTTCCTTTCAGCAAGATATTTTTTACTATCTGCGCAGATATTTTTTGTTACAAACTTTGTAACAGCCGTTACAAAGTTGCTAACACATGTTACAAACTTTGTAATACATGTTACAAAGTTTGTAACAAAAACTATCTTGTATGAGCGGAAAAATTATCTTGCGGATAATGAAAACTATCTTGCTGATAGTAAAAATTATCTTGCTGATAGTGGGGCACGAAACGGGCTATGCCGAGCGCAGCCGAATTTTCGTGCAAGCGAGTGCAATTTTCGTGCAAGCGAGTGCAGAGTCGAACTTGTTCGGGCTATGCAGAGCGCAGCCGAAAATGTCAAGAAATAGAGCTTGCTCATATTGCCGAGCGCAGCCGAAAATCTCAAAGAAAAGGTCAAGAAAAGTGCGTGTATATGAACCAATGTCAGGACAAGACAAACCCGTCATTAGTGACGGGTTTGAGGTGCAAACTATACACTCGCAACCCGTTTGAATACAGACGTTTATGCGAATTAGTGCTGGGTTGAAGGGCTTTTCGGGGAAATTAATGCGTAACGCGCGCGCGAGGAAACATATTTCAGCCTTTTCCGAACCGCGGCCAAACGCTCATATACATGCACCTTTTCTTGACATTTTCTTTGAGATTTTCGACTGCGAAAAATCGTGCGCTTCGCGGGCAAATAAAATGAACAATTGCCGAACACACTGCATATTCCCAAACCATACAACGAAGGAACGTATGGAATCCGAGTTGTGGATGCAAAGTACATTGCGTACCTCTGCAAGAACAACTATGAGGCATACCGTAAACTCATAAATGTTGATATGCTTGGCATAGATGACCTTGGCACGGAACCATCAGAGGTATTGGACTATGGTAACATCTATACAC
>JALFUO010000074.1 GCA_022784065.1 Bacteroidales bacterium | reverse complement strand
GTAAATGGGTGACTGCATTAGCCAGGCCATTCGGCGCACACGGCGGGCGTTTTGCAAAACGCCCCTACTCCCGGCAACCACACAATATTTTATATATATGGCACCACTTCTTGACGTGCAGCATCTCACCAAGCGCTTCGGCGCATTGGAATTGCTCGACGACGTGAGCTTCTCCATACACGAAGGGCAAAAGGTGGCCCTCATCGCCCGCAACGGCACGGGCAAATCTACGCTCCTCGACATTCTCACGGGGCGCGAGGACTACGAAGAGGGCAGCATCATCATGCGCAACGGCACGCGCATGGGCCTCCTCCGCCAAACGCCCGACTACGATCCCGCGATGACCGTGGCCGAGGCCTGTTTCCACGAGGCTGGCGAACTCTCGTCGCTCATTCGCCGCTACGAGGAATGCCTCGCCTCGCCCGAGCAAGCGGGGCTCGACGCGCTCATCACGGAAATGGAGCAGCGCAACGCTTGGAACTTCGAGCAGCGCGCGGCGCAGATCCTCTCCAAACTTAATATCCACAACCTCAGCCAAACCATCGGCACGCTGTCCGGCGGGCAGGTGAAGCGCGTGGCGTTGGCCAACGTGCTCCTTGCCGAGCCCGATTTGCTGATCCTCGACGAGCCTACCAACCATCTCGACCTCAACATGACGCTCTGGCTCGAAAAGTACTTGCAGCACGCCACCTGCGCCCTGCTCCTCGTCACCCACGACCGCTACTTCCTCGACAACGTCTGTTCGTCCATTCTCGAGCTCGACGGCAAGCAGCTCTCGGTCTTTCGCGGCAACTATGCCTATTATTTGGAGAAGAAGGGCGAAAGCCTCACCGCCGCCGAGGCCCACCACGAGAAACTGCAAAATCTCTACCGCAAGGAACTCGACTGGATGCGCCGCATGCCCTGTGCCCGCGGCACTAAGGCGCGTTCGCGCAAGGAGGCTTTCGCGCAGCTCGAGCGCGACCTTCAGGCGCGGCGCACGGAGCGGCAGGCGCGGCTCGAAATCAAGAGCGGCTACATCGGCAGCAAGATTTTCGAGGCGGAATATGTGAGCAAGTCCTTCCCCGACGCGGCGGCAGAGGGCGGCCGAAAGGTTATCCTCGACAAGTTCTATTATAACTTCTCGCGCTACGAGAAGATGGGCATCATCGGCGGCAACGGCACGGGCAAGTCTACTTTTGTGAAGATGCTCCTCGGGCTGGAACGCCCCGACGAGGGCCGCTTCGTCGTGGGCGAAACGGTGCGCTTCGGCTATTACTCGCAGGAGGGTATGGCCTTCGACGACCGCATGAAGGTCATCGATGCCGTGCGCCGCATTGCCGAGACCATCGACCTCGGCGGCGGCCGCCAGCTTTCCGCCATGCAGTTTCTCACGCACTTTCTCTTCCCGCCCTCGCGCCAGCAGGACTATATCGCCAAGCTCTCGGGCGGCGAGCGCCGCAGGCTCTACCTCTGCACGGTGCTGATGAAAAATCCCAACTTCCTTATTCTCGACGAGCCGACCAACGACCTCGACATTCCCACGCTGCAAGTGCTCGAAACGTATTTGCAGGACTTTCGCGGCTGCGTCATCGTCGTGAGCCACGACCGTTATTTTATGGATAAGGTGGTCGACCATCTTTTGGTCTTTAAGGGCGACGGCGTGATCGATGATTTCCCCGGCAACTACACGCAGTACCGCGAGTTTGCCGCCGAGTGCGAGGAGCGCGAGCGTGCCGAGCGTCAGGCTGCCCCCAAGCCCGCGCCTGCCAAGGCCGACCCTGCCCGCGCGGAGCGCAATGCCAACCGTCCGCGCCGCCTTTCTTACAAGGAGCGCCAGGAACTCGACGCGCTCGAGCTTGAAATGTCTGCGCTCGAAGACGAGAAGAAGCAAATCGAGGCCGCCCTCTGCTCCGGCCTCCTTTCGGTGCAAGAACTCACAGAAAAGAGCATCCGCCTGCCGCAAATCGACCAACGCCTCGACGAGGCTATGGAAAGGTGGATGGAATTAAGCGAATAATAATAAAAAAAAGCTTGTCCAGTGTTTTAGACAAGCCCAGCATAACATACAATATGTACACAACTTTCATTTTCGACCTCGACGGCACGCTGCTTAACACCTTGCCCGACCTCGCCGCCGCCGTCAACCACGCCCTCACGCGTCACGCCCTGCCGGCCTTGCCCCTCGACTCGGTGCGCCGCCTTTTGGGCAACGGCGTGCGCCGCCTCGTGGGCGGTGCCATTGATGAAGCGGTTGCTGCGGCGGGCATAGAGAAGCCCGATGGCGAGGTGTGCGAAGAGATATTCCAAACCTTCCGCGCCTTTTACCTCGACCATTCTGCCGACCGCACCGCCCCTTACGGCGGCATACCGGCCGTGGTGGAGGAACTGCGGCGGCGCGGTCTGCGCGTGGCGATTGTGTCCAACAAACTTCAGCCTGCCGTCACCGACCTCAACCTCCGCTACTTCGGCAACCTTATCCCCGTGGCCATCGGCGAAGCCCCCGGCGTGCGCCGCAAGCCCGCGCCCGACAGCGTGCTGCGTGCCCTCGAATTGCTGGGCAGCAGCAAGGACGAGGCGGTATATATCGGCGACTCCGAGGTGGACTATGCCACCGCCCTCGCCGCCGGCCTGCCTTATCTTATCGTCACGTGGGGCTTCCGCACCAAGGAAGAACTCGCCGCCACGGGTGCGCAATGCTTCATCGACCGCCCCGAACAAATCCTCAACTTTGCGCCTACGCTTTAAGGCTCAATGATAATGATAAAAACCGATAAAAACAACTTGTTCTGTGTGAAGCCCTTGGGCTACGCCTTATCGCATAAAGCCCGAGCCTGAAAGCAGGGCTTTCGTCTCGTTCTTTTTGCGCTAAGGCTGCGGTCGGTGCCCGCCCGCTTCACACAGAACAAGGTAAAAACCATAAAAAACCGCCCTTCACGCCCAAACCTCTTGCGACACGCCGAAAGGAATAAGGTCTCACGGTTTTTTTCCGGTTTTTTCCTTGCTGCGGGTGAAGCGGCCGTTGTCAAACGGCCGTAGCAGCAGGGATTAAGGGCGAGCGTGAGCCGGTTAGGCTCACAGGCTCGGCATTAAGACCGGCTGCGCACCCGATAGGGCTTCACCCGCAGCAAGTTGTTTTTACTGGTTTTTATCCAAAATCCGTTTCCCATGAACCACGACTTTTCCAACCGCCTCCTCCTCTTGCCCCTGTTCCAGGGTTTCAGCCGCCTCGACTTTCTCGACATGGCGGCCAAGGTGCCGCTCGACGTGCGCAGCCTGCCTGCGGGCAGCGACATCGTGACCGCCGGCGAGACGTCCGATGCCCTCGTGTGCCTGCTCGAAGGCGAGGCGATTGCCACGGCCGCCGCGCCTGATGGGTCGTACGTGCTGCGCGAGTGGCTGCGCGCCCCGTGGCTTTGCCAGCCCGAATGTCTTTACGGGCTGCACCCGCGCTACGGCCTCACGCTCACCGCCGCCACCTCCGTGGGCATACTGCGCCTCGATAAGGCGGCGTGCCGCACGCTCATGGAACTCTATCCCGCTTTCCGCCTCAACCTGCTCAACCGCCTCTGTACCCTCGCTCAGGACCGCCGCGCCCTCCTTTGGCAGCCGCGCGTCGAGCGCCTCGACCTACGCTTCGCCTCCTTCCTCGCTGCCCGCTGCCTCCGCCCCGCCGGGCACAAGGAACTGCAAATCCGCATGGCCGCCCTCGGCGATGCCCTCGGCGCCACGCGCCTCAACGTGTCGCGGATGCTCGCCGCCCTCGAAGGGCAAGGCCTGCTGCATAGCGGCCGCGCCCGCATAGATATCCCCAAGCTCGAGCTACTCCCAAGAATATAGTTGCCCGGAAGTGCCGGACGTTTCGGATAATCCGGATATTCCGGAACTTCCAGATACCTCCGCCGCCCCTACTGCCACAAATCTTCCAGTCTTTTCGCCGTTTTCTGCTCCGCAGCGTTGTCGCCCGCCTGCCAGAGCTTCGTGCCGCGCAAAGCCTCGGGCAGATAGTCCTGCCGTACGAAGTTGCCGGGATAGTCGTGCGGATAGAGATAACCGTCGTGATAGCCCAGCTCCGCCATGAGTTGCGTGGGCGCGTTGCGCAAGGGTAGGGGCACGGGCTGCGGCCCCGTCTGCTTCACCAGTTCGAGGGCGCGGTTGATCCCCATGTAGGCTGAGTTGCTCTTGGGGCTGCCCGCCAGGTACACCGTGGCCTCCGCCAGCGGAATGCGCCCCTCGGGCCAGCCCACTTTGTGCACAGCATCGAACGCCGCGTTGGCCAGTAGCAGCGCGTTGGGATTGGCCAGGCCGATGTCCTCCGCCGCGCTGATCACGAGGCGGCGGGCGATAAACTCCGGCTTCTCGCCGCCCTCAATCATACGCGCCAGCCAGTAGAGCGCGGCGTCGGGGTCGCTGCCGCGTATGCTCTTGATGAAAGCCGAGATAATGTCGTAGTGCATCTCGCCCTGCTTGTCGTAGGCGGCAGCAGAGGGCGAGGAGGCCAGCAGCGAGGTGACGAGGTCGTTGGTCACGGTGAGCTGCTCCTCGTCGGGGTAGGACGAAGTGACGAGGTCGAGTAGGCCGAGCAGCTTGCGCGCGTCGCCGCCGCTATAACGCAGCAGGGCTTCGTGCTCCTTAATATCTATGTTGCGGTCTTTGAGGTATTCGTCCTCCGTGAGTGCGCGGTGGAGCAGGGCGAGGAGGTCGTCCTTGCCGAGCGGCTGGAGCACGTAGACCTGCATGCGCGAGAGGAGCGGGCGGATCACTTCAAACGAAGGGTTCTCCGTGGTAGCGCCGATGAGCGTCACCACGCCCGTCTCCACGGCATTGAGCAGCGAGTCCTGCTGCGACTTCGAGAAGCGGTGGATCTCGTCGATGAAGAGCAGCGGGCTTTGCGTGGCGAAGAATTTGCTTTTAGCGGCGCGGTCGAGCGTTTCGCGCACCTCCTTCACGCCGGCGGCGGTGGCGGAGAGCGTGAAGAAAGGCACGTCGAGGCGGCGTGCTATGATGTTGGCGAGCGTGGTTTTGCCCACGCCCGGCGGTCCCCAGAGGATAAAGGAGCTCACGCGGCCCGACTCAATCATGCGGCGCAGCGGCGCATCCGGTCCTACAAGGTGCTGCTGGCCTACGTATTCGTCGAGCGTGCGCGGGCGCAAGCGTTCTGCAAGAGGTGTCATATTTATATTATATATTTGATGGGCAAAGTATGGGCGTTTTCAAAACGCCCGGTACATGGGTGACTGGATATTATTACTGTTCAGCGCACACGGCGGGCGTTTTGCAAAACGCCCCTACTTCAGGCGGCGCAACCCGTCCTACTTGTTTTTTTATCCAATTTCATTTTCCCCGAAGCGTATTGCAAAAGTACAAAATCATAAAGAAAGGCTGGCAGGCCGAGTGCAAAATATTGTAATCGCGCGGCCACTCCCTGCGCAGAGCGTGCAAACTGCCTTTGCAATCATTAACCCTTCGCCCGCGCAGGATTTTACGGAAGTTTAGGAAAAAATAACGGTCGGGCGTTTGGCGGAAAATTTTGAGGCAGGAAAGAAAAACGATTTGCCGGGTCTGTCCGACTATCCTATATGACCGTAAAAATTATCCTATAAGATAATTTTCACTGTCACGGAGATAATTTTTATTTTCACGGAGCTAATTTTCATTTGCTCCTTGAAAGTTTCAAGGCATAAAAAAGAAGGAAGAGCGGCCCGCGCCGTTCTTCCTTGCTTACACAGCAAAGATAAGCCTTTTTTGCCGACCCGCCAAATGCCAAAAAGTGTTTTGAAAATAATATTTACGCAAAATGGAGGGGTGCGCCGCGGCAAAAACGAACGATGACAAAGCAAAAAATTTGGTGGTATGGCCCGCTTGCTGTAAATTTGCAGCGAAATTGGGCTTATCATATAAGGAAAGCCCGTTTTCCCGCACCGCATGAACCTAATCCTCGACATCGGCAACACGTTTATGAAGGCCGCGCTCTACGACGGGCGGCAGCGCGTGGATGGCCGCAAGTGGGGCGGGGAAGACTTCGGGCAGCTGCGCCGCTATGCGCTGGAAGCAAGGCCTGAGGCCTGCGCTTTCGCCACGGTGGGCAAGGGTGCGGAGGACGTGCACCGTGCGCTGGAGGGCATCGTGGAAAGTACGCTGGCGGTGACGGGGCTCACGCCCACGCCATTGAGCATCGCCTACGAAACGCCCGCGACGCTCGGGGCAGACCGCCTCGCAGCGGCCGTGGGGGCCGCCGCGCTCAGGCCGGGAAGCGAACTCTTGATCATCGATGCCGGCAGCTGCATGACGATTGACCGCGTGACGGCTGACGGACGCTACCTCGGCGGCAACATTTCGCCCGGCTTGGAAATGAGGCTCAAGGCCATGCACACGCTCACAGCACGCCTGCCGCTCGCCGATATGGACGGCGCGGTGCCCCAATGGGGGCGCAACACGGCGGAAGCCCTGCGCAGCGGTGCGCTTACGGGCATAAGGGGCGAGGCCGACAGTTACCTGCGCCGCTTCTTCGCAGAGCAGGCCGGCGACAACGCTTTCGCCTTCCTCACGGGTGGCGATGCCTGCCGCCTCGACACGCAGCCCTACGGCGGCCGCGCTATCATTGAGCCTCGGCTCGTGGAAATAGGGCTGGCGGAGATATTGATGTTTAGCGCAACGCCTTTCCTGGAACGCTCTTTCGGGTAAAACCATGTTGGCTAAATCAGATAAAAACCAGTAAAAACAGCTTGTTCTGTGTGGGCTATCACTTGCCTAATCGGAGTAGGGGGGGTTTTGAAAAAACACCCC
>JALFUO010000069.1 GCA_022784065.1 Bacteroidales bacterium | reverse complement strand
GTTTTGCAAAACGCCCCTACTCGTGAGACCTGAGGTTTTAGTTGACGACTATCAGTAAATATATAAAATGCCTGCTCCCTTTTCTTATCTCTCGCGCCTTGTTTCCGCGCTTTGCTTCGCTTGTTTCCTTGCTGCCTCTGCGCAAGAGGCGGCGCGTATCGTCGTGCCGTCGATGGTTTCCAACGGTATGGTGATGCAGCGCGGAAGGGTGTTCCCCTTGCGCGGCACGGCGGGACAGGCATTTGCAAGCGTTGCCGTGGAATGGCGCGGCGAGCAGTATGCCGCGCAGACCGATGCCGACGGCCGTTTCGAGGTTTGCCTCAATGCTGGCGCGGCAGGCGGCCCGTTTGATTTGAAGATAACGGCCGGCAACCGCGCGCATCTCATCGACAGCGTCTATGTGGGTGAGGTGTGGCTTGCTTCGGGGCAGTCGAATATGGAACTTACCGTCAGCGAAACCGCCACGGCCGGCGCCGACCTCGAAGATGCCGCCCGGCATCCCCTGATACATATATATAATCAGCGGGCGCGTTTCCAGCCGTTCGCGGTGGAGTGGAGCGAAGAAGAATTAGAAGAGGTGAACCGCCTGCGCTATTTGCGCCCCACGCGCTGGCAGCAGTCCTCGGCGGCAGCCATAAAAGGCTTTTCATCCATTGGCTACCACTTTGCCCGCGTTTTGGCCGACAGCCTGCACTGTCCCGTGGGTATTATATGCAACGCCGTGGGCGGCGCAACGTGCGAGGCGTGGATTGACAGCCTCACGCTGCAAAGCAATTTCAAGGAAATCCTCGACGATTTCCACGATAACTCCCTAATCATGGAATGGGCGCGGAAGCGCGTTGCCAAGAATTGCGCAAAGGCCGTTTCCGAAGGACAACTGCACCCTTACATGCCCGCCTATCTCTACAACTGCGGCCTGCGCCCTTGGCAGGGTTATGCCCTGCGCGGAGTGCTGTGGTATCAGGGTGAGTCGAACGCGCAAGACATTGCCACCCACGAGCGGCTGTTCCCCCTGCTGCTACAAAGCTGGCGCACCGCGCTCGAAACGGGCGGCGAACCCTTGCCCTTCCTCTTCGTGCAACTTTCGAGCATCTCCACGCGCCCCACATGGCCCGCCTTTCGTGACAGCCAGCGCAAGTTGGCAGAGGCTAACACGAACGTTTGGATGAGCGTTTGCTCCGACCTCGGCGACTCGCTCAATGTACACCCCACGCACAAGCGCGAGGTGGGCGAGCGGCTCGCGGCATCTGCCCTGCACCGCGTGTATGGCTATCACGACGTAGTGCCGAGCGGCCCGATGGTGCGTGCGGCACACTTGCAAAAAGATGCCGTTGCGGTGAGTTTTGATTACGGCCACGGGTTGCGCCCTGCCTCGGGCAAAAAGATTATCGGCTTTGAACTGGCAGGGAGCGACGGCAAGTTCTATCCTGCCTCCGCAGAGGCGCGTCCCGATGGCGTTGTGCTGCGCTCGCCCCAAGTACCTAAGCCGACCGCCGTGCGCTACGCCTGGCAGCCATTCACCCGCGCCAATCTCGTAAACGCCGCCGGGCTGCCGGCATCTACTTTTGCCTGCGAAGTAAAGTAAAACCTCTATGCGTTTTCCCTTTGCAAATAGAAAGAATATAGTGCGCCGCCCCTTGCGCTGGCTGCATCGTTTCCGCCATCGCCGGGGCTATGGCATTCATTCGCCGTTTGCCTACAATTTCGTGGCAAACGTCGTTTACGAGCGCGGAGCCTATTATGCCTATCCCGCGCTGCGCCACCAATACCTCGCCGTTGCCGCGCCGCTGCTGCGTGAGAAAGATTATCGCCTGCTCTTCCGCCTCGCCAACCACCGCCACCCACGCCTCTGCGCCGTGGTAGGGCTGGACGCGCTTGCGCTGGAATATCTCAAAGCCGCCGTGCCCACTTGCTGCTTCGTGGCGTTGCCGGCAGAGGCTGAGGCAGACGAATGGGCGGAAGCCCTGCAAGGCGGGCGTTGCGATATGGTGTTTGCCGAAAATATTGCCAGCAAAGCCCTGCCCTCCCTGTTGCGGCAGCGCGGCGATGCTTTCGTGCTCGTGGCGGGCGGCATTCACGGCAAGGGGCACAAGGCTTGGCAGGATTTTATCGGGAAAAAAACCGTGCGCGTCACGTTTGACCTCTACGATTTCGGCATCGCCTTTTTTGAAGAGCGGCTTAACAAGCAGGATTATATCATCAACTATTATTAGATGGCAAAACTTTACACGCGCGGCGGCGACAAAGGGCGCACTTCCCTCGCCGACGGCACGCGCACAGACAAGAGTGCGCCGCGCATTGAGGCGGTTGGCGCACTCGATGAACTGAACAGCCACATCGGTCTGCTCTTGGCGGAGCTGCGCGAACGGGCCGCCGACGGCTGCGACGGCATTGCCGCACCGCTGCGCCGCGCCCAGCATTTGCTCTTTGCCGTCGGCGCGGACGTGGCCTGCGCCAAGACGATTGAGAATGCGCCGAATGGCGACGACATAAAGGATTTGGAAAATGCCATAGACCGTCTCGACGCCGAGCGCGGCGCAAGTTTCGGTGGTTTCGTGCTGCCCGGCGGTAGCGTGCTTGCGGCCCAATGCCACGTGTGCCGCACCGTGTGCCGCCGTGCCGAGCGTCGTGTCTGCGCTGCCGGTTGCCGAGGTCCGTTCGCCCTGCCTTATCTCAACCGCCTTTCCGATTATCTTTACGCCCTCGCGCTGGTCTTGTAGAGTTTTCTTCAATGACAACACAAAAAAGGCGAGCACCCCGCGCGGGGTGTTCGCCTTGATTTTTATGAGCGTTTTGTTGGTTTAGAAGATAGCCTTCTTAGCGAACTTCTGACCGTTAGCTTCAACGCGGATGATGTAAGCGCCGTTGCCGAAGGTGGGGATAGAAGCGCTGCCCTTAACCGTTGCGCTGGTCACGAGTTTGCCGTCCATCGTGTAAACCTTAGCGGTAGCGTTTTCAGCCGTTACGTTGAATGCGCCTTCTGCTACTTCGATAACGGGTTCGTCGGTAGCGTTCTCAACCTTGTTGATGCCGACTGCCCAACCGCTTTCGTTATACTTCACACGGCTGGCGGTAACGATGATGCCAGTGCGCTGGTCAATCAGGAGAGCCGTTACGCTAACGTCACCTACCTTAGAGCCTTCGATGCTTTCGGGCATTTCGACATTCACAGGATCAAGCGTTACCTTTTCGCCGGCCTTGCAAGCGGGCAAGAGGTGCTTGTCGCCCCAAGGAGAGTCAATCGTGCGGGCAACGTCGTTGAACGTGGGCTGGTAATAGTAATACATTGTCGTACCGCCAGAGCTGCTTTCACCTTGCTTCTGATCCGTCGGAGTAACCGTCTGAAGGAACTTCAGGTCGTCAGCACCTTTGAAGTAGCTGTCGGGAAGACCATAGTAGTAGTTGAGCTGATCTACGCCCGTGATGTTGTCTTCGGTGATAACATAAGCAAGACCGTAGTAGTTAGCAGGCACGTCGATGTTGAACTGGATAGAGGGCGTGATGCTTACGCTGGCACCCATGTCTTCCTCTGCCGTAGCAAGGCCAAGGGTAGCTTCGCAGTGCTGATAGAAGATATTGGGGAAGTCTTCAAAGTTGCTGTACGGGTCAACATCGTTGTATTCGCGGTTGATAGATGCGCCGGGGAAGCCGGTGGCATAGCTTTCAAGCACCTCCTGATAAGAGGTAACTTCGAGGGGATCGTCACCCTGTGCGCTGAAATAAGTGTGTACGGAGATGGGAAGGAGGTCGTCCTTATAGGCTTCCTTAATCTTTTCGAGACCTACAATGCCGCGCGGGCACCAGCCACATTCCGTGCTGGTCCACTCTTCGATAACGTTCATTCTCTTCACACCGCCGTCAAGAGCAACAACGGGAACAGGAGCCACGTTGTCTTCTGCAGCTGTATCATCGCCGCCGTTCACCTTAGTTACAGTAAACGTACCTTCGTACACACCCTTGCTGTTGGGCTTAACTTCCGTAACAGCCACGCCCTTTGCGCCGAGGTAGCCGAGAGGAGTGGTGAGGTTGACAGAACCGCTGGTCGTGTTGCCGTCTACTTCGTAAGTATAGTCGAACGAAGTGATGTCCGTCATACCATAGTTGCGCACGTAAGCGCCGAACTGCTGGTTGCCGCCGGAGAGTTCGCCGCGAAGACCGTCTGCGCCAAGCAAGGTGAGGTCGTTGTTCTTACGGCCGGCTTCACCGCTGGTGTAGCACTGAATGAAGTTGGCAGCGTAGCAGTCTTCGTAGAACCAAGTGGAGGTGTTGTGCCAACCGCCATAGTAGAAATAAGCACCGCCATCAACAGAAGTGGGATAAACGCAGGAAGCCACAGGATAGTTGTTGTAAGAAGGCGACTTAACGTAAGCCGTGTAACCTACCATGATGCCGTCACCCGTGATGGTGTAAGGATTCTCACAAGCGATAACGTTAGCTTTAAATTCATTAAGGCTGCAAGCCTGCTGCCATACAACCTGACCCGTCTTCAGGCTCATCACCCAAACAGAGCAGTTGGTGAGCGTACCAGGAGTAGCGTAGAAAGCAATCTGGTCGATGGTGTTGCCAACATACTTCTTCATTAAGCCTTCGGGGAAAGCCACACCCCAACGCATTTCAGTTGCCGATGAGGGCATGTTGATAAGGCCTGCAAAAGTAGCAGAAGAGTCAGCCCAGCACCAGAGATCGAGGATTTTAGACGCATCGATTTCGTCCTCGCGCGACTGGATTTTTTGTTTCTGCGGAGCTGTAACGATACCCTTCTTGAAGTCGCCGAAAGGATTTACAGTCTTGGCCTTAAGCAGGAAGTCGGGCAACTGCTGCTTTTCAACCTTAGCATCAACCTTAGACTTACCAAGAGTCTTAGGCTGTGCGCTTGCCGTCATAGTTACCACTACGGCAGCAATCAGAAGTAAAAATTTCTTCATGTGCGTGATTATTAAATTAAGTTGAACAATAAAAATGATTATCCGATTATATAATGACTAATACCTATATATTATCTGTTTGCTCAGCGTAAGTCTGAATAGATAGCGGCAAAATTAGTTACATTTTTCTTTCTGACAAACAAAAAACTAAACTTTCTGCCTTTATACTGCCTTTTTTGCTAACATTAGGGGCGCAAAAGCGGCAAAAGATGCTTCTGAGCGTTTCTGCCCTTACTGCAACACGAATGCGCCCTTGCGATATTCATAGGTCAAAGGGCGGAGGCACAGGCGGGCGGCGCGGCGCAGGTCGGTGGCAAGCGCGGAAGCATCGATGCGCAGCTGCAAGCGGTTACCCTCCTGCCAAGAGGCCGCTACGGGTAGGGCGGGCAGCAGCACGTGGAGGGCGGAGAGGTCGGCGTCGGTGAGCGAATCGGCGGGCGCGGCGGTGAGAAAATGCTTGCTATCTGGCTTGGGAAACGCCATTTTAAGCGGTTGCCACGAGAGGTTGTACGCGGAGAGGCGCGTCATCTCGCCGGCGGCACGCACGGAGTTGAGGCAAACGAGCAGCGCGCCGCCCTCGCCCGGCACACAGTGCATCTCCCAACTTTCGGCATCCGAAATGCGCAGGCGGAGCGTGCAGGAGTCCTTATATTCGAGCAGTGAACGGCCGCCGAGCCGGTTTTCCACCTCAGCTTTCAAACGATAATCGTAAAGGTCCAAAAGGTCGAGCCGTTCCGTCTGCCCCAAAAGCGGCAGCACGTCCTGCGGCGCGTTGACAAACAGGCTGTCGATCAAACCGGCGCGCAGCGGCAACGCGCTACACAATATTAATATATATAGGAGAACAAACCTGGGCATGGCTTTCTATATGTTGTTTACTTTCTCAGCATATAATGACAGTGCAAAATTAACGAAAACCGCATAATCGGGCAAATAATAGGCCTTTAACGCTAAAAAACCGCTTTAATATCTTGCAAGAGCAAAATTTAAGTCGTAATTTTGCACCCGATTTACCCCATTACACCCCTTTGTTACCAAACAAAATCCATTTACCTACTGAAACATAAAACGATAAAGATATGAAAAAAGGCATTCATCCCGAAAACTATCGCCCCGTTGTGTTCAAAGACATGAGCAACGGCGACATGTTCCTTTCGCGCTCCACTTGCAAAACCAACGACACCGTTGAGTTTGAAGGCGAAACCTATCCCGTAGTGAAACTTGAAATTTCAAGCTCTTCTCACCCCTTCTACACGGGCAAGTCCAAGCTCGTCGACACGGCCGGCCGCGTAGACAAGTTCATGAGCCGCTACGGCAAGACGCGCAAATAAGGATTATTTGCCGCTTCAAAGCAAACCCATACGCCTCGCGCGGAATGCAATCGCAACGCATTCCGCGCGAGGCTTTTTTATGCAGTAATATGAGCGTGCGGCAAACGGCATCCGAGAAATTATCCCCGAGATATTTTTTACGATCTCGGGGATAATTTTTATTTTCAGCAAGATAGTTTTTACTATCATATAAGAAAAAGTTTGTTACAAACTTTGTAACGCATGTTAGAAACTTTGTAATACATGTTACAAACTTTGTAATACGTGTTACAAACTTTGTAACAAAAACTATCTGCGCAGAAAGTAAAAAATATCAGGTAGAAAATAAAAACTGTCACGGCAGACAGGAAAAATTGTCTGCCGTAACAGTAAAAATTGTCAGCAAGATACTGTGAACGGTCTTAGGAGATAGTGGCGGCCGCGTTATAAGAAAATTTGCGCTTCTTATCTGACCGTAGTCACCTTAGAGGAGGCTGTGAATGTCTTCGCCGTCACGCCGCCCGTGAGCGTGCCGCCCGTGGCCAGCCCGTTGAGGTTGTCGCCGCCCTCGAACGTGATGCGCCGCACGTCGGCGTGGCTGACCGCTGCCGCCTTGCCGTCTTGCTGCACCACTACCCACTCGGCACGCACCGTGAGCACCATGCCGAGGAAGAAGAGAAAGAGTAGAGATTTCTGCATATACGTAACGTTTAGATTAGTTGCCATACATATAATATATATATACGCGCGCGAGACCCGGCAGTAGGGGCGTTCTGCAGAACGCCCGCCCAAGCTCGGCTTTGCCGCGTAAAGACTATATTTCACGTTACAAAATTACAGGTATTAAGATTTTGTTACAACAAAATTCGACCAACGCCACTTTTTTAACGATCAACTGCGCTATGTTGTAAAAAAAAGAGACACCAGCACGTGCTGGAATCTCTCTTAATAGGTCTGAAAATCTGTTGGTTTTAAAAGGGCGGACGGCTTTGTCTTAGTCCCACCGCGCCTTGCCCGCAAGTTTGCGCAGGCGTGCCGTCATGGCTTGGCCGATGCGGCGGAAATTGCCTTTTTTCAGGTTGAGCCAAAGTTCTTCCAGCGAGCGGGCCGCCTTGACCCACGGATGTCCCCATCCCTGAATGCGGAACATTCGGTTCTTATACTCCACATTCTCTATGATGTAGCGCGGGTGGCGCAGCGGGAAGTCGAGTTCGTGCGCCTTCATTTCGAAGATGCGGCGGTAGGCTCGGGGCAGCACGTCGTTGGTGCCGCTGAGGTGTATGCCTTCGCCGCACGCCCCGAGGTTGGTCACCATGTTCACGCGCGGCACGATGCTGAGACCGTTTGAGAAGAATATGGCAGCGTGGAAGATGGTTTCGTAGTATTCCTTGCCCGAGGCGCGGTGGTAGCGGCAGAAGGGCACGAAGTCTTTCTGATAACGGCGCTCGCGGATAAGGGCTTCGAGCTGTGCGAGGTTGTACTCGTCGTCGAGGAAAGAGTAAGCGGCGTCCCATTGGTCGACCACGCGCCGCCATGTGGCCCAGCCCGAGATGCAGAATGTGGTGGCAAAGAAATAGTCGTAGGGCATGGGCGTCTGCTCGTCGTAATTCATGCCCGAAATCATAGAGATGCGCTCGTCGTGCTCATAGCGGTCGAGCATCTCCTTGCAGAAGCGGAAGAAACTGACGGAGGGAATATCGTCGTCTTCGAGCACGATGCATTTGTCGGTCATGGAGAACGCCCACTTTTGCGAAAGGTATTCGGCGGGGTCGCACCCGATGTTTTTTTCTTGATAGTTACGATGCACCTCGCAAGGCCAGTCTACCTGCGCCACGATGTCGCGGCAGGCCTGAATGCCCGGCAGGTCTTTCTCGCCGCGCGGCCCGTCTTGGTAGAGGAAGAGGCGTGCCGGCTGTGCCTTGCGCACTTGCTCGAACACTTTCGCAAGCGACTCGGGGCGGTTGAAGAAAAGGATAAGGACGGAGATGTCAAGCATGGGGAGAACGTTTTTAGTAAATGGTTTTAGCGGCGTTTTCGGTTTGAAGTATAATTGCCGGCGAGGCAATTATCTTCCGGGCGTTTTTAAATATGATAGGCTGTGGCTCGGCAAGGGGGCGGGCGGTTTGCAAAACGCCCCAACGATAGTTCTTAGCCGAAGAAAACGGCGGGGCCCGTACGCTTGTCCTCGGGCGGCCGTTTCATGTAGTAC
>JALFUO010000082.1 GCA_022784065.1 Bacteroidales bacterium | reverse complement strand
CGCTGGTTGCCGCCAAACGGGGGGGGTTTTGCAAAAACGCCCCTACTCGCCCACACAGGACAAGCGGTTTTTATTGTTTTTATTTATCCGAACAATATACACATATAATATATAATGCCTACACAAGATATTTTCCTCTCTGCTTCCCACATCGTGAAACGCTACGCGGAGCACACCGCGCTCGACGACGTGAGCATCAGCGTGCCGCGCGGCAAGGTGTTCGGCCTGCTCGGGCCCAACGGCGCGGGCAAGACCACGCTCATACGCATCATCAACCGCATCACCGCCCCCGATAGCGGCGAAATCTCTTTCGACGGGCACGCATTCGGCCCCGACGACGTGCGGAGCATCGGCTACCTGCCCGAGGAGCGCGGGCTGTACAAAAAGATGAAGGTAGGCGAGCAAGCCATTTACCTCGCGCAACTCAAAGGCCTCTCCTACGCCGAGGCTAAGAGCCGCCTTAAAGTGTGGTTTGAAACGTTCGGCATCATACCTTGGTGGAACAAGAAGCTCGAGGAACTCTCGAAAGGCATGCAGCAAAAGGTGCAGTTTGTCATCACCGTGCTCCACCGCCCGCCCCTGCTTATCTTCGACGAGCCGTTCTCGGGCTTCGACCCCGTGAACGCCGAGCTGCTGAAAAAGGAAATACTGAAACTGCGCGACGAGGGGCACACGGTTATCTTCTCGACGCACAACATGTCGTCGGTCGAAGAAGTCTGCGACGACATCGCGCTTATCAACAACTCGAAGGTCGTGCTCTCGGGCGCGGTGGCCGACGTTAAGGAGCAGTTCCGCACGGGCGTCTTCGAGCTGATAACGCGCAGCGGCGACCTCGCCGCCGAACCGTCGCTCTTCGAGATAGCCGACCACAGCCAGGCCGGCGGTTTCCACCGCTACCTGCTGCGCAAGTCCACAGCCGCCGCCACCGGCTCCGACATCATCCGCGCCGTGGCCGACCGCGCCGAAGTGCGCTCCTTCTGCGAGCAGATGCCCTCGATGCAGGAAATATTCCTGCGCGTAGTGGGGCATTGATATTTTTCTCTAAAAAACCAATTGGGCGAGTGCCTTAGCCCCGCCACACATCTATAAATATATGTCTAAAATATATATCATCATCAAGCGCGAGTTCATGACGCGCGTGCGCAAAAAGTCCTTTATCCTGCTCACCATACTCATGCCGTTCATCTTTGCGGCGCTTGTATTCGTGCCCATCTGGCTCTCCATGATTAAAAGCGACGAGCAGAAAAGCGTGGGCATCTACGATAGCACCGGACAGTATGTCGCGCTCTTCAAGGACGATGCCTCTTACCATTATCTCCCCGTTGCCGACTACAACAACGCCGCCTACTACTCCGACTCGACGGAAGTGGAGGCCGTGATTGCCATAACGGGCAACCTTACCGAAAACCCCAAGCAGGTGCGCATCTATTCGCGGCGCGAAGTGCCCGCCGACCTCCTCAGTTACGCCACCAACGTGCTCAACGAACAGGTGCGGCGCGACCGCCTCGCCGCCACGGGCATTGAGGGATTGGAGCAAATCATCAACGACATCCAGCAGGACTTTGAGATATCTACCGTCAAGCGCACGGCAGAGGGCAACGAGACGGGGTCGAGCACGGAAATCGCCATGGCGGCAGGCTTTATCTTCACCTTCCTCATCTATATGTTCGTGCTCAGCTATGGCAGCATGGTGATGCAGAGCGTGATGGAGGAAAAGACCAACCGCATCGTGGAACTGATGATTTCGAGCGTCAAGCCGTTCCAGCTGATGATGGGCAAAATTATCGGCATCGCCCTAGTGGGCTTCCTGCAACTGGCCATCTGGGGCAGTATGCTGGCCATTATCCTCACCGTGGTCTCCGTGTGCTTCGGCGCCCCGGCCGTGACCGATGCCGCTGCGGGCAGTGCCATGATGGGGCAAGACGTCACCGGCAGCGCGGCAGCGATAGCCGCCGCTTCAGAGGGCGACGGCTTGGTTGCGGCACTGCTCAACCTTCCTTATCTGGAACTCGGCGTGCTCTTCGTGCTCTACTTCATCGGCGGCTATCTGCTCTACGCCTCCTTCTTCGCCGCCGTGGGCGCCAGCGTGAACGAGCAGGAAGACAGCTCGCAATTCATCATGCCCGTGATGCTCATCATGGTGTTCGCGCTCTACGCCGCCATGGGCAGCGCGCAAAACACCGACGGGCCTTTGGCCTTCTGGGCTTCGCTCTTCCCCCTCACCGCTCCCATCGTGATGATGGTGCGCATACCCTTCGGCGTGCCCCTTTGGCAGGAATTGCTTTCCGTTGGCCTGCTTTACGCCACCGCTCTCGGCTTCGTAGGGCTCAGCGCAAAGATTTATCGCGTCGGTATACTTATGTACGGCAAAAAGCCCACGATTAAGGAAATGATTAAGTGGGTGAGGTATAAGTAGAAATAGTGAGTCCGCGTTTCCTGAATTAGATATAAATTTGATTTAGGTATTAACTGCCTGGAAGGCACTGCTTCGCAATAAAGTACCAGCTATAGCAATTTGAATATCAGCACATTCCGTCAAAGCGGTGCAAATTTGCAATTGGATTTCAAATTTGCACCGCTTTTTTTTACTTGACTTATCCCCCACGCAAAAATCCCCGCAGGTTCTTCGCTGAACCTGCGGGGATTTTTTTGATTATGCTTTTTCAAGAAACGCTTATTTGAGGTGTTTCTTGGTGACGGCACCGTCGGCGGTGATGATCTTTTCGAAGTAAACGCCCTGAATAGGAGCGGCGATGCGCTGGCCCTGAACGTTGTAGTATTCGCGGCGGAGCACGTTCTGCTCGGTTGCGCTGTGCTTCACGCTCTGAATGCCGTTGAGCACGCTGTTCTCAAGGTTTACGGTGTAAGTAACGTACTCGTTGGTGCCGGGGTCTTGCAGCCAAGTAACGAAGGTCTTGCCGTCGGCAGAGAAGATGCCCGTGCCGGTGATAAGACTGTCGCTAACGGTTTCTTCGACATAGCTCTCAGACGCTTCGTCCCATACGTAGTTAATCAAGTCGAAGAGCATTTCGGACGTGATATACTCACCTGCTGTGGTGTTGCCGCTTGCCTTGCACCAGTCGGCGATGGGCGTCAGATGGTTAGACCCCGGGGTGGCCACGTAGCTCGAGCGGGCGTAGTCGCTCTTGGGTGCAGCCACAACGAAGAAACCATTGTCCAGGATGCCCGTAGAGAGCATGTTGGAGTTGGTGGTGAGCATGGGGGTGTCAACCTTAGTGAGGTCGAACACGCAGTTTGTGTAGATAGATTCGGGGAACCATGCCATGGGATCTGGATCGGGATCCGGCTCTTTGAGGTCGGTGAGAATGTACTTGCCGTTGGGGGTGATGTGAATTGAGTTGAACTCAAAGCTCTTGCCCGTAGTCACTTCTGTGAGGGCTTCGTCGAAAGCCTCGAAAGCGGCATACCAAGCTGCATTGTCTTCCTTGTACTTCGCAACAGCGGCAGCATAAGCGGCAGCCTGCGTCTGGTCGCTGATATAGAAACCCTTTTCAGGATATTCGGGCAGTTCGGACCAGGGGAGGTCGCCTGCAACGCAACGCTGATAAGCCTCGTTGTAAGCCTCAACAGCGGCGTTGTAGGCATCAACGTCGGCAGCCGACATGTAATCTTCTGCCTTGGGCTGTACGGGCTGTTCTACCCATTCGGGCAGATTGGCGGCCTTTTCTTTGTCGTAAACCTGATCCTCGGCAAGGAGCTGGTAAGTCCAAGCGCCCTCGGCGTTGCGGGTGTAGAGGATAGGAACAACGTAGAAACCGGAGTAGTCAACCATCTGGCCGACAATCGTGTTGCCGTCTGCGCTGATGTCCATAGCTGTGATGTACTGCGGCACGCGGCCGGTGAAATCCTTTGTGGGATGCGGCAGTTCCTGGCAAACGTACACGCGGTCAGCGTTGAGCGTCCACACCACGGGGTAAAGCATCAGGCGGTCGCTGGTGCTCATGTCTGCGCCGTCGCTACCGAGGCTGCCGCATATAACAGAGCCGTCGGGCGTGCAGGCATTGGCACTATTGAAACCGGTCAACGCGCCAGAGAGCTGGGGCAGAACCACCCATGCGCCGTCTTTGAAGTAAGCGGCATTGGATTCGGCAGACTCCTGAGCCATACCGCAAACCATACCGTTGTCGGTAACGCTATGGCCATAGCCGGCGAAATAAACTTTGGTGTAGGTTTCATCGGCAAAGTCGTAGTTCGTGCCGGTAGCCACATCGCAGATGTAAACGGACGTTTCCTGATTTGCCACGAGCCACTTGCCGTTGGGCGAGCAGTTGTTGTAAGTCACGCCCTGATACACGTGACCCACTTCGGCAGTCTCTTGCGCGTAAGCCATAGTGCCACCCAGCAGCACGCAAGCCAGAGAGAGTAAAGTTTTCTTCATAATCTACTGATTTTAGTGAAACAAAAAAGTTATCCTTATATATTAATACCTATTGTTTATTTCTAATTGCTCCAAGTAGGGGCGTTTTGCAAAACGCCCGTTAAATGGTTGCTGCATTATTTTTCCTGTCAGCGCATAGGGCGGGCGTTTTGCAAAACGCCCCTACATTACGCGCTTCACGCAAACCGTGCCTTCCGCCCTAGTGATTTTATCTATATAAATGCCCTTTTTCGGGGCGGCGATGCGCTGGCCCTGGAGGGTGAAATACTAGCGGCGCGAAGCGGCGGAGCGGGCTCTATTAATATTGTCTATTCCCTCGAGCGGAGAGAGGCGCAGGTCGATG
>JALFUO010000068.1 GCA_022784065.1 Bacteroidales bacterium | reverse complement strand
CATTATGAGGGGCAACGCCCCGTTGGGCGTTAAGGGCATTAATGGGTTACGCGCTTACGGCGCGTGGCATTTTTGCGCCGGCGCAAAAATGCCGAATGTATCAATCGCGGTCCACGTTCCCCCAGGGCGCTGCCCTGGGCTGGGAGCAGCAATTGGGCTTACAGCCCGCCCCACTTGTGTAGCCAGCACAGTGAACACGGCGATGTACCGCCTTTTGCAATAGGCACTTAACGCACAAATCAACCAATTGGTCTATATAAAATGCACCTTTTCTTGACATTTTCGGCTGCGGCTCGGGAAGCCCGTTTCAGGCATCACTATCAGCAAGATAGTTTTCACTATCCGCAAGATAATTTTCACTATCTGCAAGATATTTTTTCCGCTCATATAAGAGAGTTTTTATTACAAACTTTGTAACGCTTGTTAGAAACTTTGTAACGCGCGTTACAAAGTTTGTAATATATGTTAGCAATCTTGTAATAAACTTTCTCTGCGCAGACGGTGAAAAGTATCAAGGGCTTAGGAAAAATTTCCAAGGGCTTAGCAAAATATATCTGCCTTAAACAGCGGAGCGGGTAGGCAGAGAGTAGGACATTCTAAGGCAGCCCGGCGATGAATGGTTATGAAGGGTTTGCGCCTCAGACCATTCAGCCATATCTTTTTAATATACAAACAGATACGAACAATGCTGAAAGGCTGAAGGGTTTTTCGAGGGAAAAAATTGCGTATAGAGAGGGCTATGAAGCCTTGCAAGGATAGGTGTGCGATTAACAACAGCAACAAAAAAATCGGGTGCGCATCGCAATGCGCACCCGATTTATAAAGAGAGGGATGAGGGTTTACTTGATGATGAACTTCTGCGAACGGATAACGTTGCCGCTCTGCATCTTCACTACGTATACGCCGGGAGCATAACCGTTGACGTTCACGGAGCTTACGCCGTTGGCGAACTTCACGAACTTGCCTTCTGCGTCGTAAATCCAAGCCTTGTCGACATTGTTGAGGTTGAGGCTGCCGTCTTCGAGGCTGAAGGTGGAAACCTTGCTGCCGTCGTTCACCTTGTCGATACCGGTCTGGCTGAAGCCCTCGGGCTGGTCGGCTACGCCCTGATCGCGCGTGTCAATTACAACGCGGCCGGGGTTCGTGCCAGTGATTTCTACGCCGAAGTCAATGGAGAAGCCCTTAGCGTGCTGGCCAACGGGGTTGAACATACCGGCAAACCATGCATCGGAGAAGACGATGCGCAGGCGGCTCGGGCCGGGCGTTGCATCGCTGGGCACGGTGAAGGAGAAGGTTACGCCTTCTGCGCTTTGGAAAGCAGGAGTTGCGGCGCGGAGCGTGCCGGCAAAGAAGAGGCGTTCGCCTTCGGGGTCGGTTTCGGTCTTGCCTGCGGCAATCTCATCAGCCGTGCGCTCTGTGGGAAGAGGTTTGTCGAAGTCGCCGCTGCCGTTGAGGTCCATCCAACCGCCGAGGAAGCACCACTTCAAACCGTCGGATTTGTCTGCGCACTTGATGTTCATGGTAACGGTCTGGCCTTGTGCCACCTTGAGCACGTGGTCGGTAGCGTCGGCATACTGAGAGCCATCAGCCACGGGACCCGTTGCAGAATAGTTGAGGTTTTCGGTAGCACCCGTAGTGGTAACAGAAGTTACGTAACGCTGTTCGCGGGCAATAGCTGCGCCTTCGCAGGCGGGGTCCATGCAGCTTTCTCCATAGTTGCCATTATCAGCACGGTCGGGCAGTGCGGACTGGGCGGCACGGGGAACGGCTACCCATTCGGTGGCGGAATAAGTCTTTAGGTCGGTGCTGACAGCGCGAACACCGATGTAAGGCTGGTCGGCTGCGCTTTCAAACATGATGTTGCCTACGTAAGTAGACCAGCTGCTGGTGCGGCCGATTTCAGAAACGCGACCGTTATCGCCGTTCTTGTAAAGGATTTCGAAGTGGTCGATGTTGGCTTCGTCGTTGTAAACAAGGCCCCAGGCGGCACGCGTGGTAGCCACGGCGTTAACGTCCCAATAAATCTTGGCACCCATAGAGGTCTTGGTTTCTTCCTTCACTTCTACCATCACGTCGCGCACATTAGCGGGCGTAACGGTGCTGTTGTCGTTGATTTCGAGCTTGCCGACGAGCAGGCTGTAATTGTCGTCGTTGCCCTTAACGCGGAGACCGATGCGGTCGATTACGTCGTTGGTAGAAAGACCGGCGATTTCGAGGGTCTTTTCTTCCCAAGTTGCGCCGCTAACGTCGCCGTAGGGCACTTCAATCCACTGATTGCTGCCTTGCTTGCGCAGGATAACGTAGAGCGAAGAGGCGTTCTTGCCTTCCTTGCCGTTCTTCACAGCCACCTTAGCGTAAGGAGCAGAGCCACTCACCTTGAGCGCGGTCTTGTACATCACGATGTCCGTACCGCCGGAAACGGCAGCACCCGTGAGACGCAGGCAGGAGCCGCCCGTGTATGCGTCGGTGTGGGTATAGTTGGGCTGGATATTGGTGCTGACGGTCGTGGTGCCGGGATTAACCACCATCCAACGATAGGTGGGCACGAGGTCTTGTGCACCCATGTTGTACCAGCTGCCGTTGGTGCGCTTGCCTTTATAGAAGTAGCGTTCGCCGTTACCGAGGGTGAAGTGCGTGCCGAAAGGCAGGTTGCCCTGAATGGTGGAACGTTCGGGAATGAACGAAGCCAAGCCGCAGAAGGTCTGCAAAGGCAGCTTGTCAGCCGTGCGTTCCCAGTTGTTGCCTGTATTGCTAATAGCCGGGCGGTTGAGCGGGTTGCGGTTACCGCCGGAGAAGCAACGCTCCATAAGGCGCTGATAGTTTTCCTGCGTGTCGAAAGCGCCGTCGCCTACGTTGTAGCTCATCAGACGGCTTTGGCCGTGTTCGCCCCAGAGGCAAACGCCAATGCGCTTGCTCTCGGCATTTGCTACAAGGTTCTTCCAGCTGCGATCCATACCCACAAACCAAACGCCGGTGTAAAGACCTTCGCAAGTGCCCATTGCAGATTCTGCTGTTTGAACGGAGGTACGCATAGCATTTGCAGAAGTAAAGTCACCGCCGGAATAGTTTAGCATCAGATCAAATGTTCTGCCAGTTGCAGTTGTGCCGAACAATGCTTCCTTATAACCAGGGGTCAAGGTAGAGTTTGATGTGTAGATGCCGGCATGGAAATTGTCAAAGCCTTGTGCTGCGGCCTCCTTATAAAGAGACTTATGGAAGGCTGTGACATCTGAATTAGAATAACTTGCATCTTCCCAGTTATAGTTGATGCCATCTGCGCCGAAATACATCAAACAGTTAATCAATGCCTGAGTGTACTTAAACGTACCGTCGGAGTTCTTCTCTGTGATGAGTTTTGTATAGGCTTTGTCACCGCTGCCGGCCGTCCAGCTTTCAAAGAACTTGATACCCGACATGATGTCTGTACCATTGCGGTGTGCGGCATCAACCCAGCAGCCGGGAGCTTGGAAAATGCTGTGGTTCCAAGAGCCGAAGAGATTCGTATAGTTCCACATTGAAAATACGTCGGAGGTGAACTTAGTGCCGGGATAGCCGGCTGCGCCGCCCGAACCCACGTCCATGGGAATGTTCATCCAAAGCTGACGCTTGGAGGTAGCGTCCTGATTAAGACGGTCATCGTCGCTCATAATGGCGCGACGGCGCACGTGCGAGCGAACAAAGGCGATGTCGCCCTTGCTGATACCGGCTGCCTCGAACTCGGCGTCGGTGGGGTACTTGCGTCCCTGCTGATTGGCATTGTAGAACAATTCGAGGAGACCTGAATCGGTGAAGCCGTCGAAATTGTAAATCTCATCAGTAGCCGTGGGGGACGTCTGTGCTGCAGCGGGGGCGGCGAAAGCGCAGCCTGCCAGCAATAACGCAGCGAATGTAGACTTTTTCATGATGAAAATGATTTAAGGGTTAAAAAAAAGAATTTAATTTTGGTTGGGGTTAATATGAATAGATTGACGTATGCAAAAACCAATAGGGGCGCATAGATACTATACGCCCCTATTAATTATAGTGTATTAGAAGTTAGGTGCATCAACGTCCCACCACAGGCGCGTGGCCTGCAAGTCGGATCCGCCGAGTGCTGTGATACCCGTGTTGTTGATGTTTTGCAACTCGATGGGGTCGGTGCTCTGCCAAGGCACGCGGCGGATGAGTTCGCCCTGTGCGATAGAGCCGTCGCCGTCGCTCGTGTTAAGCACGGGGAAGCACTTGGGATAGCCTGTGCGGCGCAGTTCCGTCCATGCCTCTGTGGAGAGGGGGAAGAGGGCGATGTACTTTTGCGTGATGATCTTTTCGAGCTTCGTTTCCTTAGAGTCTGCCTCGTTCCACTTCACGCCAATCTTCGTAAGGCTCGGCCAATCTTCGCCGTCGCCCATGGGGTCGGACTGCACGTACTCAACGGGCTTTTCGCGCTGCAGGTATTCCTCAACGAGGTCGTTGTATTCAAAAACGTACCAAGGTTCATCGAGATATGCGTTGCGAATGCCGCGCTCGTAGAAGAATTGGGCTGAACCGCCCATGTTCCAACCACGCAGCGCGCCTTCGGCACGCAGGAAGTCAACTTCGGCAAACTTCACGAGATAAAGCGGAGCGTCGTTCAAGTAGTTGCGGTCGATGCCTGAGTAAGCCTGACGCTGGTTCTGTCCATAGCTCTGGCCGTCGCCAACCAGCGTACCGCTGCGGATGCCGACAATCTTCTTGTTGGCAGGCAGCACTTCGCCTGTCTTCTTGTTGGTAATCTCGTTAGAGTTTTTCGTAATCAAGTACTTCGTGTAAGGATGATCAAGGCTCATAAGCAGGCTTTCGAAGGAAGCCGAAAGGCGGGAGTCGCCCCAAGAGTCGATAATGGTAACCATAGGATGTGCGAAACCGCTGACTACAGGGAACAAGCCGGACTGTTCGTCAATGGACTCCACAACACCGTCGCGCACGGCTTCTTCTGCCCATTTCTGTGCAAGTTCAGGCTCAACCTTCACAATGTGCATCGCCATGCGCAGCTTCAAGGAGTTGGCCAGCTTGATGTAAGTGGTCATGCCGCTGAAGCCGCTAAGCAGGTCGCGGTTGGTCTCGTTGTTGGACATCAGAACGTCACCCACGCGGTTCTTGTACCATTCGGGACGGGAGGAGAAATTGCGCAGGCAAGCCACGATTGTATCGAGGTTCTGCACGATGCCTCTGTAAATGGTTTCCATATCGTTGTAGACAGAAGGATTTTCTATGTTCTTCTTGTCTTCGATATAGGTGAACGGACCAGAAATGTCGGCCATTTCCTGTGCCGAAATGCAGTAGTAAAGGAGGTTGATGGCCTTGACTTCGGGAATACTGTCGATCTGCGGGTGGTTGAGCACGGGTATAATGCCGTTTTTCACCATAGAGTAGCTGCCGCGCGGGTCGCCGTTGAAGTCGTTGGAGTTGTTGTAAGTAGAAGTCCACGTGCCGTACATGAAGTCGCGGTGCGGAATGGTCATGTAGTTGGCGTAGCAATCGGGGCCGAGACCATACTGACGCTGATAGGCATGTGCTCCGGGCACGTCGCCGTTCTTACCGCCGCGCAGACAATACTGCGCCGTTTTGCACGAGCCGAGATAAGGAGCTAAAGCCGTATAGGCTGCCTCAAACCCTTCCTCTGACGTTTGGTGGTGGTAATTGATTTGGTCGATGTCGCCCTGGAAGTCGTTGGAGAGCTGCGATTGGTCGGAGTTCAATTCATCGCCGGGCACATCATAGTCGAGGCAGGACTGCAAGCTGAAAGCGGTTGCCACAGCCAAGACTGAAAAGAATATTTTGCGTTTCATCATTTCTGCTTTTTAGAAATTAAGTTTGAGATTCAGACCGTAGGAACGTGCGGACGGGAGGTTGAAGATTTCAAATGCGCCGAGGCCGTTACCGTTGGAGAGGGAGATGTCGGGATCAACGGGAGCATCCTTGTAGATAAAGAAGAGGTTACGTCCGATGAACGAGATGGTGAGGTTCTTGCCATCGCCGAGGAGGTTGCGGAACGTGTAGCCGAAGGAGAGCTCACGGAGGCGGAAGTTGGTGGCATCGTAAACGTAGTCGGCGGGATTGTTGCGACCCACTGTTTCATACCAAGTCTGAATGGGAACAATCTGCCCACTGCCGTCGGGCACGTACATGCCGAGCTGACCGTTGTCGGCGTAGATGCCGTTGTTTTCTGCATACATGCGGGCATCGGCCGTGCGCTGCGACTGTCCGAGTGCATCAAGGTAGCCTTCGGTCATAGAAATCACCTTACCGCCGATGCGACCGTTGATGAGGAAGTAGAGCGTGAAGTCCTTAAAGTGGAATGAGTTCGACCAACCAATCTGGAACTTGGAGTTCATGTTGCCGATGTACTTGCCGTAAGGATTGCTCGGCGTGTTGCTGATCGTGCCGCTGGGCTTCACGTAGGCGAAGCTACCGTCTATAGTCGGCTTGCCTTCTGAGTTGACGTAGATGTCGCCTGCATTGTGAATCTTAGTTGTTGTGATACCGTCGGCGAGGGGGTTGCCGGCTGCATCGGCCGTGGGCGAATTAGTGTAGTAAACGGTAGGAGCACCGCCATTCACGTCGGGCACTTCATACTGATAAACGTCGGTCTGCCAACGACGGAAGTCGCTCACGTACATATCGCCGTAAGAACCGCCTTCGACATAGCGTACCTGAACGCCGGCGAGGCCCTGCGTGAGCATCTTGGGATTACCCTGCTCGTCGCGGTAGGTTTCGACAATCTTATTCTTGTTGAACGAGAAGTTAACAGAAGTCTTCCAACGCCAGTCCTTAGAAATCTTCCAGTCATAGCCAAGCGTCAGTTCAACACCTTGGTTGCGGATAACGCCGGTATTGACAGGCTGCGTGCGGCCGTTGGTACCGGAGATTTCAAGATAGGAGTTGTGCATGGCCGAGTTATAATAAGTAATGTCGGCATTGAGGCGGTTGTTGAAGAACTGCATTTCCAGACCCGTTTCAAACGACTTGGTCTTTTCAGGAATGGGCCAGAAGCTATTGTAGCCGGAGAGCGTGGTCGTACCGCGCACGTTGTTGCTGACAGCGAGGTTGTAGACGCTGTTGGGAATGGAGTTACCTACTTCTGAATAGCTCAGACGATACTTGGCATAGTTGAACCATTCGGGCAGTTTGAAGAGCGAGGAAAGAATGGCGTTGGCACCGAAGCCGAAATAGCCATAGTTGTCGGGCGTGCCCATGTATGCAAACTGCTTGAAGGCACGATACCAGTCGCGACGGTAAGAACCGTCCACATAAACGTAGTCTTTCCAACCTATCTGCGCCGTAACGAGAGCAGCCTTGTCCCAGTTGGAGCCTTCGGACTTGGAAGTTGCACCGTCACCGCCGGAGTTCGGTTCGAAACGGTTGATAACCACATTATCATCAGAGAGGAACTTGCGCTGTCCGTCGAACTGCGTAGCGGTCACGTCGGTAGAAACATATTCAGACTTCAGAGTGTGACCTACGTAGCCAGCAGTAGCCGATACGCTCCAGTCGCCAAACTTCTTGTTATAGCTGAGGAGGTAGTCGGTATAGAGTTCATTCGTCTTCTGGTTATTGAGCCAGTAACGGCCGAAGTCGTCCATCGAGCTGGGCAACTGCGTAGTGGCGTAGCGGTGGCTTTCGGAGTTGAACTTCGTGTGGTCGAGCGACACACGGGCTTGGAAGGAGAGACCGTCGTAGATGTCGATCTTGCCTTGGAAGTAGCCATAGAAGCGGTCTTCCTTGTCCTTGCCTTGGTTCATGTTCATGAGCCAATAGGGGTTGTTGTTGCCGGCGTTGTTGATAGCCCACTGCTGCATGGGGCCGGTGAGCTGATAGGTCTTGCTGCCCCACACGTAGTTGGCACCCTTTGTTGGATCCATGAGCCAGCCATGTTGGGGATTAGACTCCCAGGTGCCGTAACCCTGATAATTGTCCTTATAATAACGCATATCTACATTGCGCGGTGCGGTATAGAGGTCGTAGATGGGGTTGAGCACGAGACCGCCAGAGGTACGGTTGCGGGTAACCGTCTGAACGTAGTTGGCGTTCACATCGATGGTAACGCGCTTGAAGAGCTTGTAAGACTGGCGGAAAGCAAAGGTGTTACGGTTGTAGCTGTTCGTGCGGATCATACCGTTGGCGTGCGAGTTGGCATACGACACGTAAGTGCGTATCTTTTCTGTACCGCCAGAAAGCGAGATTGAGTTGTTGGTGGTTACGCCGAGACGGTAGAAATCCTTGATGTCGTCGTAAGCCTGATCGCGCAGATACACCTTCTTGCCGTCGGAACTTTGCAGCGTATAGTGGTTGCCCGTATTGCCAAGAGCGGGCCCCCAGCTGTCCTTACTGATGCTTGTGCCGTTGATCGATGCGCCGTAACGGTTTTGTATTTCAGGCGTAAGGAGTGGCGTGTCAAAGGTAACGTTGGAGGTGAAGTTCACGTCGAGACGGCCTTCCTTACCCTTCTTCGTAGTAATCATCACAACACCATTGGCGGCAGCCGAACCGTAGAGGGCGGCGGCGTTTGCGCCTTTCAGGATATTCATCGACTCGATATCGTCGGGGTTAATCTGGGAGAGGGGGTCGGAGCCTTCGCTCACGGCGGTGGAGTTGAGCACTGCGATATCGCCCGTACCGTCCATCTGGCCGCGCGTATTGTTGGTCATAGGTATACCGTCCACAACGATAAGCGGCTGGTTGTTACCCATAATGGACTTGTTACCGCGCAGGATAATCTTGGAAGCACCGCCCGCACCGCCTGCGCTGGGGGTGATGGTAACGCCAGAGACCTTACCTTCGATAGAGTTGACGAGGTTGGGGTCCTGCACCTTCATGAACTCGTCGTTCTTAATCTGCTGCGTAGCGTAGGTAAGCGATTTCTCCTTACGCGCGATACCCATGGCCGTAACGACTACTTCTTCAAAGGAATTGTCGTTGCTCTCAAGGATAACATTAAGGGCGCCCCCTTGCCACTTGATGTCCTGAGGTTTGTAACCAATAAGGGACACGCGGATGGTTGCGCCTTTCTGCACATTCTTTAATGTAAACGAGCCGTCAACGTCGGTAGTGGTTGAGTTTTTCGTGCCCACTACAAAGACAACGGCACCGATAGCCGGCTGCCCGGCATCATCTTTGATAACGCCTTTAACAACGCCTGTCTGTTGCACAGCGGCAACCTCGGCATGGGCTTCAATCGGTGCAGCAAACAAGGGCATGCCCGTTACTGCAGCCGCCATAAGCGCCATGCTGACAGATTTAATGGGTTTAAGCATATAGAAAATAGATTTAAGGATGAGTCCGTAAAAATATTGATGTGCTTTCTGCGCAGGGAGTCAAACCCTTTGTCACTTTTCTGCGCAGATAATTCACAAGGCAAAGATATAGTGTTTTTATGAAAAAGCAAAAAAAGTGTGTGTTTTTTTGAAAAGTCTTTGTTTTTGGGGACTGTAAAAGACTTTTGAAGCATTCTAAAAGGCTTGTTGGGGTAAGGAGAGCAGGCAAAACACGCTGGCGGGTGCAACGAAAAAGAGGAGAGGCAAAAGCCTCCCCTCTTTATATGGAATGGATTTCAAGAAAGAATTATTTCTTGTCGCAAGCCTTCTTGCAATCGCCGCACTTGGCCTTGTCGCAAGCCTTCTTGCAATCCTTTTTGCAGTCTTTCTTGCAATCGCCGCACTTGGCTTTGTCGCAAACCTTCTTGCAATCCTTTTTGCAGTCCTTCTTGCAATCTTTCTTGTCCTTCTTTTCACAGCATTCGGTCTTTGCCTTCTTGCAGCATTCTTTCTTCTGGGGTTCTTGAGCGTTCATGCTGACGCAGAAAATTGCCATTGCGGCAAGCATCATTAACTTCTTCATAATGGATAAGTTTAAGTTTTTGGTGGATAATTCTTTACTTATTGACAAGAGGAAAACCTCTCGACTGCAAAAATACAATGTTCCCAGCTTTCTGAAACCATTTCCACACAAAAATAATCTAAACTTATGTCACTTTTTGCAGACTTTCTGCGCAGCAAATGCACGAAATCGCACAAAACGCCCTATAAGTGTGCCGTTTTTTTCATAACTTTGCCCCGCTTTGAGATACATATATATAATATTGTGTGTCTCGCCCGAATAGAAATCATCACACAACTACACATTATGAGTGAACAATTAAAGAAAATCAAGCAACTCGTGGAACTCCGCCAGAAGGCACGCCTCGGCGGCGGAGAGAAAGCGATTGAGAAGCAACACGAAAAAGGCAAGGCCACAGCACGCGAGCGCATCGACATGCTGCTCGACAAAGGCTCGTTTGAGGAAATGGACATGTTCAAGCTCCACCGCTGCCACTATTTCGGCATGGAGAAGAAGCAGTTCCTCGGCGATGGCGTGGTAGCCGGCAGCGGCACGATTAACGGCCGCCTCGTCTACGTGTTTGCACAGGACTTCACCGTAAACGGCGGCTCGCTCTCCGAAACTATGGCAGAGAAAATCTGCAAAGTGATGGACCAGAGCATAAAGATGGGCGTGCCCTGCATCGGCCTTAACGACTCGGGCGGCGCGCGCATACAGGAAGGCATCAACGCCCTCGCCGGCTTCGGCAACATCTTCCAGCGCAACATCGAGGCCAGCGGCGTGGTGCCCCAAATCTCAGGCATCTGCGGCCCGTGCGCCGGTGGCGCTGTCTACTCCCCCGCCCTCACCGACTTCGTGGTGATGCTCGAAGGCGTGAGCTACATGTTCCTCACCGGCCCGAAGGTGGTGAAAACCGTGACGGGCGAGGACGTGACGCAGGAAGACCTCGGCGGCGCAGGCGTTCACTCCACAAAGAGCGGCGTGTGCCACTTCACGGCCAAGACGGAAGAGGAGTTCTCAGCCCTTATCCGCCGCCTGCTCTCCTATCTGCCCCAGAACAACATGGAACGCGCACCGCGCATCGCCTGCAACGACCCCATCGACCGCAAGGAAGACAGCCTCAACGAGATTATCCCCGACAACCCCAACATGGCCTACGACATGTATAAGGTTATCTCGGCCGTTGTGGACAATGGCGAGTTCATGGAAGTGCAGCGCTCCTTTGCCCGCAACATTATCATCGGTTTCGCCCGCTTCAACGGCGAGAGCGTGGGCATCGTGGCCAACCAGCCCAGCGTTTACGCCGGCGTGCTCGACTGCAATGCCTCGCGCAAGGCTGCTCGCTTCGTGCGTTTCTGCGACTGCTTCAATATTCCCATCGTGAGCCTCGTGGACGTGCCGGGCTTCCTCCCTGGAACGGGACAGGAATACAACGCCGTAATCGACCACGGCGCAAAACTGCTCTATGCCTACGGCGAAGCTACGGTGCCCAAGGTGACCGTGACGCTCCGCAAGAGCTACGGCGGCTCGCACATCGTGATGGGCTGCAAGCAGCTCCGTGCCGACCTCAACTACGCTTGGCCTTCTGCCGAAATCGCTGTGATGGGCGCATCGGGCGCCGTGGCAATCCTCGACGGTAAGGAAGCCAAGACGAAGGAAGACCCCAAGGCGTTCCTCGCAGAAAAGGAAAAGGAATACAACGACCTCTTCACCAACCCCTACAAGGCAGCCGAGTTCGGATATGTGGACGATGTGATCGAACCGCGCAACACGCGCTTCCGCATCTGCCGCGCCCTCGCGCAGCTGGCCAACAAGCGCGAAACGCGCCCCGCCAAGAAGCACGGCAATATCCCCTTGTAAACCATAGGCAAAAAGCAAGCAATGAAAACATTCCAATATCAAATCAACGGACACGCCGTGAGCATCCGCCTCGACGACCGCGAAGGCACGATTGCCGACTTCCTCGTCGACGGCGAGCACCCGGAAGTGAGCGAGGAACGCATGCCCGCCTACGCTGCGGCCATTGCCCTTGCGCTGATTGAGCACGAGGTAGAAGTGGTGCACGACGACGAAACCGGCGTCATTACCCTCCAACAGCACGAAAGCAGCTGGAACCACCCTTCGCAGCTGATGAACAGGCTTTAATGCTGCTCCGTAAACAATAATTTCTAAAAAAAACGATTTCAAAAGATGAAGCAATACAAATATACCATTAACGGTGCCGAGTACGATGTTACTATTTGCGGCATCCAGGGCGACAAGGCACAGGTTGAGGTGAACGGCCTGCCTTTTGAGGTACAGATGCACGGCTCTTCGCTGCTCGAAGAAGACCTGCCCGAAAGCGCCACCGGCGCAGCCGCTCCCGCACCCGCTGCGCAGCCGGCAGCCGAAATGCCTGCCGCAGCCCCCGCACCCGCAGCAGGCAAGAGCGCACCGGGCAGCGGCACGCCCGTGAAAGCACCTCTGCCCGGCGTGGTGACGAAAATCAACGTGGCAGCAGGCCAGGCCGTGAAGGCTGGCGACGTGGTGCTCGTGCTCGAAGCCATGAAGATGGAAAACAACATCTGCGCCGAATCTGCCGGCACAGTATCCGCCGTATGCGTGGCAGCAGGCGACAGCGTGATGGAAGGCACCACGCTGCTCACGATTGCCTAACCCCTAAGTCTTAAAGGCATACAATAACGAGGGAGGCACGCCGATGGGCGTGCCTCCCTCGTTATGATATACGATTATCTTCCTCCCAATTCCACGACTTCGAGGTCGTGGATACGCTTGCCCGTAATGCTGAAACGCACGAGGGTGCGTACCAAGTGCCAACCCTGATGCCCTGCCGCGCCGGGGTTGATGTGCAGAAGGCCGAGAGAGGGGTCGCGCACCACTTTCAGGATATGGGAATGCCCGCACACAAAAAGGTCGGTGGGGCGGCTCATCAGCCGTTCGCGAATATGAGGCGCATAATGGCCGGGATAGCCGCCGATGTGCGTCATCATCACCTCTACCTCCTCCACGCGGAAACGCGCCAAGGGCGGATATACAATGCGCAAGTCGCCGCCATCGCAGTTGCCGCACACGCAACGCAGGGGGTGCAACGCCGCCAGTTTGTCGGCAACCTCCATAGAACCAACATCGCCGGCGTGCCAAATTTCATCGCAGTCGGCAAAATATTCAGCGAAACGCTCGTCCCAGCAACTGTGGGTATCTGATAGCAGTCCGATGCGCTTCATAAGGTTCCAAGCCGTTTGCGGGCAAAGCCGATAATCAGTTCCGCCGTTGCCTCTATGCCAAGTAGGGAGGTATTGACGCAAAGGTCGTAGGTGGCTGCTGCACCCCACGTGCCGGAACTATAAAAGTTGTAGAACGCGGCCCTTTGGCGGTCTCCGCTTTCGATGCGCCGCTCGGCTGCCGCACGGTCAATGCCCTCGCGCCGCATCACTTGGGCGATGCGGTCTTCCATATTGGCAGTAAGGAACACATTGAGGCAACGCGGGTGCTCGCGCAACACATAGTCGGCGCAACGGCCTATGAAGACCGCAGAGCGTTCGCCCGCCGCCTTGCGAATGGCATCGGACTGCAAACGAAAGAGATTCTCGCGGCTCAATGCGTCGGGGTAAATCTTTTCGGAAGGACTGCCGAAAAAGGGAATGATGTTACCGAAAATAGAGCGCAGGAAGCCGTTCTTCTCATCGCTCTCCTCAAAAATCTCCGGGCGGAAGCCGCTCTCGCGGGCGGCGAGGTCGAGAATTTCCTTGTCGAAATAGTCAATCTCCAATCTGTCGGCTATCAGCCTACCGATTTGCCTGCCGCCGCTGCCGAGCTGGCGGCCTATGGTGATTACGAAGGGGGTAGTCATATTATTATAGTTTTAGTAGACGAGTAGACGAGTGTACGAGTAAACAAGTAGACGAGTAAGATTACTTTATATAATGAAGGGCAAAAGAAACTTGTCTCGCTTACTCTTCTACCCGCTTACTTATTTGCAGAAATGCGTTTGCGGAATTTCTTTACTTCCACCGTCAAGAGCACGATGGCGAGGATGGAGGCTATGAGATCGGAGAAAGGCGAGGCATACCACACGCCGTCGATCGGATTCTCCATCACGTGCGGCAATATCAGGAGCAAAGGCAAAAGGAAAAGCAGCTGGCGCGTGAGCGAAAGGAATATGCTCTTGCCGGCCATGCCGATGCTTTGGAAAAATGCGGTTGATACAATCTGAATGCCTACTATCGGGAAAAACATCACCATGATGCGCAGGCCGTGCGCCGCGCCGGCAATCAGATTGGGCGAATCCTTGGCAAAGAGCGACACGCAGGGTTCGGCAAAGAACGTGCCTACCAAGAAGCCGATGCTCATGATGCACACGCCAGCTATGAGCGCGAGCTTGAGCACTTGCAGCACGCGGTCGTAACGCTGCGCCCCATAGTTGTAACCGGCAATGGGCTGCATGCCTTGGTTCAGGCCTATGATGACCATCACGGCAAAGAGCACCAAGCGGTTGCAAATGCCGAACGCGCCCACTGAAACGTCGCCGCCAAATTTTGCCATGCTGCGCGTCACGACTACCGTGACCATGCAGGCGCACAGGTTGATGAGAAATTGCGGCAAGCCCACTATCAGCGACTCGCACACAATCTTGCGCTGCAGGCGCATAATGCCCCGATGCAGGTGGATAAGGTCTGACTTATCTGAAAAGAGTTTTAACTGCCAGCAGAGCATCGCCAGCTGCGAGAGAATGGTGGCAAATGCCGCGCCGCGTATGCCCCAATCCAGCACAAAGATGAAAATCGGGGCGAGCACGCAGTTAAGACCCACGGTGCCGAAGGTGGCGAGCATGGCCTTCTGCGGACGGTTGGTGGAGCGCAGCAGGGCGTTGAGCCCGAGGTAGAGATGCGTCACCACATTGCCCAAAAGAATGATGCTCATAAAATCGTAGGCATAAGGCAGCGTGGCATCGCTTGCGCCGAAGAAGCGGAGGATGGGTTCGAGGAAAAGTAGCAGCAGCAGGCCGAGCGAAAGCCCCATACCGACGTTCATAATAACCACGTTGCCGAGGATACGCTGCGCCGTGCCGTAGTCGCGCTGCCCGAGCTTGACGCTCATCAGCGTGGACGCGCCCACACCGACCATTGCACCGAATGCCGCGGTGAGCGACATCACGGGAGCCGTCAGCGCCAAGCCCATAATGGCTTCTGCACCCACGCCCTGGCCGATGAAGATGCCGTCGATGATGTTGTAAACCGAGGAAGCCGCCATGGCCACTATGGCAGGGAAGGCATACTGCGCCAACAGCCGCCCCACGGGGGCTTCTCCGAGAACATTGAACTTATCCATTTTCTAAATAGATAATGCTTAGTCCCTACTGCGTCCCATAAATATCATGATGTAATAAACGAGCGTGGCAAGAGAGCTGAGAGCGGCCACCACGTAAGTATAAGCGGCGGAGCGCAATGCATCGGCCGCCATGGAATGTGTGCGCACCGTGGTCAGTCCGGCGTTGGACAGCCATGCCGTGGCGCGGCGGCTGGCATCTATCTCGACGGGAAGGGTGACGAAACTGAAGAGCGTGGTCATTGCGAAGAGCACAATGCCGATGAGCAGCAACGAAGGAAAGCTTTCCACCAACAGAATGCCTGCCAAAAGCACCCATTGCACCCAAGAAGAGGCAAACTGAACGACGGGCACGAGCGCAGTGCGCAGTTGCAGCGGTCCGTAAGCCAAGGCATGCTGCACGGCATGGCCGCACTCGTGCGCCGCCACGGCGGCAGCGGCAACAGAGCGGCTGTTGTACACGCCTTCTGAAAGGTTCACCGTGCCGCTGGCGGGGTTGTAGTGGTCGGTAAGCATACCGGGCGTACTGGTCACCTTCACGTCGTAGATGCCATTATCGCGCAGCATCTTCTCTGCAACTTCGCGCCCCGTCATGCCTGACTCGTTGGGCACTTTGGAGTATTTCTCAAACTTTGAGTTTAGTTGCGCCTGAACAAGATAGCTCACAAGGGCAATGCCGATAAATAAAATCCAGTAAATCATAATTGTTAATGAATTGATAGTGATTAGCAAATATACCCGCGCGTGTATATATATATAATATTGTATGGTTTCTATGCTATTGCAATCGGGGCGTGCGGGCTTCTATTTTTTCTTATGCAAAAGGTATTCCAAACTTTCCCGTAAGATAGCCGCTTTGAGCAGCCAGAGGGTGCCGAGATAGATGCTGGCCGTGACAACAATCTTGATGCAAAGCGAGGGAAGCGTGCCTGAGGCAAATGCCATGGCCACCGCGCCGCCGCCGCATACCGCCGCTGCAGCGAGCAAGGCAAAGGGCAGGAGATCTTTGAGCAATTCCCTGAATTTCAGCCCGGTCATGCCGCGCACGTAGCGATACCACACGCCTATCCAAAGCGTGTTGAGCGCGACGTACGCCCACACCATCGCCTCTACACCGTAGGGGTGCAGCAGCACGAGCAGCAGCGTCTGCAAGAGGCAGAGCGCAATGGTGCTCCACATATACACATCGCTGCGCCCCCTGCCGATCACAAAGTTGGAAAACACGCTCGCCACTGGCATAAACGCGCCGCCCACGCAGAGCACCTGCATCAGTCGGGCGGCAGGCAACCATTTGTCGGTGATGGCGATTACAATGAATTCGGGCGCGATGAGCGCGAGCCCGAAGAGCGCGGGACAGGAAAGGAAGGCCGTGAAGCGCAGCATCTTACGGAATGCGCGGCACTGACGCTCGCGGCTGTCGTCGGCGAGCCGGGCAAAAACGGGTTGCACCACGCTCCAAAGCATACCCGTAAGGGTGGTGTAGCCCATGCCTGTCCATTTGTTTGCCTGGTTGTAGTAGCCCACCATCTTCTCGCCGTAGAGCCTGCCGAAGAAGAGGGAGAAGAGGTTGTTGTTGATGTGGGTGAAGATATTTGTAATCAGCAGTTTTGAACTGAACCACAGCATTCCTTTCAAGGGACTGAAATCTATGTGCAGCGTAGGCCGCCAGCCGGAGAAGTACCACGCGGTCACGGTCATGCACAGGCAATAAGTGAGGCTCTGTATGGCGATGCCCCAATACGCATAACCGAGAAAGGCGAGCGTCACGCCAGTAAGGCCGGAGACGACCAGCGCGACAAACGACATATAGGCCGTTTCCTTGACCCGCAGGTTGCGGAAGAGGTAGGCTCGGGGCGATGTTCCGAAAGATGAGATGACGAACGTGAGGAACGAGAGCCGCGCGAGGGGCGTGAGTTCGGGCTGCCGAAACCACAGCGCGATGAGCGGGGCGCAGAAGTACAATATTATATATATGGCAGAGGAACACAGCACGTTGAACCAGAACACGGCGTTGAAGTCGCGGTGCGTCGCCTCGCTTTTCTGGTTGAGCGCGGAGATAAAGCCGCTCTCTTGCAGCGCGTTGGCGATGAGGGAGAAGATGGTGAGCATCCCCACCATGCCGTAGTCGGCCGGCGTGAGCAGGCGGGCGAGGAAGATGCCGAAGATGAGGTTGAGCAACTGCTGCGCACCGTTGCTAATTCCTCCCCACAGCAGCCCCTTGGCGGTTTTGTCTTTCAGGCTTTGTTCGGACATACTGCAAAATTACGCATTTTCCACAAAAGCCCATTATCTGCTAAGGAAAAAGGGAAAAGGTTTGCAGAGATACTTTATTTTTCATACTTTTGCAAGAGATTGTTCCTTTTTTGATGAAGTAATCGCAAAGGCGCTGTCTGAAAGGCTCTACGGCGCACTTTGGCCCACACGGCGGACAAAGGCCTCGTACCAGGCTTCGCCTCTGCCTGAAGATGAAAAACCAAATTATAACCAATATTTTTACTATGAAAAACAAAATTCTCTGGATTTTAATGTCCTTGATTTTGTCTACGGGCATTGCGTCCGCCGACAATTTCGTAAACCTCACGCCGAGACCCAAGGCCATGACCGTGCTCTCGGGCGAGGTTGTTCTGCCGCAGGACTTTGTGGTAGGTTACAGCAGTTCGCTCTCCGCCGATATGGTGGCAGAGGTGCAACGCTTCGTGCTCGACTTCAACGCCGCCACTGGTTACAACGCCGTGGCGCAGGCCGATGCCGAGGTTCCTCTTTTCGACGTTGCGCTCTATGGCGGCACGATGAACGAAGGCGCTTACAACCTGACGGTCAACGAGGGTAAGGTAACCATTCGTGCCAAGAGCGTGCTTGGTTTCTACTATGCCTTCCAGTCGGTCAAGAAGATTTTGCCCGCCAACGTCATGGCCGGCAAGCAGGACGCCGCCGTCACCAAGTACGCCCTGCCTTGCGTTACCATTCAGGACGAGCCGCGCTTTGCCTATCGCGGTTTCATGCTCGACGTGGCCCGTCACTTCTTCACCGTTGAAGAGGTGAAGCGAATGCTCGACGTGATGTCTTATTACAAAATGAACCGCTTCCACTGGCACCTCACCGACGACCAAGGCTGGCGCGTGGAGATCAAGCAATATCCAAAGCTCACCACCATCGGCGCAACGGCATCTAACACCTATGTCACCGACCTCGAGTACGGCCCCTATTGGACCAATCAGGTTTACGGCCCTTACTTCTACACCCAAGAGCAGATTAGGGACGTGGTGGCTTATGCCAAGGAACGCCACATCGAGGTAATTCCCGAGGTGGATATGCCCGGCCACTTCGTTGCCGCCATGGCTTCTTACCCCGAATATTGCTGCCACCCCGAATCCGCTCCCTCTGTGTGGATCAACGGCGGCATTTCCTCCGACGTGCTCAACGTGGCAAACCCCGCCGCTGTGCAGTTTGCCAAGAACATTCTTGCCGAACTCATTCCCCTCTTCCCTTACGACTACTTCCACATCGGCGGCGACGAATGCCCCACCTCGCAATGGGAGAGCAACGCAGAATGTCAAGCCAAATACCGGGAACTGGGATTGACAAACTATCGCCAGTTGCAAAGCCACTTCATCAAGGAAATGGCCGACTTCTTGAAAGAAAATGGCAAGAAGACCGTCGTGTGGAACGAGGCGATTACTGCCGGCAACGCCGACACCGAATTGATTAAGGAAACGGGCGCAACCGTGTTCTGCTGGCAGCCTGCCGCAGCCGGCGCACGCAAAGCAGCCGAACTCGGTCTGGACAACGTGTTCACGCCTTGGGGCCCTTACTACATCAACCGCAAGCAAAGCACCGACGCAGCCGAGGCCACCCTTCCCGGCAACGGTTCGGACAATGTGCAGAGCACGTATTCGCAAGAAGCCGTGCCCACCGATATCACCACCGCGCAAGCCGCCCACTACACGGGCGTGCAAGGCACGTTCTGGACGGAACACGTAGCCGACCGCAACCTCATGGAATACCTCGCCCTGCCGCGCCTCATGGCCATTGCCGAAGCCGGCTGGACACCCAAAGCCCGCAAGGACTTCGCCGATTTCCAGAAGCGCATCACCGCCGACACGCTCCTGCTCAACTACGGCGGCTACAACTACGGCCGCCACTACATCCTCTCGGGTGAAGAGAGCGGCGGCGAAACCGGGCAGGTAATGCCGAAAGTCTCCACCGCTGAAAGCAAGACTTGGTATCGCCTCATCACCCGCGCCACGGGCGAACGCGCCGCCAAGTGCATCGAACTGCTCCGCGAGGGCTCTCCGCTCATCAGCCAGTATTCCGGCAAGAACGCTGCCGCCAACCGCCTCTGGACCAACGCGCAGGCTGCCGAGGGCGACGCTGCCTACGACTATCAGTTCTGGGCCTTGGAAGAAGATGCCACCAATCCCGGCCACTACGCCCTCGTCTGCAAGGCCGTGCCCGCAGGTTCTGTCAACCCCAACGCCACGGCGCAGAACAACACCGGTCGCTGGAACTACGATGTTGCTGCGAAGAACTACAACTTCGTGCTTGCCGACCACACCTCCGGCTACGGCCGCCTCGACAACGGCAACTATTATTATTCTATCCGCTGCGACCAGACCGAGAACCTTTGGATGAATGCCTCTCTGGGCGGTCAGGGCTACGCTGTCAATCTCTATGGCGACCCAGCCGACGGCAATGGCGGCCTTTGGGAATTTGCCATGCTTCAGGCCGCCGACGGCGCAGCCGATGCCAAGGCTAAGCTCAACACCATCAAGGCGCATCTGGCCAACGCCAAGACTTACGCCACGGCTGAGGCAAAAGCACCGGGACTTTACGGCGCAACCGAGAAGCAGGAACTTGAAGACCTCATCAAGAACGTAGATCCCGAAGCACTCACTGCCGCCGAACTCGAAACCTTCGTGCAGCAACTCGATGCCAAATACGCCGCCTTCCTCGCTTCCTTCGGCTATCTCGAAGAGGGCAAGGCTTACCGCTTCGCCAACGCCGTTGAAGCCTTTGCCGGCACGGCGATTGTCGACGACGGCGAAAGCACCATGCTGCGCCACGCCGGCGAAACCTGGCAGAGCGATGCCTGGCTCGTGACGAAGAGCACGCTGGCAACCGACGGCACGCAAAGCGTGCAACTCAAGAACGCCGCCACCGAGCGTTTCATCTCCACCAACGCCACCAAGAGCGGCAGCGTGGCATATCCCGTCTATATGGGCACAACGGCAGGCAACGTCACCCTGACGTTCAACCCCGCTTACGGCGACTACACCCTCGCGCTCACGGCACGCAACTTCTTCCCCGTGGCCGCCACCTCGGGCACGCTCCCCAGTATCATCAGCTCCGGCTCTACAATCGACGACTCCCGCAACGCTATCCGCCCGCAGGGCGCAGCCTGGAACGTGGAACAGGTTTACACCGTTGCTTATGTCTGCAAAGACACCGAGGGCAACACTATCGGCACTTACGTGCAGAGCGCACCCGCTGGCAAGACCTACACCTGCGCCGCTCCCGAAATCAAGAACCACAGCGTAAAGACCTACGAACTCACAGGCACTGCCGCCGCTCCCGAGTTTGAAAATCTGGCAGAGAATAAGACCGTAAACGTCACCTACCAGCGTTCGGCTTACAGCATCTCGATTGTCAGCCGCGACCAGTACGGAGCGATTATCGATGAAAGCGAAACGAGCTGCCCCGTCGGCGAAAGCTTCAGCATCGCCTATCCCGAGTTGCCTTATTACACTTACGAGTCGTCCGACTATACGGGCGAGGCACAATTTGGCCCGACAGCCGACATGACCATCAACGCCGTTTACACCACCAACGCCGTCAACGGCGTGAAACGCCTCGGCAAGGAAGTGACGGCCGTGGAGGCAGGCAAGTCTTACGTTATCTACGATGACTGCACCACCGAAGCCGCACGCAAGGGCTACCGCATGGCCAATGCCAAGACCGGTGCCGTGGTGAAGGACAACAACATCGAGGACACCACGCCCTATTACACCTGGACGCTCGAGGCAAGCGGCACGAAATTCAAGGTGCTCAACAACGGCGCAGGCAAATATGTGCCTTCCTTGAAAAACTCCACCGCCGCCTTCCTTAGCGACACGGGCGACAACTTCGCCTTCACGCGCAACGCCGACGGCACTTGGAAGATCAAAGGCTCTAACAACGTATGCTGGGACGGCCTTGCAGCCGGCGCGCTCGTAGGTTGGAACGACCCGGGCCACCCTTACCGCATTTACGAATACTATGCTCAGCCTTACTTCACCGTAACGGTGAACGCCGTGAACGAGAAGACTTCCGCCGTTCTTGCCACCACGGCCGAGTGGGTCAAGGCAGGCGAAGCCTACACGCTGGTTGCGCCCACGATTGAGGGTTACTTCCTCAAATCCACCGAAGGCGACGAAGGCCTCACGGCAGTGGCCGACAACACCACCGTAACGCTAACCTACGCCGCCAACGATACGGGCATCGAAAAGGTAGAAAGCGGCAACGCCGACGCGCCCGCCACGATTTACGACCTTTCCGGCCGTCGCCTCGGCGGCATCAGCCACAGCGGCATCTACATCGTAAACGGCCGCAAGGTATTGGTGAAATAACAACCACGCAATCTTTGAATTATCCCCAACGGGTGCGCAGCACGCTTCGCTGCGCACCCGTTATTTTGTTTTCCCTGACAAGCATGGCTTGCTGCGAAACGGGCGGAAGAAAGGAGGAAGATGAGCCTATTAGCGTTAAAAAAGTGAACATTCAAGATAGAAGAGCATTAGATTTTAATCTAATGCTTATTCTTCACGTTCAGATAATTTTGCGGCGGTAAGGAGTCTTTCATAATCATTCTCCCAGACCATCACATCTTGTATAAAACAGGCAGACCTTGGCTTCCTTATCCATGGGTTCTCATTTTTGTCATACCATAGATTCACAACACTAATAGAAGGCAATTTGACTAAACGCGTTTTCTTTTTCTTATCATTATCTGTCAGTAAATCTCGATAATATCTGATAAAGAAAGTTTCAACTTCCTCTACCTTTGTGTTTGAGTGCCATCTTAAATCGCCAAAACATCCTATCCAAATTTCCAATAAGGAATCTTCTTTCAATGTTGACAGAATTGAATGTCTTAGATTCAATCTATTACGAATTCCATCTAGTTTATGATGAACACCAAAATAGCGATGAATTTTGGGCCTTCCTACCTTATTTATGCCTGTAAGATAATAGAATGTGAAGCAAGAAGAATGACAAACCTCATTATTATCGCCTCTTTTTACATATTTGGCAACATCATTGTCGGATTTGAATGGTCCGACCCATTGGATTACGTAGCTACGCTTTATATCATTCATACCAATACGAATATTAAAGAGTGTGCTAAAAATTGGTCCGTGGAATATAAGTTATCGCGCCACCTCTACCAAAAGGATAGTCAGTTACGTCTTTATTAAGGTATGGTGAATTTGGAACTATATCACCCTCAAACGCGAATCGTGGCTTCTTAAAAACCGTTCCGTCGTCTGCTACTGAGCAAAGGGAGTTACCTTTAACGTCAATTACAACACGAACAATCCCTCTATATATACCCAAGATATGTGTTACCTTATTTGCTTTGTCGCTTGAGAGTTGCCAGTATTTACGGACACTCTCATAATCGTTGGCTCGGCGATATACTCCGGTTGCCTTTGATTGCTGATAACTTTTATTAAGACTGACTAAAAGAAGTCTATCTCCCGGAATCGGCTCAATCTTTGGACAGTCATATAGGATATTGATTTCTTCATCCGTTTTAATACCCTCGTTCCACTGATGGTGTCCACTAACAATATTAGTAAGTATATTTCCCTTATTGAAAGCAGGATAAGTCAGTAAGTCTATGATAGAAGACTCAACTAGATATGCCTCTTGATCTGACAAATTATGCCGAATGATGTAATACTTTACATCCAACCCCAACCCCTTGATTTCTCTTATAGTAGATAACTTTAGACTTGGAGGGTCTTCTACAAGTGCGTCCTGTGCATGCTGATAAACACGGTTTCCTGAACCTTTCCCCACATAGAAAATACAATTGTTGCGAGGATCAACAAGCACATATACATAACATTTCAGTCCCTCTATTACGCTTTGTTTAAAAGACTTTTCCATAGCTTGTTAGCATAAACTTGAATATTAAGCCTTGAACATATTTTCTATTTTTACCACAACTCCGAGGATGTCCGCAAATGAGGGGACATTATCTTCATATATCATATTTTTGACCATAGTATCATAGTCGTTTTTCCATTCTTCGATGACGCTTTCAGGGGGAGTGAGGGTAATCCGTTTGCGAATGTCCGGTGTGTAGTCAACATCGCGTATTGAAGTGAATACTTCCCGATGATGGCGAATGGTTTCCCACAGTTCATCATCAGGAATAGCCTTGTCGGCAATTCCAGCCTCATACATCTTGCATAGGTCATACAAGTGTCGTGATTTACGATCGGCATTTCGGCAACCATTGGTTGTGAATAACTCATGAAGCAGGAATGCCTTTTCAAGAAATGTCTTTTCTGCAACTGCGGCAACAATCTGAACATCACTGTCATTTGATGTAAGATGCGGAAACGCCCCAGTTACAAAGGATTCAACCTTCGCTTTGGCCGTCGGTTCAAACAGAGAACGTGCTCCAACTTCCAGCAGTACCTCATCACGGAGATATGGATTAGTTCCAGAGGGTAGTACCGACTTATAGATTATGTGAATCTGTCGAGGCTCAGGGTATGTCGCGTCTCCTTCTCCATCGGGGTCCGCCTTAATCGTCACAAATTCACTTAATCCTGCTTGTTTTACCGCCAGCGTCAGGTCATTGGCAAGAGTATCCCGGACAAATATCGACGACGCTTTACGCAACTTCTTTAATTGCCTCTTGGTTACATCACCCTCAATCCCGAACATATTGCGATCTATGGCAATGTCAATATCTTCTGAGAACCGTCGGATGACACCCCAGACTTTGCTGAGTGATGTACCTCCTTTGAACACCATCTTGTCTGCGTATGGCAGTGAGAAAAGAATATTGAGTATCTCCGTTACCCAAAAATCTTTCTCAATGGCAGCTACAGGAAGTTTTATCTTTGCGGCTGTCTGCTCAAACACTGTTCTTCTTTGAGCCTCGGTAAGCGTCAGAAATTTATCCATAGGAATCGAGTATAATTTTACGGATCCATGCCGGAATCAGGGCAAAATCCTTTTTTATTGTTTCAAATGGTATAGACTTGACCAGATTACGGATATGGGCAAGTTGAGTATCGGCAATATTGTTTTCTCCGATTTCGCGCAGAGCAAATGTGAGAAGCATTGCGATTTCATTCTGAAAAGCCAGATTTTTTTTAGCTGTATGTTTGAACTGAATGCCCCTGTTACCTTCCAACTTTACTTTACGTGGCGATCCATCAGTCAGATATACCACATTCATCGGTAACTGTGTTGATAACCCAAGCTTATTAAGTGCATACGTCCCGGTCGGAACTATCTTAGCCTTGTCGCGCCTTGCAATAGCGGCGGCAACCTCCTCAATGGTCGGATAAAGAATACCTAACCCCAAAACCTTATCAATTTTTGGATAACAATAGACACCACGTGCCACTCTTATCAGCTTTTCGGCTGCAGTAAGTCGTTCAAAGGCTTTTTGGACTGCCTTTGAATCTCCATATCCCGCATAATCAAGAGGCGATACTATTGTACCCCTACCGCGTTTAGATATATTCGTAATTATTCTATCTTCAAGAGATTGCATTTGAATTAAGGAGTAATTTTGTCGCAAATATACAACATTTTTGCGACAAAAACCAAATTAGTGGCAAGGTATTCTTTGGAGTATTGCAAATGCAACACTCATCCATCACGTTTCCAAATCTAATGTTTTTACACCACATTTGGAAGCGCGACAGCTGCATGATACAACAGCCGTAGACAACCGAAGTCGTTTACACAATAAATCGAGAATCGCGCGAGAGTGCCAAATCGCATATTTTTACACACATTTGGCACCGTTGTGGAAAATAATAATCAGTTCGGTTTGGACTATATATCCGCCAATTCATCATTTACTTACGTCAGAAAAGCGTTAAAAAAGCACTTTCCTTATAAGAAAAAGCGCGGCAAGGCATCTTAATTCAAGAAGAATTAGTAACTTTGCCGCGCTTTTAGAGTCCGAAGGGGCTGGACAAGGGGCAGCGGGTGCTGCACGCCTCCCGGAATAAACCGTTTATACACAATCAAAACAACAATGTACGCAATCGTTGAGATTAACGGTCAGCAGTTCAAGGCCGAAGAAGGCAAAAAGCTCTTCGTGAACCACATGCCTCAAGCCGAAGCCGGTCAGACTGTTGAATTTGAGAAAGTGCTGCTGCTCGACACAGACAGCGAAGTTAAAGTAGGTGCTCCCGTGGTAGAGGGTGCAAAGGTAGTATGCGAGGTTAAGACCGTGCTCGTAAAGGGCGACAAGGTGCTCGTGTTCCACAAGAAGCGCCGCAAAGGCTATCGCAAGCTGAACGGTCACCGTCAGCAGTTCACGGAACTCACAATCAAACAAGTTATTGCTTAATCTAAAAAATCAGAAGAAAACATGGCACATAAAAAAGGTGTCGGTAGTTCTAAGAACGGCCGCGAATCAGCTTCACAAAGATTAGGCGTTAAAATCTGGGGCGGACAGTCCTGCATCGCAGGCAACATCATCGTTCGCCAGAGAGGCACTGTACACTATCCCGGCAAGAACGTCGGCATGGGCAAGGACCACACGCTCTTCGCCCTCGTTGACGGCACGGTTACTTTCCACCGCGGCAACCGCGACCGCAGCGTTGTCTCCGTGGAGCCTCAGGCAGAAGCCTAAAACGCATTAAGGGGACTACACCCCAAGTTTATTTACCATTAAAAAGAGGAATGCCGCTCGGCATTCCTCTTTTTTTGCATAATATCGCCCTTATTTGCCTTCGCACACATTTTTCCTAATGCGATGGATAAAGGCGTTGAGCCCTTCTTCGTCTTTCTGCTCAATAAGCCGGGCGAGCGTTTCCATTTCGCTGCCGATCTTACGCACCTGCCCTACGGTGTAAGGATTGAACAGGATTTCGCGCAGCAGGCAGTCGTCCTCGCCGAGCACGCCGCGGGCAATGCGTAAATGCCGCTTGAAAGTTGTGCCAGGCGCGTCCTGATGCTTCATCACCGCCGAGAATACAAACGTGGAAACAAAGGGAATGCTCAGGGAATAGGCCACCGTTTCATCGTGCTCCTCAAAGGTGTATTCACACACGTTCAGCCCGAGACGGTTCTTATACAGGTCGCGGAAAAAGATGCGCCCCATATAGTCGCCCTCGGTGATAATCACGGCGTTCTCATCGTGGAGCGCGCCGAGGTTGGCAAAGGTGGGGCCAAACATCGGGTGGGTAGAAACGTAGCGGCGACCGCAGGCTTCGTAAAAGCCTTTCAGCCCGGTCTTGACTGAGGCAATGTCGCTCAAGATGCAGTCTTGCGGCAAGAGCGGCAGCACGCGGCGGAACGCGTCTAACGTATGCTTGAGCGACACGGCGTTGATCACGAGTTCGGGGCGGAACGCCTTAATTTCTTCCTCGGCGGTAAACCGCTGCGTGTTGTACATGAAGCGCAACCGCTTTGGGTCGGTGTCGAACACCGCCGTTTCATGGTCGAAACTAAGGACATCTGTAAAGAAAGAGCCCATCTTGCCGGCTCCGAGGATAAGTATGCGCATGGTTGCAATAGCCTTTATTTAGTAAACGAGTAAACGAGTAGACGAGTAGTCGGGCTTTATTTCTTATTCATCAATTCAATCTGCTGGCGCACGCTTTCTTCGTGAATATCCTCAAACACGCTTTTCACAAACTCGGGCGCCATGCCGCAGAGCACGCCTTGCGCACCGCGCTTGTCGAGGATTTCGTTGTAGCGGCGGGTTTGGACGACGGTCATGTTGTGCTCCAATTTATATTGACCTATTTCACGGCTGATGCGCATACGCTTGGCAAGGAGTTCCATAAGGTTGTTGTCGATTTCATCGATGTGGCGGCGCAGGGTTTCAAGGCTTTCCGTCGTGGGGGCAAGCTCGCGGATTACGAGTTTTGAGAGGATAAAGTCGAGCACGTCGGGCGTTACCTGTTGCTTCGCGTCGCTCCAAGCACAGTCGGGCGTGCAATGGCTTTCCACCATCAGGCCGTCGAAACCGAGGTCCATGGCCTGCTGGCAGAGCGGGGCGATGAGTTCGCGCGCGCCGCCTATGTGGCTCGGGTCGCAGAAGATAGGGAGGTTCGATATGCGGCGGCGCAGTTCAATGGGGATATGCCACATCGGCGTGTTGCGGTAGAGGCGTTTTTCGTAAGAGGAAAAGCCGCGATGTATAACGGCCAGTCGCGTGATGCCTGCGCCGTTAAGGCGTTCTATGCCGCCAATCCAAAGTTCAAGGTCGGGGTTGACGGGGTTCTTCACAAGCACAGGCACATCTATGCCTTTCAAGGCATCTGCCAGGGCCTGCATCGCGAAGGGATTGGCCACGGTGCGCGCGCCTACCCAAAGGATATCCACTTCTGCCGCGAGCGCAGCCTCGACGTGCTGCGGCGTAGCCACTTCGGTAGCCACAAGCATACCCGTTTCCTTCTTGACACGCGTGAGCCACGGCAGCCCCGGTTCGCCCACGCCCTCAAAGCCGCCGGGCTTGGTACGCGGTTTCCAGATGCCTGCGCGGAAGATGCGCACGCCCTTGCCTGCCAGTTGGCACGCCGTGCTCATTACTTGTTCTTCGGTTTCGGCGGAGCAAGGGCCGGCTATGATTATCGGTCGCTGCGTTTCTATGCCGGGAAGCGATAAGGGTGTAATATTTAGTTCCATATTTTTGAGATTTTTGTTGATGGGTTTTAGTAGTATACGGGTTAATAAGCGAACGGGGTTTAGAGAGCCTTGATGCGTTGCAGGGCTTCTTGCAATTTTTCTTCGGAAGCGCAAAGCGAGATGCGCACGTAGCGGTTGCCATTGCTGCCGAAGATGAAACCGGGCGTGAGAAACACGTGCGCCTCGTGCAGCACGCGCTCCGTTAGCTGCTCGGCATTGTCCATGCCTTCGGGTATACGCCCCCATAGGAACATGCCCACCTGCGCGGGGTCGAAGGTGCAGCCGAGGGCAGCCATGATGGCTTCCGCCAAACGGCGGCGCCGCGCGTATATATTTATATTGTGTTCCTCGTGCCAGGCGTCGGCATTGTCGTAGGCCGTGGCTGCCGCGAGCTGCAAGGCGCGGAAGGTGCCCGAGTCTATATTACTCTTCACTTTAAGCACCCAACTTACAAACTCGGCGTTCGAGGCAAGCATGCCCACGCGCCAGCCCGGCATGTTGTGGCTCTTGCTCATGGAGTTGAGTTCGATGCAGCATTCCTTTGCACCCGGCACTTGCAAGATGCTGAGCCGTTCGCTGGAGAGGATAAAGCTGTAAGGATTGTCATTGATGACGACAAAGCCTTTGCGCCGTGCCAGTTCCACCGCCCGCTCGTACGTGGTGCGCTGCGCCGCCGCGCCGGTGGGCATGTGCGGGTAGTTCATCCACAGGATACGCACGCGGCTGTCGTCGGTGAGGCGTTCGAGTTCTTCAAAGTCGGGCTGCCAGCCGTTTTCGGGGCGCAAGCCGTAAGGCACCACCTCGCAGCCGAGCAGTTTGGAGAGCGAGGTGTAAGTGGGGTAGCCGGGATTTGGCACGAGCACCTTGTCGCCCACGTTGGCCAGCGCGAGCGTGGCGTGGAGGATGCCTTCTTTCGACCCGATGAGCGGCTGGATTTCGCGGTCGGGGTCGAGCGTCACGCCGAACCAGCGGCTGTAAAATCCAGCCATGGCCGTGCGCAGTTCTTTCGTGCCCATCGTGGGCTGGTAGCCGTGCCCTTCGGGGCGTTTCGCCTCGCGGCAGAGCGTTTCCACCGTTTCAGTCGAAGGCGGCAGGTCGGGGCTGCCTATGGCGAGCGAGATAATGTCTGCGCCCTGCGCCCTCATCTGCGCCACCTCCTTGAGTTTTCTTGAAAAATAGTATTCGCTCACGCCGCTCAGGCGGTCGGCGGGCTGGGGTTTGCGTAATGCGTCCATAATTACTTGCCTTTATATTCTCCCAAAATCTTCAACGCGCGGGTCAGCGGGCGCAGCGCGTCGACGCTCTGCCGGAAGCGGAGGCTGTCGCTGTACACCACGTCCACATAAAACAGGTATTCCCACTCATGGCCTATGATGGGCAAAGATTGGATTTTGGTGAGGTTGATCTTGTAGAAACTGAAAATGCTGAGCACCTGCGAGAGCGAGCCTTCCTCGTGGGGCAGGGCAAAGACGATGCTGCTCTTGTCGGCCTCTTCCTGCTGCCTCACGGCTTCGGCCTGCCAGGGATCGGCCAGTACGAGGAAGCGCGTGAAGTTGTGCTTGTTGTCCTCAATGCCCCGCGCCAGGACTTTCAGACCGTAGATGCCGGCTGCATCGGCGTGGCACACGGCGGCGTGCCCGCGCAGCTGCTCTCGGGCTATCTGTTCTGCCGCGCCGGCCGTGTCGTCGGTTTCCACGAGCTTCACCCCGCGCTTTTCCGAGAGGAAGCGGCGGCACTGCGCAAGGGCCACGGGGTGAGAGTTTATTTCGCGAATGTCATCGACTGTGTCTTCGGACAGGCACATCAGGCTATGCTCTACGTGCAACTTGTGCTCGCCCACGATGCTCATGCCGCTCTCGCGCAGAAGCTCATAGTTGTAGAGCAGGCTGCCGGCGATGGTGTTTTCTATCGCCACCATACCGAGGCAGGCGCTGTCGATGCGCATCTGCCGGAACACGTCCTCGAACGTGTCGCAGCACACGAGCCTGAGCTCCTCTCCTTTGAAATACTGATGGGCGGCAATGTCGTGGAACGAACCGCGAATGCCCTGAATGGCTATCTTTTTCATGCTGTGCTTTTTCAAAACAAAAAGTCCCGCTTCTTCGTTGGAAGCGGGACTGAATTGTTGTATGGTCAAATGTTATGTTTGGCACGCGCTTTCCCGCTTCGCTTTACTGAGCAAAGTAAAAGTAAAAGCCGAAAAACTGTGCGTTGTGTGCCATAAATAAGCCTATGCTATTGGTGCGACAATTGCTTTTCGCTTGCAAATGTAGCACATTCCAAGCAAAATGCAAACGATTTGCCATAAAAGTTTTGTTTTAAGCGCAAAAAACGTCCTTACATTATCTTATTGCTCTCGATATCCCTGATCACGGCCTCGGCTGCTCGGTCCACTAACTTCAAGGTCATTTGAGAAAGATGGTTTGTGGCGTGCCACCAATCTCCTTGCATAGCCATGTGGAGGCATTTCTCGGGGCGAAAACCATAGCGCAGCCTTATTCTCGATGCTATCCTGTTGGCCAGTTCCATCTTTCGCTCCATTCTAAGGTGGGAATTCTTGTGCGCCTGCTCGGGATTGTTGATTTCGGCCGGGTCTATCTGCATCGCTTTCTGGAGCGCGAGGAAATGCTCCACGCTCTCCACCGTTCCCGTATAGGTGCCGCAGCGGGCCGTTATTTTGAGGTGGCCTGTTTGAGGCATATACTCAATACTGTCCTGCCACGTCCAATAAGGATATATTCCATACCGCCCGCGCCCTCTGCCGTGGAACACAAATCCTTGCTGCTCGCAAAAAGTCTCGATGCTTTGATTCGTTTCTTCGTTGTGCATGTTTTTAGTGTTTAGCGGTTACATATATAATATTGTAACGTCGCCCCCAAAATTCAATTTTTACAATGATTTTCTTTCGAAATCCGGACTTCAATCTTCAACCACCGTGAGGGCTTTCCACCACTCAGCATTACGGTAAGCCTCGGCCGAGCCTTTGGGGACATGCAACCTAACGTCTGGCTAAGGCGACATTCAGCGACGCATCTTCATCGCAAAACTCAAAGTTAGATGTTGAGGTTGTATCTTTCATGGTTTACTTGTGCAATAATACTCCGCGCTGTCTTCGCAGAGCAGGCGCTTGATTTCCTCCTCGGTCGGGAGATATGTCATGTATTTGGCAGCAAAAATCTGCTGCTCTCCTTCCGGCAGGGTGTATTTCACCACGGCATCATTCTTTTCAGCGCAGAGCACAATACCGACAGGCGGATTGTCGCCGGGGTTCATCAGTTCGCGCGTATAATAATTGACATACATCTGCATCTGCCCCAAATCCTGATGCGTGAGTTCGTCCATTTTGAGGTCGATCAACACGTAGCAACGCGCCGGAATGTTGTAAAACACGAGGTCGATATAGAAATGCTTGTCTCCCAAGGTGATTCGTTTCTGCCGCGCCACGAACGAATAGCCGCGCCCCAGTTCCAGCAGAAAATGCTGCAACTTACTGATCAGCATCTGCTCAAGGTCGCCTTCAAGAAAATGTTCGCCCTGCTTAATTCCAAGAAACTCAAGGATAAAAGGGTCGTGGATAATTTCGCGGGGCTGCAAGGCTTTTGAGGCAGACTGCTCTATCTCTGCCCTTACCGCATCTTTGTCGCGGCTTGCCAGCATACGCTCATAATACATCGTATTGATTTGGCGTTCCAGTTGGCGCGTGCTCCAATTTGCAGCGACGCACTCCTGCAAATAATAGTTGCGGGCGATTTCATTCTGCACGGTCAGCAATGCTCTCCAATGCGTCCAACTCAATTGGTCACGCAGTGCGTGACCTTTTGGGTAGAAGAGGTAGAATTGCCTCATAATCTTTAGGTTGGTGACCGTGAACCCGCTTCCGTATTCCTTCATAAGGCGTTCGGAAAGGTTTTTAATCACCCCTTTCCCATATTCTGCCCTCTCTTTTCCTTGTTGTTCGTATTCCACAATATACTTCCCCACCTGCCAATATGCTTTGACCATAGTGGTATTGACAGTGCGTGCCACATGGCGTCGCGCATCGTCGAGCACTTGCTTTATCTGCGAGAAGAGCAGTCCGTCTTCCGTTGCAGGAGTTTGCTGTTGGTTCATATCTTCATTATTTGGGCAAATCTGCTCGGAAAGCAAAATTAAGCAATGTTTCTATTCTCGTTGCATTTTATAGTAAGAAAAAGCGGGATTATGCACTAAAATCGGGGTCTCCGAGGTTTTAGCGCGAATTGTTTCGGCATGCCGCCGCCTCTTGCACGGAGACGCGCGCAACGAGCCGCCTCAGACTTTTCACTATCTCGGAACTATTTTTTCCTAAGCCCTTTATATTTTTCACCATCACGTAGGGAAAGTTTGTTACAAAGTTTGTAATACATGTTACAAAGTTTCTAACATATGTTACAAAGTTTGTAACACGCGTTACAAACTTTGTAACAAAAACTTTCTTATAGGAGCGGGAAAATTATCAAGGAGATAGTGAAAAACATCTCCGAGAAAATAAAAAATTGCTGCTTTGAAGCGCCTGCGCCCTGCTGGGAAAACTGCGCCGCGCCGCCCACCCCGCGCGGCCGCTGCAAGCGTTTTGCGGCCTATCATATAGGATAATGGGAGTTTATTGCCTTGCAAAAGTGATAGTTCAAGAGAAATTGCTATTTTTGCATAAGATTGGCTACGCTCGGCAATTCAAATAAATTTGATTGCGCTCGCTTGCACAATCTTTGCAAAAGATATAAACACACCTCTTATGAAATTCATTTCTTGGAACGTCAACGGGCTCCGCGCCTGCGAAGGCAAGGGCTTCCGCGACATATTCAACGAACTCGACGCCGACTTCTTCTGCTTGCAGGAAACCAAGCTGCAAGAGGGACAAATAGACCTGCAATTTCCCGGCTACGAGTCTTACTGGGACTACGCCGAGAAAAAAGGCTATTCGGGCACGGCTATCTTCACGCGCCATAAGCCGTTGAGCGTGGCGCGCGGGCTGGGCATCGACGCGCACGACCACGAAGGGCGCGCCGTTACGCTGGAGTTCGAGCAGTTCTATCTCGTCACGGCCTACGTGCCTAACTCGCAGGACGGGCTGCGCCGCCTGGACTACCGCATGGCGTGGGAGGACGATTTCCGAGCCTATCTCAAATCGCTCGATGAGCGGAAACCGGTCGTGGTGTGCGGCGACCTGAACGTGGCCCACAAGGAAATCGACCTCAAAAACCCGAAGAGCAACCGCCGCAATGCGGGCTTCACCGACGAGGAGCGCGAAAAGTTCTCGCTCCTGCTCGAAGCGGGCTTCACCGACACGTTCCGCTATTTCTATCCCGACAAGGAGGAGATTTATTCCTGGTGGTCGTACCGCTTCAAGGCACGCGAGAAAAACGCGGGCTGGCGCATCGACTATTTCCTCGCCTCCAACCGCTTGCAGCCGCAACTCCGAAGCGCTGCCATACACACGGAAATCTTCGGTTCCGACCATTGTCCGGTGGAGGTAAACATTGACCTTTGACCTTTCCCCGATATACAATATTATATATAGAGTTTATAGAATCCACCCCTTAGCTATGAAACAGTTTTTCAAAATGCTCCTCGCGTCGATGCTCGGCACGCTCTGCGTGTTCGCCTTCTTCGCATTCATGAGCTTCGTGATGCTGGCAGCCATGATTGCCGCCGGCGGAAGCCAAACAAGCACCTCCGTCGACAAAGGTAGCGTGCTGCGCATCTCGCTCAATGCCACAGTGGAAGAACGCGCCGCCGAAGCCAATCCTTTCGACGAATTTATGGGCAGCGCCGCACAAGAAACGCTCGGCCTTGACGAAACCCTGAAAGCCATCAGACTGGCCAAGGACAACAAGAACATCAGCGGCATCTACCTCGACGGCGGCGCGCTCGCCTCGGACTTTGCCTCGCTTGAAGAACTGCACAAGGCGTTGCTCGACTTTAAGAAATCGGGCAAGTTTATCGCCGCCTATGCTGACACCTACACGCAGGCGGGCTACTACCTTGCCGCCACGGCCGATGCCGTGATGCTCAACCCCTCGGGCATGGTGGACTGGCACGGACTTGCAGCCCAGCCCATGTTTTTCAAGGAGATGCTCGAGAAGATCGGCGTGAAGATGCAGGTGTTCCGCGTCGGCACGTACAAGAGTGCAGTGGAACCCTTCACGCAGACCGAAATGAGCCCCGCCAACCGCGAGCAGGTCACCTCTTACATCAACGACATCTGGAACACGATGTGCGCCGACGCTGCTGCCGACCGCAAGCTCACGCCCGAGCGCATGAAAGAACTGGCCGACAGTTACATCGGCTTTGCCGAAACGAAAGATTTCGTGGCTAACAAACTGGTCGACACGCTCACCTATATCGACGGCGCACGCGCCAAACTGCGCACGCTCGCCAAGCAGGAGAAACTCCATCTCGTAAGCCCCGCCGACGTAATTGCCGCCAGCGACAGCAAGGACAAGGGCGACGAAATAGCCGTTTACTACGCCTACGGCGACATTGTGGACGAGGTCGGAACGGCTTCGCTCATGGGCGGCGACAATGAGATAGTGGGCAGCACGCTCGTAGAGGACTTCGACGAACTGGCAGAGGACGAAGACGTGAAAGCCGTGGTGATACGCATCAACTCGGGCGGCGGCAGCGCCTATGCCTCCGAGCAAATCTGGCACGCCGTGGAACTCCTCAAAGCCAAGAAGCCCGTAGTGGTTTCGATGGGCGGCATGGCTGCCTCGGGCGGCTATTATATGGCCTGCGGCGCCAATAAGATTTTCGCCGACCCCACCACGCTGACGGGCAGCATCGGCATCTTCGGCATGATTCCCGACGCCAGCGGTCTGCTCACCGAGAAACTCGGTCTGCACTTCGACGTGGCCAAGACGAGCGAGGCAGCCGATTTCGGCGCAGCGGGACGCCCGTTCAACGAAAAAGAATCGGCCGTGATGCAAGCCTACATTGAGCGCGGCTACAAGCTTTTCCTCAGCCGCGTGGCAGCAGGGCGCAATATGCCCGTAGCCGCCGTCGACTCCATTGCCCAAGGCCGCGTATGGACGGGACGCCAGGCTCTGGCTATTAAACTCGTGGACCAACTCGGCACGCTCGACGACGCAATCGCCGAAGCCGCCCGCCTCGCCAAGAGCAAGGAATACTACACGGCGGACTACCCCGCCCCGTCCAACTGGATGGACAACCTCATGGACTCCACCGGCAGCGACTATATGGAAAGCCGCGTGAAGGACGCGCTCGGCATTTACTATCAGCCCCTGCGCTTTGTGGGCAGCCTGAGCCGCCGGAACGCCCTGCAAGCACGCATTCCCTATCTGCCGAATATACAATAAAATAGCGATGTTCCGCCTGCTGTTGCCACTCTCGTGGATTTACGCCGCCATTATGGGCATACGCAATATGCTCTTCGACAAGGGTGTACTGAAGCAAACGGCGTGCGGCGTGCCTTCCATCTGCGTGGGCAATCTCGCCGTGGGCGGCACGGGCAAGACGCCGCATACGGAATACCTCTTGCGCCTGCTCGCAGCGCAAGGACTGCGCACCGCTATGCTCTCGCGCGGCTACGGACGGCGCACGAAAGGCTTCATTGAAGCCACGGCGGCAAGCACGGGCGCGGAAGTGGGCGACGAACCGTTGCAGGTGAAGCAGAAGTTTCCCGCCACGCGCGTTGCCGTGTGCGAAAGCCGCGTGGAAGGCTGCAAGAGGCTACTGCAAACGCCCGCAGGCACAGAGCCGCAAGCCATTGTGCTCGACGATGCCTATCAGCACCGCTACATCAAGGCAGGGCTTTACCTTTTGCTCACCGACTTCAGCCGCCTCTTCACCCGCGACTGCGTGCTTCCTGCCGGCCGGCTGCGCGAAAGCCGCAGCGGAGCGCGGCGTGCCGATGCCGTCATCGTGACCAAATGCCCCGAGCAACTGGGCGAGGAAGAGCGGGCTGGCATCAGGCGCGAAATAGCGCGCTACACCGACGCCCCGGCGTTCTTCTCCTCCGTAGGCTACGGCGCGCCCCAGCCCGGCTTTGCCGAGACCCCGGAATGGCAGAGCGCAGGCAAGGCGAGGCATGTGCTATTGGTGTGCGGCATCGCCCGCCCCGAGCCGTTCATTGCCCGCTGGAAAGCGCAGGCCGAAAAGGTGGAAGTGATGCGCTATCCCGACCACCACGCTTTCACGCCCGAGGAAGTCCGGCAGATGGCAGAGGCGGCGGAAGAGGCAAGCATCATCGTCACCACAGAAAAGGATATGATGCGCCTCAAAACCCTCCCCCTACCCCTCGAAATGAAGAAAAAGCTGTATTACCAGCCCATAGAAATAACTTTCTCAGATTCAGAAAAACAGAAATTCAACAACCTTATTCTCAACTATGTTGCAAGCCATTCAAGAAACCGCCGCGTGGATTAAAAGCCACACCGCGCTCCGTCCCGAAACCGCCATCGTGCTCGGCACAGGCCTTGGCCGTTTGGCCGAAGAGATAGAAATCGTTGACGCATTCCCTTACAACGAAATCCCCCACTTTCCTGTCAGCACCGTCGAGGGACACAGCGGCCGCCTGCTCTTTGGCCGTCTCGGCGGCAAGGAAGTGATGGCGCTCGAAGGACGTTTCCACTACTACGAGGGCTATACGATGAAAGAAGTGACCTATCCCGAGCGCGTGATGCACGAGTTGGGCATCAAGAACTTCTTTGTGAGCAATGCCTCCGGCGGCGTCAATCCCGACTTTGAAATCGGCGACATGATGCTGATTACCGACCACATCAACTTCCTCCCCGAGCACCCCTTGCGCGGCAAGAACTTCCCCTACGGCCCGCGCTTTCTCGACATGAGCGAAGCCTACGACAAGAAATTCCTCGCCCTCGCACGCGAAATTGCCAAGGAGAAAGGCATCCGCGTGGTGGAAGGCGTGTATCTCGCCAACCAAGGCCCCACTTACGAAACGCCGACAGAATATAAGATGTACCACCGCCTCGGCGCAGATGCCGTAGGCATGAGCACTGTACCCGAAGTCATCGTGGCACGCCACTGCGGCATGCGCGTATTCGGCATCAGCATCATCACCGACCTCGGCGTGGAAGGCAAAATCGTGGAGGTGACGCACGAGGAGGTGCAGAAGGCCGCCAACGCCGTGCAGCCGCTCATGGCCGAAATCTTCCGCAGCATCATCGCACGCATATAATATATATTGCAATGCTTGCCATCATCTTCAACGCCCTTGCGGCAATCATCGGCAGTGCCATCGGAGCAATAGCCCGCAAAGGCATCAAGGAGAAATACATCAACGTGCTCAACACGGCGATGGGCTTGGCGGCCCTCGTGCTGGGCATCAACGTGGCCATGACCAATATGGCCAACAGCAAGTACCCCGTGCTCTTTATCTTCTGCCTCTCCCTCGGCGGACTGCTCGGCACCGTGCTCAAGCTCGACCAGCGCATGGAAAGCGCCACGCGCCGCATGTCCACCTCCAACCTCGTGGAAGGCATCACCACCGGCGTGCTGCTCTGCTGCGTGGGCACGCTCTCGATGATGGGACCCGTACTGAGCGCGCTCTACGGCGACAACACTTATCTGATGACAGCCGCCACGCTCAATCTCGTAACGATGATCGTGCTCGCTTCGAGCTACGGCTTCGGCACTGCCGTGACAGGCATCGTTATCTTCGTGTGGCAAGCGAGCATCTACGGCATCGCCAAAGTTTCGCAGACGTTCATCTCCGAACAACTTATCACAGAAGTCTCGGTGGTGGGCGGCGTGCTTATTGCCGCCTCGGGACTGGGCGTGCTCAACATCAAGGACTGCAAGACCATCAACCTCCTGCCCGCCCTCGTGATGCCAATGCTGTTCTTCCTTATTAAAAACCTCTTGGGAATATAATAATCAAAAAAAATAAAATATGACAAAGGGAAAAGTTGATGCCCTGCTGGGCATTGTTTTCGGCGACGAAGGCAAAGGCAAGGTCGTGGATTTCTTCACGCCGCGCTACGATGTAGTCGCCCGCTTTGCCGGAGGCCCCAACGCCGGCCACACAATTATCTTCGACGGAAAGAAATTCGTGTTGCGCTCCATTCCGTCGGGCATCTTCGATGAAGGCAAAATCAACATCATAGGCAACGGCTGCGTTATCGCGCCCGACCTCTTCATGGCAGAAGCCCGCGAACTCGAGGCCGCCGGCTACGACATCGCCCCTCGCCTCCACATCAGCCGCCGCGCCCATCTCATTCTGCCTACCCACCGCGTGCTCGACCGCGCCTACGAGGCCGCCAAGGGCAAGAACAAGGTAGGCACCACGGGCAAGGGCATCGGCCCGGCTTACAGCGACAAAGCTGCCCGCGTGGGCCTGCGCGTAGGCGACATTGAAGAGAACTTTGAAGAGAAATACCGTGCGCTCAAAGCGCGTCACGAACAAATTCTCCGCGACCTGCATTATACGGATTACGACATCGCGGAAGAAGAAAAACTGTGGATGGAGGGCGTGGAATACATGCGCCGCTTCAAACTCTCCAACACCGAAGCAGAAATCAACCGCGCCCTCGCCGAAGGCAAGTCTGTGCTTGCCGAGGGAGCGCAAGGCTCATTGCTCGACATCGACCACGGCACCTATCCTTTCGTGTCCTCCTCCAGCACCACCGCCGGCGGCGTTTGCACCGGCCTGGGCGTAGCCCCCAATACGATTGACCGCGTTTTCGGCATCTTCAAAGCATACAGCACGCGCGTCGGCTCCGGACCTTTCCCCGTGGAACTCTTTGACGAAACGGGCGAAACGCTCCGCCGCATCGGTCACGAGTACGGCGCGGTGACGGGCCGCAACCGCCGCTGCGGCTGGATTGACCTCGTGGCCCTGAAATATGCCATCATGATAAATGGCGTGACCGACCTCGTGATGATGAAGGGCGACGTGCTCGACGAGTTCGAGACCATTAAAGTCTGCACCGCATACAAGAAGGGCGACGAAGTGGTGACGGAAATGCCTTACGACACCGAGGACTACGAAGCCGTGTACGAGGAACTCCCCGGCTGGCAGACACCGCTCACGGAAATCCGCGAGGAAAAGGACTTCCCGCCCGCCTTCTCCGCCTACATCGCCTATCTCGAAAAGCAGCTCGCCGTCCGTATCTCTATCGTCAGCGTAGGACCGGACAGAGAAGCAACGATTATCAGATAAATACCCTTTTACCGATACATTAAGCGGCGCACAATGCTTTTGTCTGCATTGTGCGCCGCTATTCTGTTTATTAAAATATTGCAGTCCGCTGCCTGCAAAGAATATATTGGGAAAAACTACAGCTGCTCTGCCTGCAGGATTTTCTCTAATATATTGTCCATGTAACGCGCCCCCTCAGGCGTGGCGCAGCCACGGATATAAACGATGACGATGTTGTAGAAAAGAGATTTAAGCGGGCAGCCTCGGCCTATTTCTTCCATAGCGCGGTAATTGAGCGTACGGGCAATTTGGCGGTAAACGAGCGTGAAATTTACGTCGGCGCGGAAAAATCCCTGCGCCACGCCGCGTTGCAAAAACGCCACGGCGGCCGCCTCGTGCTCTCTGCTGCGCTTCTCGAAATAGGCCACGGCAGCGGGATATTTATGCAGTTCGATGAAAAAATCGGGATTGATGCCGCTGAACATACGCATGGTGTCGGCAAACTCGCCGAGTATGATTTCGAGCACGTTGTCGGTCTCTGCGAGACGTTCCTGCATACACCGCTCTTTGCGTTCGTCTTGAAGGCGCAGCCCGGCAAGGAGCAGCGCGGCCTTGTCTGCAAAGAGTTCATAGAGGGTGCGCTTCGACATTTTCAGGGCATCGGCGATGCTATCCATCGTAACGCTTTTGATGCCATGCGCCTGAAACATGCGCATCGCCTGCTCTATCACGCGCAGGCGCACCTCTTCTTTATGCGTGCCGCCGATGCCGGCGGGCTTTGCTGTTGTAGCGGTCTTTTTTTCCATAAAAAGATTTCCCGTGGATTATCGGCTGCAAAGTTACAAAAATAAACTATCTTGGCAAAAATAGTTTTCTCGTACCGCGCATCATATAGGAAAAAGAAGCAGGAGCAAAGCATAAAGAAATGAAATATATTGGCAAAAACGCACATACTCTGCTTGTAACATTAAATTTATACTAACAAACGAGATTTTCTTAGTACTTTGCTTTGCAAGGTACTTATCTTTTGCATACTTTTGCGGCAGATAGTTGATACTGCCCCGCGGCCGGGGGCGAATTTATTACCGATACACTCAAGGATTATGAATGTAGACAACGCTAAATCACAG
>JALFUO010000051.1 GCA_022784065.1 Bacteroidales bacterium | reverse complement strand
CACGGGGCGTTGCCCCTCATAATGCAGGCTGCTCTTACAGAGCGCGACACTTTAATCAATGCAACATCGTTCCCCCAGGGCGCTGCCCTGGGCTGAGTGCAGCAATTGGGCTTACAGCCCGCCACACTTGTGCAGCCAACGCAGTGAAATCATGTATTAAATGCACGTTTGTGTCTTTCAAGCACAAACGTTCGTTTTCAACAGACCATTTACCGGCAAGTTGTCCGACTTTCCTACAAACATCTTTTTCTGCGCCCTCGCTGGGAAGCCCGTTTCGAGCCCTACTATCCGCAAGATAGTTTTCACTATCAGGAAGATAATTTTTCCACTCATATAAGATAGTTTTTGTTACAAAGTTTGTAACATGTATTACATACTTTGTAATATGTGTTAGAAACTTTGTAACAAGCGTTACAAACTTTGTAACAAACTTTCTCTGCGCAGATAGTGAAAACTATCACGGGCTTAGGAAAATTTTCTTGCGGATAGCAAAAAATTATCCGCCTTAAACTGCGGAGCGGATAGGCAGGGAGAAGTATGTACAAAGGCAACCAGGCGATAGTCGTCCTTTTTAGGAAATGGTCAACTATAAAAGGAAATGGAAAACTTTATTCAGGAAATAATATAAAAATGGTCAACCTAATTTCAGGACAGAGGCTTGCTCCTGCGCGAAGCCATTTGCATCGCAGGGCCTTTCTTCCGAAACCAAAACGCGCCCAGCTGCGCCTAAAATCATCTTTTTTCTTTCAAAAAACCTATTTTCTCGACAAAAAAGCGGGCAATGCCTTTGCCAATTAAAAACAAAAGTATAATTTTGCACCGCAAAACGGCAGAAACGCCATATTATGCGGCGCGATAGCTCAGCTGGTTAGAGCGCATGATTCATAATCATGAGGTCCCTGGTTCAATCCCTGGTCGCGCTACAAAGAGCCTCCCGACAAGCATTTGCTTCTCGGGAGGCTCTTTTTGTTTATAACTGTACAAACTTAGGGAATAGGGGAAAATATATGCGTGGGAAAACAAATTATTTTGGGTAAAAGGGATTGTATAAGGCAAGAAAAAACGACCTTTGCAGCACACCCTAATCTTTTCATACATGAAACTTCTACGCACGGGCTGGTTCAAAAGACCGGCGGCACAGGAAACGCTGATATACCTGGCACTATGGCTCTGCATCTACGTCATGCCGCTGTTTTTGCTCTCAGAACGCTTCAGGTTCGACGAGGTGCTGCGCTTCTGGATTGACCTCGGCGCGCTTTTCTTGTTCTTCATCATCCACAACTTCTTCGTGGCGCCGCTGCTGGTGCACAAGAAGCGGCCGCTGCTCTATGCCGTTGTGGCCCTCGCGCTGGTTGTGAGCGGCGAACTGCTACATTCGCGCTACATCGGCCCGATTATTTTCCACAATCCCCCACACCGCGAGCAGCCCGAGCACAGGCAGCAACTGCAGGGAGACAAGGCGGCGCGGCCGCCCTTAGCACAAACTTCGCCGCGCCACTTTGCAGAGCGCGACCAGTGGCAGGCTCGTCCCGACGCTCAGCACGAAGCGCACCGCCCCCCTAAGGAACACCAGCCACGCACAAGGCCCATGCTCTTCGGACCGCGCGAAATCTTCACCTTTATCTATATGATATTGCTGATGGGCATTAACCTCGCCGTGAAGCTGTACATCGGAACGCAGAGGGAGCGCGGGCGCGTGGCGGAATTGGAAAAGGAGATGCTCGAGCAGCAACTCACGTATCTGCGTTTCCAAATCAATCCGCACTTTTTTATGAACACGCTCAACAATATCTTTGCGCTCGTGGACATCGAACCCGAGGCCGCGAAGACTTCCTTGCTGAAACTATCGAGAATGATGCGCTACGCGCTCTACGAAAGCACGGACCGCACCGTTCCCCTTGGAAAGGAACTGGAAAGCGTGCACCATTATCTCGACCTCATGCGGCTGCGCTACACGGACAACGTGCGCATCGGTGTGCAACTGCCCGACCCGCTGCCCGAGGTGCCCATTCCGCCGCTCATTCTCGTAACGTTCCTCGAAAATGCCTTCAAGCACGGCATCAGTTTCAGCAAGCCCTCGTTCGTCAATTTCATTTTCGAGACCAGCGAGCGCAGCCTCATTTTCCGCTTCACCAACAGCATCGGGGCTGCCACGCAGGAAGAAAAGGGCGGCATAGGACTCGACAACGTGCGCAAGCGGCTCGACCTGATTTACGGCAAAGACTATTCGCTCGTCACGGAGAAGGCCGACGGGGTGTACCGCCTTACGCTGACGCTGCCGAGATGATTTTTATACCAAAACACAATTAAAAAATCCTAATAAATGAGGATTGCAGGAAAATGGGCGAGGCGGTAACTTTGCACCCGAAAAATAATAATTCCTGCAATGAACCTACTTTTATTTTCTGTATTCGCCGGGGCAGCCTGCGCAGGCGTCCCCTCCGACACCCTAAAAAACATTGACATTGAGGAAGCCGTGGTGGTGGCATCTCCCAAGGAGACCAACACGCTGCGGCGACAAGCCGTTGCGGTAAGCCTGTTCGACGAAACCTCGCTCGAACGGCTCAACGTTACGGACGTGAAAGGCCTCTCGGCCGCCGTGCCCAACTTCTATATGCCCGAATACGGCTCGAAACTCACCTCGGCAGTCTATATCAGAGGCGTCGGCTCGCGCATCAACACGCCCGCCGTGGGTCTGTACGTGGACAACGTGCCCTATCTCGACAAGAGCGCCTACGATTTCAACTTCCTCGACGTGACGCGCGTGGACGTGCTGCGCGGTCCGCAGGGCACGCTCTACGGACGCAACACGCCGGGCGGCCTTATCCGCGTCTACACCGCCGACCCCTTGGTGAAGCAGGGCACGGACATCTCAGCAGGATTTACCACAAAGTCGATGGGCCGCCGCCTCTCGGCCATCACCTACCTGCACCCCGCCGAAAACCTCGGCATCTCGGTCGGCGCGTTCTACAGCGGGCGCAACGGCTTCTTCACCAACTCCACGCTCGGCAGCCACGCCGATGGCATGGAGAGCGGCGGCGGCAGAACGCGCCTCACGTGGAGACCCTCGCACAAAGTAAAGGTGGACTGGACGGCTTCGTTCGAGCAATCCTCCGAAGACGCCTGCCCCTATCGCCATCTCGGCGACTCCGTGCGCGGCGCGGGCGGGGAAATGGCATACGTGCCCGCCTCGGGTGAAATTGAAGCCAACCGCCGTGCCGGTTACCGCCGCCAACTTTTCAACACGGGCTTGGGCGTGGAGCACAGGCTCGGGAAGTTCACCCTGAGCAGCATCACGGCATACCAGTATCTGCGCGACCGCCTTTACATGGACCAAGACTTTACGGCCTCCGACATTTATACGCTCGAGCAAAGGCAGAAGATGCACAGCGTCACCGAAGAGATTTCTCTGAAAAGCCCGAAAGGGAAGCGCATTCAGTGGACTTCGGGCCTCTATGCGGGATATACGAAGATGCAGACCGACTGCCCCGTGATTTTCCAGGAAGACGGCATCGGCTTCCTCAACAGGAGCATCGGCGCGAGCCTGCCGAGTCGCCCGCAGATGGGGCTGACGTTTACGGACAACAGCCTTGCCTTTTTCTCCGACCTTGATACGCCGTCGTTTGGCGCGGCACTGTTCCAGCAGTTGAGTTTCAACGATTTGCTGGTCAAAGGTCTGAGCCTCACGCTCGGGTTGCGTCTCGACTACGACCACAGGCAACTCGACCTCTCTTCGCAGACGGCGCAACCCGTGGCGTACAACTTTAATATGAGTATGGGGCCGATGATGAATATCAACCACGACTTCTCTTCGCTGCCGCAACTCGCCGGGACGCTGAAAGACGACTACTGGCAACTGTTGCCGAAATTCGCCCTGCAATATAGTTTCGGGAAAAACGGCACGCGCGGCAACGTCTACGCCGCTGCCTCAAAGGGTTGCCGGTCGGGCGGCTACAACATTCAGGCTTACTCCGACCTTGCGCAACAGTTGCTGCGCCGCGAGATGATGCTCGAGGTAAAAGATTTCAGCATCAACACCATCAACCGCATACCGGGTATGCCCGACGCACAGAAGCAGGGCGCAATCGCCGGCATCACGAAAACCATGGACCGCATCGTGCCCGATGAGCCCGACCTGCGCAACCTGAGTTACAAACCCGAACAGTCGTGGAACTATGAAGCGGGCACGCACCTCTCCTTCCTCGACGGTCGCCTGCAAGCCGACCTTGCCTGCTTCTACATGCAGACGCGCGACCAGCAACTGGCAAAGTTCAGCGAGAGCGGACTGGGACGCGTCATGGTGAATGCGGGCAAGAGCCGCTCCTGCGGCGTGGAGGCTTCGCTGCGCACTTTGTGGCTCGACGGACGACTGAGCCTCGCGGCCGACTACGGGTTCACGGAGGCGGTATTCGAGAACTACGACTTAGGCGGCGGCGTGGACTACACGGACAACCGCGTGCCCTTTGTGCCGCGCCACACGATGTCGGCCACGGCCTACTACCGCCAGCCCACGGGCTGCGACCTGCTGCGCTCGCTCTCGTTTGGCGCACGCGTGAAAGGCGTGGGCGACATCATGTGGGACGAAGCAAACACCTTCGGGCAGGACTTCTACGCTGGGCTCGACGCTTCAGTGGAGGCGGAACTCAAAGGCGGCGTGACGCTGACCGTGCGCGGCGCAAACCTCACGGACACCCGCGCCAACACCTTTGCCTTCCTTTCCATGAACCGCCGTTTTGCGCAGGACATCGCCCCGCGCCACTTCTCTTTCGACATCAAATGGCATTTCTAAGAAAGAAGACAGCAAACATATATCTTGAGAGTTAGCATTACAACACGGGCTGCCCTGCATCAGGACAGCCCGTAATTCATATTTGCAGCCTCATCAGAACAGCTGCATCAAATCTGCGCAAAGGAATTCCTCGAAAGGAATGCCGTCCGTACCAACTACTAAGGACTGCAAAGGGTGGAATTTCTCTTTGAACTTAGGCAAACCGCTGTTCATTCCCCTTTTGCCGCTTTTCACCTCAAAGGCTATCGCCTCTCCACCTGACTGCAAAATATAATCCACCTCATCATCCCGCTCTCTCCAATAATAGAGCTGGCAGTCATTGTCCTCTGCCACATCTAAAAGGTAAGTGCCTACGGCAGATTCTACCCAGCGCCCCCAAACCGTAGGATCGGTATAATCGCGTTCGAAGCCCTTGCCTCGATAGGCCGTCAGCAAAGCATTGTTGAAGACAGTAAATTTCGGTACAGACTGGCGGCGGCGCGCCTCATCGCTGGCAAATTTTCTAAGTCCGCATAGGAGGTTTGCCTGCTTCAGAATTTCGAGGTAAGAGGCCAGGGTAGTGACGTTGCCTGCATCTTGCAACTGTCCCAAAACCTTAGTAAGGGAAAGCAACTCCCCAGAATAGGAACACCCCACCTCGAACAGCTGCATCATCAATGCCGGCTTGTAAATGCTCGCCGTCATAATGACGTCCTTTTCTACGGCAGGCGCAACCAAAGCTTCTTTAATGTATTTGCGCCAACGCCGGAAATCGTGAGTATACCCTACTGCGCCGGGATAGCCTCCGAAATATATCCAATGAGATATATCAAAGCCGAAAGCATCGCGCATCTCCGCGAATGTCCAATGCCCCATCCTAATCAGTTCATACCTGCCCGCCAACGACTCCGTAAGCCCCTTACGCAACAGGAGGCGGGAAGAACCGAGCAGTACGACCTTCAAGTTGAGGCGGTTGAAAGTATCTGCGTCCCACTCGCGCTTGACGAACTCGCTCCAGTTGTCGATTTTCTGTATCTCGTCGATAACCAAGACCGCCTCGCCGCTGCCCGACATCTGCATACGGCTACGCGCCGAAGCCCACGAGCGGACAATCCAGTCGGCATCGCTACTGTCGATGGCATCGGCATTAAATGAGAAGACAGGCACGTCCAATAGTTCTTTCACCTGTTCCATAAGCGTGGACTTGCCCACCTGACGCGGCCCAGCCAAGACTTGTATGCACTTTCTCGGCTCCGACAATCTGTCGAGCACGATTTGCAAATGCCTGCGTTTGTATCCGTTCATTTTATCCATATCTTCGTCACAATTTACTCAATTCTTGCTTACAATTTACTCAAATCTCTGTTACAATTTACTCAATTCTTTGCCGCAAAGTTACTAATAAATACTGAATATCAAACAGTTTTGGAGACGTTTATTTCGCAACGCTCATTTCAAAAAACATTACAAAATTTGTCCGAATCATATTTATAGAACCCGCCATAGGCTCTTCATCTCCCTTTTACGCAGTCCTACGCCGCAACATCCGTCTCGAGTCCTTTTTTACTGCAAACTGCGATTTCAAGGCATTGTGTTATTACCTTTTTATCCTAAATATCTAACTTTGCAACGTAATTAACGCCATTTTCCCATATGAAACTGCTCATTGCCTCCGACATACACGGTGCGCTGCCCGCCGCCGAGCGCGTGGTGCAACTTTTTGATCAACACAGATGCGACCTCCTCTGCCTGCTCGGCGACCTGCTCAACTACGGGCCGCGCAACGGCGTGCCGCAAGGCTTGGACGCGCCGGGCATCGCCGCGCTGCTCAACCGCCACGCGGGGCACATCATTGCCGTGCGCGGCAACTGCGATTCGGAAGTAGACCAAATGTTGCTCCGCTTCCCCATCATGGCCGACTACGCGCTCATCGCCGACGGCACGCGCCGCATCTTCCTCACGCACGGGCACGTCTTCAATGAAGAGAAGATGCCCGCGCTCGAAGGCATCGACTACTTCTTTTACGGACATACGCATCTGCCGCACATCGTGCCTGCTGCCGACGGCCGGCCGCTCATCTGCAACACGGGCTCGCCCACTTTCCCGAAAGGGGGAAACGAACCGACGGTTGCGCTCTATGAGGACGGTAAGGTTTCATTGCTGAAAATTTATGAGTAAACCGGTTGGCGTTCAAACAAATCGGAGAGTCAGAGATATTATACAATGTATTTTTACAGAATGACTTGCCTTGTTTACTCGTCTACTCGTTTACTCGTCTACTAAAAAGAATATTATGAATTGGTACACGCCTGTCGAAACGCCTGCGGCGGAGGCCTTTCTCTTGCCCCGCTCGCACGTGATGCTGCTCGGCTCATGCTTTGCCGACAATATGGGCGAACGCTTCGCGCAAAGCCTGCCCGAAGGGCATGTGTCGGCAAATCCGTTCGGCGTGCTCTATAATCCCGAAAGCATTGCAGCGGCGTTGGAACTCCTATTAAGCGAAACGGAGCGCGCCGACGGCGCACTGTTTCGGGGACGCGACGGACTATGGCACAGCTGGCGGCACGCAGGACTCTTCTCCGCGCCCACCGAGGACGCTTGCCGCGAAAGCGTGAACACGGCATTGGCAGAGGCGCGGCGCGTGCTGCGCAAGGCCGACCTGCTGTGCGTCACCTTCGGCACCTCACGTCTGTTCCGCCTGCGCGAGACAGGCATGGCCGTAGCGAATTGCCATAAGGAACTCGCCTCGGACTTTGATGAAGAAGACCTTTCTGCCGAGCAAATCGTGCGGCGATGGCAGCCCCTGCTGGCAGAACTGCGCCGCCTGCGCCCTACCCTGCGCATCGCCTTCACCGTAAGTCCCTACCGCTATGCCAAATGGGGTTTCCACGAAAGCCGGCTGCAAAAGGCGCGGCTGCTCTTGGCTACCGACGCGCTGTGCAGGCAAATGCCCGAGGCGGCAACGTATTTCCCCGCTTACGAAATAGTGGAAGACGAGTTGCGCGACTACCGTTTCTATGCGCCGGACCTTATCCACCTCGCGCCGCAAACCGAGGAATACATCTGGCAACGCGTACAGCAATGGGCTTTCTCGCCGCAACTTTCGGACTATGCCGCCGACAAGGCACGGCTGATGCGCCTCACCGCCCACCGTCCGCTTCATGCCGATGCCGCCTCGCTGGCCAGTCTCAATGAGCGCAAGGCAAAGATGAAAAAGGACTTTGAAGAAAAATGGAGTGACCTATATATATAATATTGTATGGTTGCCCTTCATAATAAAATGCTTGCAAATATATTCTCAATATGTTTTATTCTCTCGAAAAAGTAACCGCCCTCATCGGCGCACGGCGTTTCGGCAATGCCGAAGCCCGCATCGATTGGTTGCTGACCGATAGCCGCTCGCTGGCTTTCCCCGAAACAACCCTTTTCTTCGCCCTCCGCACCCCCGTAGGCGACGGACACAAATATATCCCCGACCTCTACCGCCGAGGCGTGCGCAACTTCGTGGTCGGCACGGTGCCCGACAATTACGAGACGGACTATCCCGATGCTAATTTCCTGCGCGTGCTCAGTCCCCTCAAGGCCTTGCAACGCCTCGCCGAGCGACACCGCGAGGAGTATATCCTACCCGTGATTGGCATTACCGGCTCGAACGGCAAGACGGTGGTAAAGGAATGGATTTACCAACTGCTGATGCTTTCGATGAACGTGACGCGCTCGCCCCGCAGTTACAACTCGCAGGTGGGCGTGCCGCTGTCTGTCTGGCTGCTCGACGAGCGCAGCCGCATCGGCGTGTTTGAGGCGGGCATATCGCAGCCCGGCGAGATGCAGGCACTGCGTGCCATTATCCAGCCGACCATCGGCGTGATGACGAACATAGGTCCCGCACATCAGGAAAACTTTTCCACGATGCAGGAGAAATGCCACGAGAAACTCTCGCTCTTCAAAGATGCAAAGGTGCTGATTTACAATGCCGACGAGCCTGTGGTGGCGGAGAGCGTGCAGGACTTCTGCTTCGGCGGCCAACTGTTCGGGTGGTCGAGGAGAGACGAGCACGCCACGGTGTTCGTGCGCAGCATCGAGCCGACCGACGACGGTCAAACGCACATTGACTACCTCTACGGCGGCACGGCGGCCTCCTACACCCTCCCCTTCGCCGATGAAGCCTCGATACAGAACAGCATCACGGTGCTCTGCGTCTGCCTCTACCTCGGTCTCACGCCTGCCGACATCGCGCGGCGCATGGCGTTGCTCGAACCCGTGGCCATGCGCCTCGAAGTGGTGCAAGGGGTGCGCGGCTGCACGCTTATCAACGATGCCTACAACTCCGACGCCGCCGCCCTCGACATCGCCCTCGACTTCATGAACCGCCGCGCCAAGGAACAGGTCGGCAAGGGGCGCACGCTCATTCTCTCCGACATTTTCCAGACGGGCATTCCCGCAGAAGAACTTTACGCGAAAGTGGCGGAAATGCTGAAAAGCCGCGGCGTGGAACGCCTTATCGGCGTGGGGCCTGCCATTTCTGCCGCCCACGCGCTCTTTTCCATAAAAAAATCTTTCTATCCCAATTCGGAGGCTCTGCTCGAAAGCGGCGAACTGGACGCTTTGACCGACGAAATCATCCTGCTCAAAGGCGCACGCACCTTCGGCTTCGAGCAAATCGCCAAAGCCCTATCGCTGCGCGTCCACGAAACCACGCTCGATGTAAATCTTGAAGCCATTGCGGAAAACTTGCACTTTTACCGCTCCTTCATGAAACCTGAGACGAAACTCACCTGCATGGTGAAGGCCTCGGCTTACGGCGCAGGCAGCATAGAGATTGCAAAGACGCTGCAAGAGCGCGGCGTGGACTATCTCGCCGTTGCCGTGGCCGACGAGGGCGCAGAGTTGCGCCGCGCGGGCATCACGGCGGGCATCATCGTGATGAACCCCGAAATGTCGGCGTTCGGCACGCTCTTCGAATATGAACTTGAGCCTGAAATCTACAACTTCAACCTGCTCGACGCGCTGATACGCGCCGCACGCCGCCAAGGCATCACCGACTTCCCCGTCCACCTGAAACTCGACACGGGCATGCACCGCCTCGGCTTTAACCCCAAGACAGACATTCCCGTGCTAATAGACCGGCTTTCGCACCAGCGGGCCCTTATTCCGCGCTCCGTGTTCAGCCATTTCGTAGGTGCAGACTCCGATGGTTTCGACGACTTTTCAGAAAAGCAATTCAAGCTCTTCGACGAGGCTTCGCGCACGCTGCAAGCCGCTTTCCCGCACAAAATCCTGCGCCACATCTGCAACTCTGCGGGCATAGAGCGTTTCCCCGAACGCCATCTCGACATGGTGCGCCTCGGCCTCGGACTTTACGGCATCGACCCTATTGATAACCGCGTGCTCCATAACGTTGCCACACTGCGCACCACGATCCTGCAAATTCGCGACGTACCGGCAGGCGACAGCATCGGTTACAGCCGCAAGACCGTCCTTGACCGTCCTTCACGCATCGCTGCCATTCCTATCGGTTACGCCGACGGGCTCAACCGCCACCTCGGCAACCGCCGCGGCTATTGCCTTGTGAACGGACAGAAGGCGGACTACGTGGGCAACATCTGCATGGACGTTTGTATGATCGACGTTACCGACATTCCTTGCCGCGAGGGCGACAGCGTGGAGATATTCGGCGACGCCCTGCCCGTCACGGTTCTTTCAGATTTGCTCGGAACTATTCCTTACGAAGTGCTGACCTCTGTGAGCAACCGCGTGAAGCGCGTTTATTTCCAATGACATAATATTCTGGAAAAAAGTCCAAAGGATGCCCCGCACGGAGCATCCTTTTTGCGTGATGCAAAACAGGAAGAATATGCGCTAAAGATTTTCTAAAAGCCCTTTATCTTGTATAAATATGACGTTTTCAACGAAAACTCAATAATAAATAAAGAAAATAATTGTACATTTGCTGCGCAGATAGTTGCTTTTATTCTTTTCCAATTCATATTTACTAACCAAAATCACGTTTAACGCTATGAGTAAATTCTACAAAATTTTCTCTCTCCTCTTGGTTGCCTGCTTTGCAACAGTGGGAGCGTGGGCGCAAACGCCGGTCAAGTCGCTCGAAGACCTTGAAAACGGCGCGGCCTACTCGATTAAATCCGATGGACGCGGTTACCTGATTTACGATGCCAGCAAAGACGCATCGCGCGCCTGGTGTTCCGACAACACCAAAAACGGCGCAACGGTAACTTTCGACCAGGGAAACCTCAACCACCTTTGGACATTCTACACCTCTGCCAAAGGCGGGCGCTATCTCTTCAACCTTGGGGCACAGAAGTTCCTTTACAAGAACGGCGGCGCCACAATCCTCACGAGCGAACCCTTAGGTTCTGACGTCACATTCAAGGCCTCTACTGCCGCCACAAAAGAAGACTTTCCCGTAGTCATCGCTTTCGGCAACAACGAGATTAACCTCTCGACCGACCAAAACCCCAGTGTTTTCACCAACTGGAACGACACGAGCGACAAGGGCAACATCATGCAAATCGTCAAGGTGGCAGATGTTTCCGAGGAACTGATGGCGGCCATCGAAGCAGCCGTTGCGGAATATGAGGTTGAACCCGTCACCGACCTTACCACGCTCGACAACGGCAAGGCTTATTTCGTTAAGACCGCCCGCGGACAGTGGGCTTACGACCCCGCTTATTCCTTCACCGCCGACGAAGAGACGTTCAGCGGCGAGAACTTCCTCGTAAGTTCTACCGCCTCCGGCGTTTCCGCCACGCTCGAAGATGCCAACAAGGGCTTTGTGCTGCTCAAGACGTACCACGGCAAATATCGCCTGTGGAGCGTAGGCGCACAGAAGTTCGTAGGCTTAGGCACGCAGGTGAACGACAATCCCGTGTTCAGCAACACGAGCCTTTCTGCCGAACCACTCCTTGCCGACACGCTGACGTTCCTCAACGGCACGGCCGGCAACGCCAAGTTCCCCACGGTAATTGCCATTAACGGCCAGCAGCTCGGCATTTCCAACAACTACGGCAAGGCCGGCGGCCTCATCGCCGGTTACAACGACGTGAGCGACCAGGGCAACAACTGCGGCATCTACGAAAGCACGCTCACGCCCTCAACCGCGAGCCTCCTTGCCTTGGCAGGCGCAGTGGAAGCTCCCGTTTATCTGCCTGCATCTATCGTTCCCGCCAGCGGCGAGGTCACTTCGCTCAAGACGTTTACCTTCACGCTGCAAGAACCTTACGACATGACGGGCTCCGTATGGCTCACCACTGCAAAACTGCTCAACTCCAAAGGAGAAGAAATTGCAGAAGCCTCTATGGGCTACGACTACAACCAAACCGTCACCTTCACGCTGCCCGAAGAAATCACCAAGGGCGGCACATACACGTTGGTAGTTCCTGAAAAGACGTTTGGCAACAAGCAATTTAGCGTTTATTCTGACGACTGCGGCATCAGCAAGGGTGGCACTTGGAATGCAGAGATGCGACTCACTTACACCATTCCCATGCCTCCTGCAAATACGTTGGCTTACACCACGGTTGCCCCCGAGAACGAAAGCACGCTCACGAAGGGTCTTGAAACCGCCACGCTGACCTATGCAGAAGAATTAGGCTTTGCCGACGCCACGGCTATCAACGTGCTCAATGCAGCCGGCGAGACCGTTGCCACGGCTACGTTTGCCGTAAGCACGGAGAATGCCAGCGAGGCAGTGCTCACGCTTTCCGAGAAACTCACCGAGAACGGCACTTACACCATCACCGTGCCCGAAGGCTATATCTACAACAGCCTTTACGATGCAGAGGCTGACGACAAAGGCGTAGCCGAAGGCGCAACTTTCAACCCCGCCTTTACGCTCACCTATACCGTAGACTATAAGGCTACGCTCACGCCGACCGTCACGCCCGACAGCGAAACGACGGTAGAAAGCCTCGCAAGCGTCAGCCTCACGTTTGAAAAGCCCGTGACCTACAACGAGAGCAAGCCTATCAGCATTCTCAGCAAGCTCCAAGGCAGTTTCGCTACGACCGTCGAGGTCAGCGCCGATGATGCCACTCAGGTAACCCTCACGCTCAACGAACCGATTGCCGCAACCGGCCTTTACATGCTTTCTATTCCTGAAGAAGCCTTTACCGCTGAGGACGGCACGTTCAACCCCGAAGTGAACAGCCAAATCACGGTAACGCCTCCCGCAAATACCTTCATGTACGACAGCACCACGCCTGCCAACGGCGCAAAGGTGGCCGTGCTCGACACCGTTAAGTTCACCTACTCTTGCTGGGCATTCCCCGACAACTTTACCGCCATCGACGTGCTCGATGCCAACGGCGAAACGGTAACCACCGGCACGCTCGCTTACGACGATTACGATTATAATTCCGTGAACCTCGTGCTTGCCGCGCCTATCGAAACCGCCGGCACCTACTCGATCACCGTTCCCGAGCAGTCTATCTATGATGAATGGTACAACGAGTTTGTAGAAGACAAGGGTGTACTCTCCGGCGCGACCTACAACCCCGCTTACACGCTTAGCTTCACGGTAACCGGTCCCTATCCCGTCAACTTCGACAAGGACACCGATGCCAATCCCGCCGTTGCAGGCCGCACGCTCTACGGCGTAACGCTCACGGAAAGCGGCAAGAGCGGTCAGACCGTCACGCCAGCCAACACCGCTAAGATTTACAACGACCAGCACGAAACGGCTCCCCTCACCTGCACCGCAGGCAGCACGCTCACCGCTGCCTTCGACTACACGGGTGCACCCGGCTCGTGGATGCACGGCTACGTATTTATAGATACTGACAACGACAAGGAATTCTCTTTCCGCGAAGGCGATATGGACCAGACGGGCACGGAGGTTTACGCTTACGCCTTCTACTCGGGCGACTTCACTAACGACAACAGCGGTAAGAACAACGCAGGCCAAACTGTCACCGGCAATGACCGCGCCAACATCAACCCGCCCTCGTTCACAGCTCCTACCACTCCGGGTACTTACCGCATCCGCTTCAAGGTAGACTGGAACAGCGTAGATCCCGGCGGCCAGCTTGCGGCAGACCAAACGATATTCGGCCAGAACGGCATCGGCAAGAATGGCGGCTATATCCTCGACGCCACGCTCGAAGTAACAGAGCCCAGCCCGCTCGCTCCGCTCACGCCGACCAGCGTAACGCCCGCCGCAGGCGAGACGGTAAGCAGCTTCACCGCCGCTACCCTCACCTTCGACACGGACATCAACTACGACAGCGAGAAGACCGTCAGCATCTACAACCGCAGCCACGACACGTACACCGCCACCGTCACCGTGGAAGGCAACACCGCAACAATCAGCGTTGCCGAACCGATTACGCAGACGGGCTACTACACCATCGAAATTCCCGCAAGCACCTTCACCACCGAGGAAGGCCGCAGCAACGACGTCATCACCACTTCGTTCATCGTGCAGGCTCCTGCCAACAGTTTTGAATACGAAAGCGTATCGCCCGCCAACGGCACTACCGTAGCCAGCCTCGGCAGCATCACGCTGACCTACTCTGAAAACGTGAACGGCACGATTATCAACGAGTCGCCGATTGAGGTGACAGATGCAGAAGGCAACACCGTTACCACCGCAACCCTCTCCACCGACATGAGCATCTGGAACATCGTGCACATCACGCTCGCCTCTGAAATCAAGACCGACGGCACGTACACGCTGACCATTCCCGAGGAGTTCATCGGCAACGAAGCCTACATCGGCACTCAGCCCGACAAGGGCGCAGGCCTCGGCGGCAAGTACAACCCCGCCTTCACCCTCACCTACACCGTCGACAGCACGGTCGGCATCGACACCCTCACGATCGACGATGCAGCCGGCAAGACGGTTTACAGCATCGACGGCCGAAAGGTTAGCGGCAAGCTGCAGCGCGGCACCTACATCATCGACGGTCAGAAGAGATTTGTGAAATAATCTCCCCATCCGTCAATAACTCTCCATAATAACGGGAGCGGCTCTCAAGGGTCGCTCCCGTTTTGTTTCGCCGCACCAATTACCCGCTCTTATAGCGAAAAACCGCAAAAATGGTAAGTTTTCCCCAAATACGGGTATAAAGCAAAGGAAAGGAATTGCGTAATTTTGCAACGTGATCGACAATATTATCCATAACATGCGGACGTTTTACAAATGGCGTGCAAGCGAGCGCAGAGCCGAACTGGGGCGGGCGTTTTGCAAAACGCCCCTACAAACCTTATTACAATCATGACAGGCAATTTCACATTCCACAATCCCACGACCCTGCACTTCGGCACGGAGGCTTTGAACAATCTGGGCAACGAACTGGCACGCTACGGCAACAAGGTAATGCTCGTATATGGCGGCGGCTCTATCAAGCGCAACGGTATCTACGACGCCGTGATGCAAGAACTGCGCAAAGCGGGCAAAGACGTGGTGGAACTCGGCGGCGTGATGCCCAACCCCACTATCGACAAGGTGAAAGAAGGCGCGGCACTGGCCAAGAGCGAGGAGGTAGACCTCATTCTTGCCGTGGGCGGCGGCTCTACCTGCGACTACTGTAAGGCAGTGGCCGGTTCGGCCTATTGCGAAGCCGACCCTTGGGATTATTATTTCAACAATTGGGGCGAAATGACTTGCCGCTGGATTCCCGTGGGCTGCGTGCTGACGATGGCAGGCACGGGCTCGGAGATGGACAGTTGCGCCGTGATTTCCAACCATGCCGAGCAACGCAAGAAGTTCTACTATTTCCGCAACCCCGACTTTGCCATCCTCAATCCCGCCTTCACGTTCACCGTGCCGAAGCACCACATGGTGGCCGGCATCTACGACATCATGTCGCACATCTTGGAGCAATATCTCTCGGGCACCAATGACAATACGAGCGATTATATAGCCGAAGGACTGATGCGCTCGCTCATCGTCAGCTCGCGCAAGGCCCTCGCCAATCCCGAAGACTACGAAGCGCGCAGCAACATCATGTGGACAGCCACTTGGGCGCTGAACGGACTCATCGAGTGCGGCAAACCGACCGATTGGATGGTACACATGCTCGGCCAGGCCGTGGCTGCGTTCACCGATGCTACGCACGGACATACGCTCGCCGCCGTGAGCGGAGCCTACTATCGCCTGCTCATAGACCGTTCGGACGACGCCGTGAAGAAGTTCTGCCGCCTGGCAGCGAACGTGTGGGGCGTGGCCCCCGGCCCAACGGAGCGGGAAACCGCTTTGGCGGGACTTGAAACCATGGAGAACTGGATGCGCGAACTCGGGTTGGCGATGAATATCACCGACTGCGGAGCCGACGCCTCGCTCTTAGAAGGCATGGCCGATGCCTGCCCCATCAACGACACGGGCTACGCGGTGCTGACGCGCGAGGACGTAATCGAGGTGCTGCGCAAGAGCTTGTAAACCGCTACCGATAAGCACGTTATAAGCGTAAATATGAACGATTTTTAGTAAACAAGTGAACGAGGAAATTTTCGGCTGCGCTCGGCAGTAGGGGCGTTCTGCAGAACGCCCGCCCAAGTTCGTTTTCAACAGACGTTTGGCGGCGGCTCGGCATAGCCCGATCAAACAAGTTTGTCGGCCTCTGCTCTCGCCTTGCACAAACGTTCTTAAAAGTGCGATTGCTCGCCATGGCAAAATTCGAGGAAACTCGATTTTGCTCATTTGGCTTAACGCAATCGTTCGGCTCTGCTCTCGCTTGCACGAAAATTTCCTTGAAAACTCGTCTACTCGTCTACTAATATATGAAAGAAAAAATCCTCGCCGCATTGATGGCGGCATTCACAGCAATGTCTGTCTCCGCCTGTGCGCACAAATCAGACAATAATATGATGGAAAAGAAAAAAGTACTCGTGGTGTATTTCTCGGCAACGGGCACCACAGCCTCCGCCGCGCAAATACTGGCCAAGGCAACCGATGGCGCACTCTGCGAAATCGTACCGCAAACAACTTACACGCCCGCCGACCTCGACTGGCACGACCAGCAGTCGCGCAGTTCGGTGGAAATGGCCGATGCCAACGCCCGCCCGGCCATTAAACCTATGAAAGTAAACCCCAGCGACTTCGACTACGTATTTATCGGCTATCCGATATGGTGGGACCTCGCCCCGCGCGCCGTCAACACGTTTATCGAAAGCCACGACCTAAGCGGCAAAACGCTCATCCCATTTGCCACATCGGGCAGCAGCGCCATCGACGGCAGTGTGCGCGCGCTCCGAGCCACTTACCCCAAGCTCAAATGGCAAAAAGGGCGGCTGCTCAACAACGCCGACGAGACGAAGGTGAAGGTATGGCTTGACGAACTGTTCTAACCGCCTGTTTCGCACACGCGGCCCCATTCTGACGGGAGCGATCCGCAAGGGTCGCTCCCGTTTTTTGTAGGTTCAAAAGCAAATGGCCGCAAGCAACTTTTTCACGTGCCCGAGAAATTTCTTCTTCCTGACTTCATCACTTTTTTGCGCCATCATATAGCGCACAATGATAATCAGCGAGTTACGTAAAATCATTGGGTGGTTTTGGGTGGCGCAAGCGAAAATACGTGTACCTTTGCACCATGTATGTACGCAAGAAACACAATCGTTCCGGCTCTACAAGTGTTGTGGTGGTCAGTAAAGCGAGTGGAAAGTATAAAGAATTAAAGTCATTTGGCTCCTCCACATCCGAAGAGGAGATAGATTCATTATACGATAAGGCTGCTGCATGGATACGTTCATTTGGCGGTCAGCAAGAACTTGACTTTGATGACCGCAAGGGGAAAGAAGTCGAGGAGACAGAGCGTTTTCTTAGCAATATCGACAACGTGTTGATAAACGGTACTCAGCTTCTGCTTGATCAAGTCTATGACAGCATCGGTTTCAACCGGATTCCCGATGAAATTCTGCGTCATTTGGTAATCGCAAGGGTGTCGCAGCCCAGAAGCAAACTTGCCACAGTAGATTACCTGAAGTCATATTATGATGAAGATGTTGACCTCAACCACATCTACCGCTACATGGATAAGCTCTACAATACTCAGATGGAGCTTGCACAGCAAATCAGCGTAGAGCACACCCGCAAACTGTTCGGCGGCAAAATCGGCTTGATGTTCTACGACGTGACGACGCTCTACTTTGAGACAGCACAGACGGACGTATTGCGTGAAGCAGGGTTTTCAAAGGATGGCAAGACGGCAGAGTCACAGGTCGTACTCGGTCTGCTTGTATCAGAGGGAGGCTATCCGCTTTCATACTCTCTGTTCAACGGTAGCCAGTATGAGGGCTTCACTATGATACCGATGATAGATGACTTCAAGCAGCGTTTCAATCTGGGGAAAGATTTTGTTGTGGTGGCAGACTCAGGCTTGATGAACAAGAACAATGTCACTTTGCTGCAGGAGGCTGGCTATAACTACATACTTGGAGCCCGCATCAAGAGCGAGAGCGCAAGCGTGAAGCAATGGATTCTCTCTTTAGAGAAGGTTGATAAAGCCTGTTAC
>JALFUO010000032.1 GCA_022784065.1 Bacteroidales bacterium | reverse complement strand
ATTTTGGCATTAGCAAGTAGTATCTGCATCTTTTATTTAACTATCTTATTATTCGTTGTAAATTGCGATCTTTATGACGCCATCTTCCTTGTTTTCAGAATAGGCGATAGGTTTCCTCTGTCTGACTCAACGATTCCCACCATCTCATGAGCTACGGTTATTCCAGGTACGGCACGAGGTACGCTACTATGCTTGATGTGAAGATATCTGCAGCCCGACTGTCCCCTTCTTTGGCTGCAGCCATGTCTGTTAGAGAAATATAATCCTGTTCTTCCCATTGCAGAACAGTTACTTGTGTTTCTTGAACCGTAATCTTTGACATAATGATCAAGGCTTTAATTTCCGTTACAAATTTAGAGAGAATCCGCGGATTTTATCTAAATTTGCTGTTGTAATAGTAATTCCGACCAATTTTCTTTACCATGAACACCTTTGGAGAGATATTCCGCCTGACGACGTTCGGCGAAAGCCACGGCCCGGCCATCGGCGGCGTGATTGACGGCATGCCGGCAGGCATCGGCATAGACCTCGATTTCGTGCAGCGCGAACTCGACCGCCGCCGCCCGGGACAGAGCGCGCTGACCACGCCGCGCAAGGAAAGCGACCGCGTGGAAATCCTCTCGGGGCTGTTCGAGGGAAAGACCACGGGCACGCCCATAGGCTTCATTATCCGTAACGAAAATCAGCACTCGGCAGACTACGACAATCTGCGCGACGCATTCCGCCCCTCGCACGCCGACTATACATATTATAATAAGTATGGCATTCGCGACCACCGGGGCGGCGGACGTGCCTCGGCACGCGAAACGGCGGCACGCTGCGTGGCGGGGGCTTTTGCAAAGATTGCCCTGCAAACACAAGGCATCAGCGTGAAAGCCTACACCTCGCAAGTGGGCGCCATCGCCCTGCCCGGCACTTATAAAGACTACGACCTCGACGCGACGGAGCGCAACGCCGTGCGCTGCCCCGACCCCGCAACGGCCGAGAAGATGGCAGCCCTCATCAAGAGCGTGAAAGCCGAAGGCGACACCATCGGAGGCATCATAACGGGCGTGATAACGGGCGTGCCAGTCGGCGTGGGCGAACCCGCGTTCGGCAAATTGCATGCTGCCCTTGGCGCAGCCATGCTTTCCATCAACGCCGCCAAAGGCTTCGACTACGGCAGCGGTTTCGCGGGCGTGACGCAGCGCGGCAGCGAGCAGAACGACCTCTTCGTAACTGACAATGAAGGCCATGTGCATACCCTCACCAACAACAGCGGCGGCATACAGGGCGGCATCAGCAACGGCGAGGACATCTACTTCCGCGTGGCTTTCAAGCCCGTGGCGACCCTGCTGCGCGAGCAGCCGACAATCGACAAGGACGGCAACGCCGCGACCATCAAGGCCCGAGGCAGGCACGACGCCTGCGTTTTGCCCCGCGCCGTGCCCGTAGTAGAAAGCATGGCAGCCGTGACTTTGCTGGATTATTTGCTGATTGCAAACCTATACAAACGTTAAATTATAGGTAAAACGAATATTTTTTTTGATTTTCTTTGGAAATAATAAAAGTATACCCTATATTTGCAATATCAAGTTGTCGCGAGACAACGCATAATAGTTTAGTTAAGTCTAGTTTAGTTTTTGTGTTGGTTAATGGTGACCTGTAGAGACAGATGTCACCATTAATTTTTTTATCCCTGCGCCTGCTGCAATACAGCAAATACTTTGGCAATTATAGAAATCAGAGCATAAAAAAACCTGAAAGGTACACGACCTTTCAGGTTAAGTTTCTCTCTATGTTCGTAGAGAGCTACTGCAATTCGCTAAGATTAAGCGTTTACAGAGTCAGCAACCGTGGTGTCAGCAGCTACGGTGTCAGCAACGAGGCTGTCGCTAGCGAGGCTGTCAACTACTACGCTGTCAGAATCAGCAGCAGCGTCAGTAGCAGCGGTTTTGTTACCACAAGAAGCGAAAGAAATTGCAGCGAAAGCTACGAACATGAAAACTAACTTTTTCATTTTGTTTGAAATTTTTTTAAGTAAAACAATCAATTGCCTTTGTAAAACGCTGCAAAGTTATGGAGTTATTTCACGCCCTCCAAATGTTTCTACTAAGAAAATGCTATTTTGCCCCAGATTTTAACAAAGAATTAACTTAGACCGCCCGTTTGGAAAGTACGGTTATCAAATTAGGGGTATTTTGCGGGCAGTTCCAGCGTAAAAAAGCGAAGCATCTGCGCAGCAAATGCCGCTTTTGCCTCTAAGTTTTCCGAGGATATGGGTTAATTATGCTAACTTTGTGCCTTGAAAATCGGTATTTTCAAAATGGAAGAACTTAACAACTCTATACAAGGCGGGGCTTCTCACGCGCGCGATACATATATATATAATGAGTCGGCGGCGGAAGGGGCTGATGCTTTACGCGGCCTTAAAGTGGCTTTTCAGACTTTGGGCTGCAAACTCAACTTCGCGGAGACTTCCTCGCTGCGCGACGAACTGATGCGCTGCGGGGCGCGACCGGCCAAAAATAATGAAACGGCGGACGTTTGCATCGTGAATACTTGCTCCGTGACCGACGTGGCAGACCAGAAATGCCGCCAAGCCATACGCCGCCTCACGCGGCAGCACCCCGGCGCGTTCGTGCTGGTGATGGGCTGCTACGCGCAGTTGAAAGCGCAAGAGATTGCCGGCTTCGACGGCGTGGACCTCGTGCTCGGCATGGAGCAGAAAGGCATGGTAGCGCAGATGCTCAGAGAGCGGCTGGCAAGCCGCCGGGCGGAGATGAAAGGCGAAGCCTGCCACGAAGCCATTGCCGTGCCCACCAAAGACATTCGCACCTTTGTACCCTCGTGTTCCTGCGGCGACCGCACGCGCTATTTCCTGAAAGTGCAGGACGGTTGCAACTATTACTGCACCTATTGCACCATTCCCATGGCCCGCGGCCGCTCGCGCAACGGTTCTATCGCCTCGCTCGTGGCGCAGGCGGAGGACGCGGCGGCACGCGGCGGCAAAGAAATTGTGATTACGGGCGTGAACATCGGCGACTTCGGGCACTCTACGGGCGAAACGTTCCTCGACCTTATCCGCGCGCTCGACCGCGTGGAGGGCATAGAGCGTTACCGCATTTCTTCAATTGAGCCAAACTTGCTTTCCGACGACATCATATCCTTCTGCGCCTCCTCACGCGCCTTCATGCCGCACTTCCACCTGCCTTTGCAGAGCGGCAGCGACGACGTGCTGCGCCTGATGCACCGCCATTACGACACCGCGCTCTTTGCCCACCGCGTGGAGCGCATACGCGAGTTGATGCCCGATGCCTTCATCGGCGTGGACGTGATTGTAGGCACGCGCGGCGAAACGGCGGCGTTCTTTGAAGACAGTTACCGCTTTATCGAAAGTCTCGGCATCTCACAACTCCACGTGTTCAGCTACAGCGAACGCCCCGGCACGAAGGCGCTGAATATTCCGTACGCGGTACCGCCTGCCGAAAAGCACGAGCGCAGCCAGCGGCTCTTGGAACTCTCGCGCCGCAAGCACGAAGAATTTTATGAAAGATATATCGGCGCGGTGCGCCCCGTGCTCTGGGAACACGGCAAGGGCGAAGGCCTGCTGCGCGGCTTCACGGACAATTATATCCGCGTGGAGCAAGCCCCCGCGCTCGCCGTGGCCGACAACAGCATCACCCCCGTGCGCCTCGCGGCAATGACGCAGGCGGCTGGCGAGGACGAACCGTGCCTTTTAGGGACACACATATAATATATATATTGTCTACAAAAATCTGATTATGCCTAATCCCAAAATAGCTGTCGTTATCCTCAACTGGAACGGCAAGGAGATGATGCGCCGCTTCCTGCCCTCCGTGGTGAACTACTCCAAAGGCGCGGCGGAAGTAATTGTGGCGGACAACGGCTCGACGGACGGGTCGCTCGAAATGCTCGCGGCGGAGTTTCCCACGGTGCGCCGCCTGCCGCTCGCCAAGAACTACGGGTTTGCGCAAGGCTACAACGAGGCGTTGCGCGGGTTGGAAGCCGACTATTACCTTTTGCTCAATTCGGATGTTGAGGTTACGCCCGACTGGCTCGCGCAGCTGCTCAATTATATGGAGGAGCACCCCGAAACGGCCGCCTGCCAGCCCAAACTGCTCTGCGAGGGCAAGCGCACGGAGTTTGAATACGCCGGCGCTTGCGGCGGCTACATCGACCGCTACGGCTACCCCTTTTGCCGGGGGCGCGTGTTCGGCGTGGTGGAGACCGACAAAGGGCAATACGACAGCATCGCCCAGATATTCTGGGCCACGGGCGCAGCCCTGATGATACGCCGCGCGGACTGGGAAGCCGTAGGCGGACTGGACGGCCGCTTCTTCGCGCACATGGAAGAGATTGACCTCTGCTGGCGGCTTAGGGCACGCGGCAGAGGCATCGTGTGCGTGCCGCAAAGCACGGTGTACCACGTGGGCGGCGGCACGCTGGCGCAGCACCACCCGCGCAAAACCTTCCTGAACTTCCGCAACAACCTGCTGCTGCTCTATAAAAACCTGCCCGATCGGGAATTGAAGCGCGTGATGCGCGTGCGCAGCGTTTTAGACATCGTGGCAGCCTGCTCGTTCCTTATTTCGCCGAACGGCATTGCCAATTTCAAGGCCGTGTTTCAGGCGCGGCGCGAGTTTCGCCGCATGCGCCCGGACTTCGCAGCCAATCGGCGCGAGAACCTGCAGCGCACCGTGCTCGACCCTATCCCCGAGCAGCTGCCCTGCTCCCTGCTCCGCCTCTTCCACGTGAAGCGGCTAAAGACGTTTACCTGCATCGCGCGGTATTTTTAATATGACATAAGGAAATCGCACTTTTAAGAGCAAAAGTTTGTTTCCTTACAAGCAAATCCCTAATTTTGCAACGTGCGGTTGCCATATTGACTTGTTAATTCTGCAAAGAAGGCAGCCCATTTTGTACTTAAATCTATTCTAAATAAATATTATTTATGAGTCTTAAAATCGTAGTTCTTGCCAAGCAAGTGCCTGACACGCGCAATGTTGGCAAAGATGCCATGACGCCGGAGGGAACAGTGAACCGCGCTGCCCTGCCGGCTATTTTCAACCCCGAAGACCTCAACGCCCTCGAGCAGGCGCTGCGCCTCAAAGACCAGCACCCCGGCTCGACGGTTACCATTCTCACGATGGGACCTCCCCGCGCCACAGACGTTATCCGCGAAGGACTGTATCGCGGTGCCGATGGCGGCGTGCTGCTCACCGACCGCGCTTTTGCCGGCGCCGACACGCTGGCCACGAGCTACGCGCTGAGCCAGGCTATTAAGAAGATCGGCATGCCCGACCTCGTGATTGGCGGCCGCCAGGCTATCGACGGCGACACGGCTCAGGTAGGTCCGCAAGTGGCACAGAAGCTCGACCTCAACCAAGTGACTTACGTCACCGCCATCGAGCAGGTGAAGGACGGCAAAGTCACCGCCCTGCGCACCATCGACGGCGGCATCGAGCGCGTGGAAGCACCCCTGCCCCTGCTCGTCACGGTGAACGGCAACGCCGCGCCCTGCCGCCCGCGCAACGCCAAGCTCGTGATGAAATACAAACGCGCCTCCGCACCTATGGAACGCCCCGCCGACAAGCCCCTGCCCTACGCTGAGGAATATGAAAAGAAGCCCTACCTCACCGTGACGCAATGGAGCGTGGCAGACGTGGACGGCGACCTCGCGCAATGCGGCCTCGCCGGCTCGCCCACCAAGGTGAAAGCCGTGCAGAACATCGTGTTCAAAGCCAAAGAGAGCAAGCGCCTCACGGGCAGCGACGCCGACGTGGAGGGACTTGTAAAGGAATTACTCGAAAGCCATACGATTGGATAATAATCAGGAGAAATTGAAATCATGAACAACGTATTTGTATATTGCGAAATAGATAAGTTCACGGTTGAGGAAGTTTCTTTCGAGCTTCTCACCAAGGGACGCAAACTGGCCAACGAACTGGGCGTGCAGCTCGAAGCCATCGCCGCCGGCAGCGGCATTACGGGAAAGGTGGAGAAAGACATTCTCTCCTACGGCGTGGACAAGCTCCACGTGTTCGACGCGCCGGGCCTCTATCCTTACACGTCAAAGCCGCACACGAGCATTCTCGTAAACCTCTTCAAGCAGGAGCAGCCGCAAATCTGCCTCATGGGCGCAACGGTGATCGGCCGCGACCTCGGGCCGCGCGTCAGCTCTTCGCTCACCAGCGGCCTTACCGCCGACTGCACCGCGCTCGAAATCGGCGACTACGACGACAAGAAGACAGGCAAGCACTACGAAGGCCTGCTCTACCAAATCCGCCCCGCTTTCGGCGGCAACATCGTGGCCACGATTGTCAACCCCGACAACCGTCCGCAGATGGCCACCGTGCGCAGCGGCGTGATGAAGGCCGAGAAGGTGGCAGAATACTACAATGGCGAAATCGTTTATGAAGATGTTGCCAAGTTCGTGCCCGAGACGGACTACGTGGTGCGCGTCATCGAGCGCCACGTGGAAAAGGCCGCCAACAACCTGAAAGGCGCGCCCATCATCGTGGCGGGCGGCTACGGCGTGGGTTCGAAAGAAGGCTTCGACCTGCTCCGCAAGCTGGCAGACGAACTCCACGGCGAAGTAGGCGCGAGCCGCGCCGCAGTAGACGCCGGCTTCTGCGAGCACGACCTGCAAATTGGGCAGACGGGCGTGACCGTGCGCCCCAAAGTGTACATCGCCTGCGGCATCAGCGGCGCAATCCAGCACGTGGCGGGCATGAAAGAGAGCGGCATCGTCATCTCAATCAACACCGACCCCGATGCGCCGATCAACCAACTGGCCGACTACGTGATTACGGGCAGCGTGGAAGAAGTTGTCCCCAAAATGATTAAGTATTACAAAGAGAATAGCAAGTAAACGACAATGGCTAACAATTATACAGACCATCCCGAGCTGAAGTTTGAACTTCAGCATCCTTTGATGAAACGCATCGTGGAACTCAAAGAAAGAGACTTCCGCGACAAGGACGCGTACGACTACGCTCCGCTCGATTTTGAAGATGCCATGGACAGCTACGACCGCGTGCTCGACATCGTGGGCGAGATTGCCGGCACCACGATTGCCGACAACGCAGAGGGCGTTGACCTCGAAGGACCGCACCACGAGGGCGACCGCGTGCGCTACGCCTCCGGCACGGCACGCAACCTCGAAGCAATGGTGCAGGCAGGCATGAACGGCATGACGATGCCGCGACGCTACGAAGGCCTCAACTTCCCCATCACGCCTTACACGATGTGCGCCGAACTCGTGGCAGCCAGCGATGCCGGCTTCGGCAATATCTGGAGCTTGCAGGACTGCATCGAGACGCTCTACGAGTTTGGCGATGAAGACCAGCACAGCCGCTTTATCCCCCGCATCTGCGCCGGCGAAACGATGTCGATGGACCTCACCGAGCCCGACGCAGGCAGCGACCTGCAAAGCGTGATGCTCAAAGCTACCTTCGACGAGAAGGAAAACTGCTGGCGCCTGAACGGCGTGAAGCGCTTCATCACCAACGGCGACGCCGACCTACACCTTGTGCTTGCCCGCTCGGAAGAAGGCACGACCGACGGCCGCGGCCTCTCGATGTTCATCTACGACAAGCGCGACGGCGGCGTGAACGTGCGCCGCATCGAGAACAAACTCGGTATCCACGGCTCGCCCACCTGCGAACTCGTATATAAAAATGCCAAGGCCGAACTCTGCGGCATGCGCAAGATGGGCCTTATCAAATATGTCATGGCTCTGATGAACGGCGCACGCCTCGGCATCGCCGCCCAGAGCGTGGGCATCTCGCAGGCCGCTTACAACGAAGGACTGGCCTATGCCCGCGACCGCGAGCAATTTGGCAAGAAAATCATCACGCTGCCCGCCGTGGCCGATATGCTTTCGCTCATGAAGGCGAAACTCGATGCCGGCCGCGCCCTACTCTACCAGTGCGCCCGCTATGTGGACATCTACAAGGCACTCGACGACATCGCCCGCGAACGCAAGCTCACCCCCGAGGAGCGCACCGAGCAGAAGACGTATGCCAAACTCGCCGACTCGCTCACGCCGCTTGCAAAGGGCATGAACTCGGAATATTGCAACCAAAATACGTTTGACGCGCTGCAAATCCACGGCGGTTCGGGCTTTATGATGGACTACCCCATCCAGCGTTACTACCGCGACGCACGCATCACGAACATCTACGAAGGCACCACGCAGCTGCAAGTCGTTGCCGCTATCCGCTACGTCACCAACGGCTCTTACCTCGCCCAGATGCGCGAGTTCGAGCAGGCCGAAGTGAGCGAAGCCGTTAAGCCCTTGCAGGCACAGGCCAAGACATTGGCAGACCTGTTTGAGCAGGCCGTAGAGCACGTCAAGGAAGCGCAGTCGCAGGAAATGCAAGACCTTTGCGCACGCCACCTCGTAGAGATGGCCGCCGATGTCATCATGCTCCACCTGCTTTGCTACAACGCTACGCAGCAGCCTGAAATGTTTGAGAAATCTGCTCGCGTTTATGCCCGTTTCGTCACCGCCGAAGTGCAGAAGCACCACACTTGGGTGATGGACATGACTGCGGAAGCCCTCGAAGACTACCGCTGCAAATAATCCTTTTGCGGTTATATTCAGACATTATAAAAAACGGACGTGCCGGAAAAAGGCACGCCCGTTTTTCTTTTTTCATTCACACGTCCTATACACAAAAAAAATCCCCCGAAAAACCTTTCAACCATTCATTCTGTGCCACAACTTGCTTTAACTTAGCCAGTTTCGGCTGAACGGTTTTGCGGCACAACCCTTCACGACCCTTCATCACTCGCGCCGGCACACCCCGTACAGGTTGCCCTGCACCGTGTGCCTTTTCACCACGCCCAGCAGCCGGAGCTGTTTGCCGAGCCGCGCAATCGTCACGCCTTGCAACGCCTTCGGCGACTCCCGTTTGAGAATCTCAAAAATCTCGTTGGCCGACAGCCACTCCTGCTGACCGCCCCCTGCAGCAAACGATTTGTGGTAAGCGTCGGCCAGCGGCGACTCCCGATAGAACGACTTGTTGTGCGCCTCAATCTCCGCCTCCTCCGCTTTTGAGAAAAACGTAGGTTCCCCCGCTTCGATTTCCGCCACCACCTGCGCATACAGCTGCTCGTAGTCAATCGGCGCGTTGCCGATAGGCTGCTCCACTACCTGGCAGAAGAAGCGGCGCGAGCCCGTAGGGTCAGCCAGCAACTCCGAGTAATTCGACGTACCGATGAACGCCGCCACGCGGCGCACCTCCGAGAGCCCCCTGCTTCGGGGACGACGCATCTTCACGTCCGTCAGCTGCATCAGGTTCTTCAATACCCCCATCTGCCGCTCCGAGTATCGGTCGAACTCATCCATATTGATCAGCGCGAACTGCCCCAACAGTTTCTCCGAATGGCTGTCCGAGGAGAGGTCGAACTTGTCAGAATAATACATCCTCAGGCACTCCGGGAGCAGCATACGGCAAAACGTACTCTTGCCCAGCCCCTGCCGCTCGCTCACGAGCAGCGGCGCCAGCTGACAGTCAAACACGCGCGGCGACGCGCCGCCGTCCTCCTGCATCCAGCCCTTCACCGCCCCGCGCAGCCACGTGCGGAACACTCGGACCCACAGAGCATCGTCCGACACCCGCGCCGCCAGTTCCCCGATGCGGTCTGTGCCGTCCCATGCCGGCAGTTCTGCGATATACCCCTGCAGGGGATTGAACAAAGGCACCTCGTCCGAGAAGAGATAACTGTCGATCTTGCTTCTGAAGCAGAGCGGAAACACCTCCTGCACGCGGTTCACCATAGAGTTGTGCATCCGTTCGGTGAGCGGTTTGAACGCCTCATCGCCCCTGCCTGCGGGCTTCACCTCGAGATTGTTGCTCAGCGCGTTGTGACGCACGTCCCAATGCTCGGAGATAATAGAATGAATATCCCCCAGCGTCGGCACGCCCGTCGCCGCCGCCGCGGCTTGCTTATCGGCAACCGCCCGTTTCTCAACAACAGTGCGTCTGCGCACTCGTCTGCTTTCGGCAGCCTCATATCCGCCAAGTTTTCTCATCAGCCTCCGCCCGCAGTACCGGGCATAGGCTCCGCCAAGTTCCGCCAATGCGGAAGGAATAGGGAATTTTGTGCAAGGCGAGTGCAGAGGCCGACAAACTTGTTTGATCGGACTTTGCCGAGCCGCAGCCAAAGATGCATGTAAATGAGATTCCATAGTTTTCAGTTGTTTTTGTGTGTATGATTTTGAATTGGTTTGCCTGTTTCGAGATGTAGATAAAAACCATTAAAAACAGCTTGTTCTGTGTGGGCCTGCGGCTTGCCTTATCGAATAAGCCCCAAGTCTGAAAACCTGCGGTTTCCGCCTTGTGTCTTATCCGCTAAGGCTGCGGTCGGTTCCCGCCCGCCCCACACAGAACAAGGGAAAAACCAGGAAAAACCCATGGCAATGAAATACGCATTATTGCAACATCAAGGTCTCACGTGTTTTTCATGGTTTTT
>JALFUO010000028.1 GCA_022784065.1 Bacteroidales bacterium | reverse complement strand
TTCTCGTATTTTCACCTTCGTGGAGAGTCTCTCTTTAAGCACTCATTTGCAATCTAAATTGACGGTGCCGACTTCTATCTCCGCTCTATAAAGAGCGAGATGCTGTCTCTTGTACTTCTCTGTCGAATCTGTTATGGAAATATTTTCAAAGAACTCTTTTCTTTATCGCTCCGCGGGGCTTCCCCCGTTTAGCGAGTGCAAAAGTACGAACTTTTCTTATAACACAAAAGCCTTTTCCCTATTTTTCTTATAAGAAAACGAACTTTTTCCAAATTTAAGCGGGCACACAATATTATATATATACGCGCGCGAAAAGAAAATTTGACGCAGCACTTAAGCAATCGTTGAATTTCAAAAGGGGCAATATGCTCATTGCAGCAGTATGACTTTTGCAGAGGCATTGTCCATATCTGGCATTGTAGCGCCTACGGTAGCACCGATGTAGGTGGGGTCGGCAATGATGAACTTACTGCCATTGACATTGATGTAGTCGCCACCTTGGGCTATGGCATTGCTGTCGGTGAACTGCACGGCAGAGGCCAAGTGGCCTGGATAATAGACGAGCACGCATTTAAGCCCGAGGAGGTCGCGCACGAGACGGGTGAAGAGAATGCTGCGGTCTTCACAGTCGCAATAAGGATAGTGGAGGCTTTCTTCGGCAAAGAAAGCGCGGTCGCCGCCCCATACTTTATCGTCGTATTCGTAAACGAAAGCCGTCTGAACCCAGTTGAGCAAGCGCTCCACGGCCTCTCGCTGCGACTTGCCCTGAATGCCGCGCTGCAAAGCGGGATAGAGCTGTTGCTTCACGGAGGCGCACATCGGCGTGTTGGCATACATCGCCCAGCGCGTCATGAAGTTGCCGCCCACCTCCGATGTGGGATAAGAGGTGTAAAAGTCGAGCAAGTTCTTATTAACGCTCACCTTGGCCGTCATGTCGTTGTATCTTTTAGCCGTCAGGGTACGCGCTGCGGCAGGCTGCTCTTTCACCTCGGGCGTGCCCGGCACCCACAAGGAGAGCGAGCGTTCTTTGGGAAACTTTGCGGGATTGACTTTTATAGATTTACCGCCCTTGTTCATGCTGTAAAATTTATCGCCGTCACACACGATGTAGGGCTTGTCGTACACGTTGTGCTGCGAGGCAAACAGCATTTCGAGTCTGCCGTCCACTTCGGCGAGCCTCAACTTATAGCCCGACTGGCTGTAAACGAACGCCATGAGCATTATGGCTTCGCTGCTGCCTGCTCCGAGATAGGCGTTGCCCAATGCCTGAAGCATTTGCAGGTATGCCCAGTCGCAAAGGTCGTATTGCTGGCGGAGCTTCATGCAGTCAACAAGCATGTTGTTGTACTTGGCATCGCTCAGCGTGTGCCACACATCGCCCACGCTGTTGCTGCCCGTGCCGTTCATGCGGAACTTGCCGTCGGAGGGCATGCGCACGCTCATCGCGGTGCCGAGATACTGGAAAGTAAAGGCATCGGCGGCTTGGCCCTTTTGCTCTTCAATGGGCGCGATGGGCTGCACCTTGGCATTGTCGTTCTTAGGACGCACAACGCCGTCTATCTGAATGGCTTTTCCCTTGTCCTTCTGATTATTCCTGCGCCGTGCCGCCTCGTCGTCGGGCATCACGCGCGGCGGCTGTGGCTTCACCTTGACGGGCTTTATCGGCGCATTGACGTTCTGGTTGCGCCACGGCATACGCGACATGCGTTCGTACTCGGCGTTAAGCGAGGCGCGGTATTCGTTGAAATTGTTTTTGCGCCCCTGATTGAAGACATTTTTCGAATTGCCGCCACCGCCAGTCGTCCGCGAACGATTGAAAGGGTTGTTGGGCTGCGCCGTTGCGAGCAGCGGGCAAGCCAATGCCATTAATAAGATGCGTTTTAGAGACTTAATTTTCATCTCTTAGATTATTTGAGCCGTTTTCAGCGCACAATCCAATGGTCGTTGTAGGTCTTGGCTTTCTGGTTTTCGCCAAAAGCCACGCCGATGGCGCGGATAGCCTCGATTTCGAGTTTTTTCAGGTCCACTTCGCTGCGTGCCATTTCTTTGGCAAACTCCCATTCATCGCCGATGCGGGCGCGGATTTGCTCTTCGAGTGCCTTGGCGTCGCCCATGCAGTCGGCGTCGGGGCTGATGGCAGCAAGATATACGCCGGCGAGGTTAGCACCCTCGACGGTCTGATTGGCCATCCAGATGGTACGTGCCTTGTTCACCTTAACGGCGCAGTCGTACTCTACGTAGTTGGTCCACACCGTGCGCAGCATGTTCTGCACGTCGTCGTACTTCGAGCAGCAGGGCGGCACGGAGGAGAGGATACAAAGTGCCTCTTCATACTCATTTCTCGTGCAGTAGGTCTGTGCGAGGGCGAGGATTGAGGGCAGCTGTGTTTCGTAGTATTCGTTGATTTTCTGCGACGTTTCTTTCAGGAAATTCTGCAAGTCGGCGTTGCGTCCGTTCACTTTCTGGAAAGCCGAGGCGTAGGCTTTGGCTTCCGAGTTGCCCGCGCCGCTGATGGGCAGGGTGAAGGAGGAGAACTTTTCGCCCGTGAAGTTATTGCCAACGAACACTTCCATTTCGGCATTCACGGTAATCACGGGGCGCGTGCCAGCAATTATTTCCTTACCGTTGCTAAGCACATTGGCCACGAGCGTGAAGTTGGAGAACTTCGCACCGCCTTCGATGCCGTTCTTCGTCAACGCCTGGCGCATGCGGCTCTCTATCATCTCCTGCGCCGAAGCGGGCACTTCCTTGTCGCTGTTTGCCACAAGCAGCATCATCGGCACTTTGCAGTCGGCCGTCTGTGCCTGCATCTTGCCCAGCCCCATTGTGAGCCCGAGCAAAAGTATTATTGCCTTTTTCATTCCTGTTTCTCTTTACTTGATATAAATATTCACCTTGCCGAGGCCACGGATTTTGTATTCAGCCGCCACGTTATTCTCGGCCAGATAGTTCACGAGCCGCTGTGCCACGTCCTTAGCACCCTGCTTGCGCTGGCGGCCGCGAATGGTGGCGATGAGGGGAATGTAAACGCCCTGATATTTCATGAAGGTGCTGCCGCTCTGCACGCGCTCAAGGCCCTTGCCTTCCACGGAGTTGTCGTAGAGGAAGTCCTCAATCTGCTCGCGCAGCGTGTATTCGCCCACTTTGGAGTTCATGTTCACGCTGGAGCCGGCTGTGGTTTTGATTTCAAATGCCACCATGCGGCCCTTGGTCGCCATGCCGGCGTAGTACGACAGCATCTTGTCGAGGAAGGCGTCCATGTTTGCGAACACGGCTTCGCGCAACAGCACCACGGGGTTGGCCGACGTTGAGGGGGCACCCATGCCCGAAATGGGCGCAAAGGCCTGATTAGTATAGGCGTCTGTACCGGTGATGGTGTACGACACCTGATACTGCGGGCCGTGCTTCAGCAGGTCAAACTGCACTTTTACGAGAATATCGGCCTCGGAAGCACGGATAACGGCTTCGTCCACGCTTTCGGAATCATCGCCGCCGTTGGCAGCTGCCATGGCGGCATCGGCCTTGGCATTGTTGATGGCTTCAATCAAGTCCACGATTACGATGTCGCTGTTGCGGTCGGTAATCAGCTGTGCAACCTGCATGAGAGCTGCATGGAGCGAGGGGTCTTCGGTCAATGCCTTTTCGTAGTCGGGCACCGTCTCAACCACGCCCATGTTGTCGAACTGCTGCACGTAGCCGTTGGTCTTGCAGTAAATCAGATCGGGCACTATCATCACGTGCGGCGGCGACATTTGCTTTTGCGCCGAAACAGTTATTGCGCTCATCATCAGGAGCGTCAGGAAATAAATAATGCGTTTCATCGTTTATGCTTTTTGAGTTATTCCTATTATACAAAAATCACTGTGCAATCACGTTGTCGCTCTGATAGCGCTTTTTGAGCGCGGAGCGGTCCACTACGACGATGATGCCGTAAGTTTTGAAACCGTCGCCTTGCAGCTCGTCCTGGGCGCTCTTCTTCTGCCCTTTCGTGGTGACATACTTGGTGTAGGCACCGCCGTCCACGAAGAACTTGTCGAAATAGTCCTGATATTTCTGGCGCGCGTTGGCTTCGTCCACCACGGGATAGGTATTTGCCGAGCCGTTGCCGGCAGTGATGCCGGTGAAGGTCACGTCGTAGACGGCCTTTTTCAAGGCTTTGTTGATAGCGTCCTGGCGGTTGCGTCCCTGCGCCCATACTTTCAGGGTCATCTTGCCGTCGATGTCGTTGCCGAGGCACTCGGTTTCCTGGGTCTTGAAGGCTGCCAGCGAAACGGGTTCCTGGCTCTTGCAGGCCGTCAGTCCGATGACGGCGAGCATGATGTATAAAATCTTTTTCATGTTGCTTGGCTCTTAAAATTCGTAACCTAATTTCAGCATGATGCCGCTGTAATACTTATGTTGGTCGGCGGGCATCTTGAGTTCGCGGAGCGTGTAGTTGAGGTTGATGATGAAGGCGTTGCGCATCTCCCCCACCCTAAGGCCTACGCCCGGCGTGAAGAAGAGGCCGTCGGGGAGCGATGCGCCCACGTTGGCCGTCCAGTAGGGCACCACGCTGCGTGTGTCTTCGTTGAGGAAGTTGCCGCGCAGGGTGGCGAAGAGGGGCATGGAGAGCTTGCGGGTCGTGCCGCGCACCTCGTTGTTGTTGGCGATGTAGTAGAGTGCGCCGATACCCACGCCCACTTTAAGGTATTGGTTGATGCGGTAGCCGTTGGAGAAGATGATTTCGCCCATCGGCAGGTTCTTGCGCCCTTCCATCGTGGTAGCACCGCCGCCCACTTCCAAGGCACACCAATAGCCTTTCTCCTGTTCTGCCGGATTGAAAGAGGTTTTACCCTTTTCGGTCGGCATCTTTATGGTGCGGTCCTGCGCCTGCATGGTGCAGGAGGCGCAGAGGACTGCCAAAATCATTAAAATCTTTTTCATAATTCCAGGGTCTTTACAGTTTACCACAAATTAGAGAATCCCTTGACGATGCCTTCGTCCTGCAAGTATTTGAGCAGCGACTCTTTGTTCACCACGAGCGTGGCCGAGAGTTCGTAGTCTTTCTTGCCGATCTTCGTGCTCAAAAGCGAGGAGTTTACTATCGTGACATACTTCTTGTAGGCTCCGCTTTCAAAAAAGGCGTTGAACCACTCCGACTTGGTGGTTTCCAGGTTGGGGTCGCTGATAAGGGGCTTTTGCTGCGCATAGCCGTTGGCAGCCATCAAGCCACGGAACATCACGCCGTGCACGGCGTAGCGTTTCACGATGGCCTCGGCGTCCTGTCCCTTTTCCTTGCCTTTCATGGCCACGGACACTTTTACGAGATAGTTGCCCTCGGCACCCTGTCCCGCAGTCGTAATGTTATAGTCCTGCGCCGTGGCGGTCAGCACGCAGCAGCAGGCAAACAGCAGAGATAACAAAATCTTTTTCATAATTCTTCCTATTATATATATATTAATATTGTCTATTTGTTTGTTAGTAGACGAGTAAACGAGTAAACGAGTAAACGAGTAGACGAGTAAACGAGTAGACGAGTAGACGAGACAGAGATGTATTGTAAAATATAAATTTATATGAGTAACTTGTCTTGTTTACTGGTTTACTTGTTTACTAAAATAGTGTCTTTTCCTACAACTCACGCAGCTGCAAGCCGGTGTTTGGCCAGAGGTCCACCTTCGAGCTCTTCACAGTGAAGCGCGTGCCTTTCTGCTCGGGGTCGAAGTATTCGTCGAAGCGTATGTCGCGGTTGTTCCACGGTGTGCCGGCCGTAGCCAGACCCACCTTCTTATAGTTGATGTTGCCCTTCTTGTCCTTGGTGCGCTGCACGATTTCGTACTTCTTGCCGTAGCGCACGTCTTCCTTGGTTCCGATGTGCGAGTACATGTATTTTCCTTCAAAGTAGTACGGCGTGCGGGGTCTGAACACTACGAATTTCTTGGAGAGTTCCTTAACGCCCTTAGCCACGCAGCGGTAGCAAACGTCCTTTATCACTTCGTCCTCGTTTTTCCAAGAGCGCAGTATGGTCTTGGAGCTCGTGGCCTTGTATTGGCCCACGAATTTCATGGTGAAGAGGTTCGCGTCGTTCTCAAACTGGCGGCGGCGCGTATCAGCCTCCTGCGCCGAGGTGGTTTCGTCCACCCAGTAGTTGGAGTACATGCGCTCCGTCATTTCGTCGTCCCAGTTGAGCTTGAAGAGGTAGGCATTGAGCTTCACGCGGAAGCCGCCGATGTCTGCCACGATTCTCGATGCGCCGGCCGTGGCAAGGCTACCTGCGTTCCAGGCGCGTGCGCTGCTTTCTTTGGAGCGTGCCGTGCGGTAGTCGCCTCGGGCGTAGGCGCTCTGCGCCTGACTGTAACTCACGGCCGAACCTACCTGCATACCGAGACTGAGCAAGCCCATGCCAAATGCGGCCCATCCGGCGCGCTTGGCTTTGTCGATATAGTCCATGTCGCACACCAGCACGAAGGTACTCTGCAACAGTTCCACGCCCTCGTCGCGCAGCATCGCGGTGCCGCGCACGGTTTCTTTGGCGCGTTCGTAGTCGGCATACATGGCTCCGTAGCCGCCGCGGTCGTGGATAAGGTCCATATCCATCGCGCCGGTGCTTTCGTTGCGGTTAAACCAGCGTTCCACGAGCTTCTGGCCTATTTTCATCTGTTTCAGCATCTTTTCAATGCCCGCCTTGCTCTGCTTGCCGCGCACGCTGATGCATCGGAACCCCACGATGTTGTGCTCGTTGTAGCGGGCGGGCATCGGAAAATCCTGGAAAATGCGCTCCATTTCCTCTGCATACTTCTTGTCCTTATGGGTCAAGAGGATAAGGCAGAGGGAACTGCGGCGATACTCCTCCTTGTCGGAAGAGAACGCGATGTCTTGCGCTGCCAGTTTGAGCGGCAACGCCAGCAAAACGAGTAAGAATGCAAAAAGTTGTTTTCTCATATAGAACAGATTTTAATTTTTCCCCTTGAATTTTGCAATGTCTACGCAGCAAAGGTACAATTATCTCAATATATACCAAATCTTTTCTTTGTTAATTTTTTATATACAGTTGCGGCTTTTGACATAAAGCACTATGAACTTTTACCGCTTACGCCCAAATTCGCTACACTTAGTCATCTTTTAAGCCAAATTGCCGCCAAAACAAAAAATTTATGCTTTCCCCTCGCGCCGCCGCCCTTTTCCGGCTCCATTTGCCTGTATATAGTTTTCACGCCCTGCGCAGACAGTTTTTCCTACATGCTATGACAAATCTTCCGCCCTTATAAGAGAGTTTTTATTACAAAGTTTGTAACGCATATTAGAAACTTTGTAACATGTATTACAAAGTTTGTAACACGTGTTAGAAAGTTTGTAACAAAAACTCTCTTATAGGAGCGGGAAAATTGTCTGCGCAGGGCGTGAAAATTTTCTCGGGGATAGGAAATTTTTCCCTGTAACGCCGCGTGTCTTTTCCTGATTTTACTAGACACTTTTTGCTCTTATTATCTGAAACGGTAGACAGTTTTTTTATGCCATACTGATTCAATAGACACAATGCAGGAAGTTGTGCTGTTTTTATTGACATATCAGCCTTGGCCTGCCT
>JALFUO010000021.1 GCA_022784065.1 Bacteroidales bacterium | reverse complement strand
GGGACGTTTTGAGGGGACGGCCTACTCGAATCCACAGATTTCCATTAATGAGAAAGCCACCACTTGCGCCCTTTCCAAAGAGCTCAAATGGTGGCCTAACTATATGATTATCTTATTGATTCGTGCTGCCTTCACCTTTCTGTCACATTGCTGTGGATAAAGGTGCTTCAGCCACGATTTTCACTCCCACTCAATCGTCGAAGGCGGCTTTGAGGAGATGTCGTAGCAAACGCGGTTCACGCCGCGCACGTGGTTGATAATGTCGGTCGACACCTTTGCCATAAACTCGTAAGGCAGGTGCGCCCAGTCGGCCGTCATGGCGTCGGTGCTGGTCACGGCGCGCAGCGCCACGGCACGCTCGTAAGTGCGCTCGTCGCCCATCACGCCCACGCTCTTCACGGGCAGGAGCACCACGCCCGCCTGCCAAACTTGGTCGTAAAGGCTCTGCTCGCGGCCTTCGGCATCGACGGTTTTCCATTCGCGCAGCCCGCGGATAAAGATATCGTCGGCATCTTGCAGCACGCGCACCTTCTCGGGCGTGATGTCGCCGAGAATGCGCACTGCCAAGCCCGGGCCGGGGAAGGGGTGGCGCGTGATGAGGTGCTCGGGCATTCCGAGCTGGCGGCCCACGCGGCGCACTTCGTCCTTAAAGAGCCATTTGAGCGGTTCGCAGAGCTGCAAGTGCATCTCCTCGGGCAGGCCGCCCACGTTGTGGTGGCTCTTGATGACTTTGCCCGTGATGTTGAGGCTTTCGATGCGGTCGGGGTAGATGGTGCCCTGCGCCAGCCACTTGGCATCGGTGATTTTGCGGGCCTCGGCGTTGAACACGTCGACGAAGCCCTTGCCGATAATCTTGCGCTTGCGCTCCGGATCGGTCACGCCGGCGAGTTCGGAGAAGAACTTCTCGGAAGCGTCCACGCCGATAACGTTGAGGCCGAGGCACTCGTAGTCGCGCATCACGTCGCGGAACTCGTTCTTGCGGAGCATGCCGTGGTCCACGAAGATGCAGGTGAGGCGGTCGCCGATGGCGCGGTTGAGGAGCACGGCGGCTACGGAACTGTCCACGCCGCCCGAGAGACCGAGGATTACGCGGTCGTTGCCGAGCTGGGCTTTAAGTTCATTGACTGTTGTCTCCACGAACGAGGCGGGGCTCCAGTCTTGTCGGCTGCCGCAGATGCCTACCACGAAGTTGCGCAGCAAGAGGCTGCCTTGCAGGCTATGGAACACCTCGGGGTGGAACTGCACGCCCCACAGCTTCTCGCCCTCAGCCTGATAGGCGGCGTTGATGACCTTTTCGGTCGAGGCGATGGTGCGGAAGCCCTCGGGGAGGGCGGTGATGGTGTCGCCGTGGCTCATCCATACCTGCGAGTTGTCGGCAAAGCCCTCAAAGAGCGGGTTCTCACGGTCGAAGGTGCAAAGGTGCGCCCGCCCGTACTCACGGCTCTCGGCGCGTTCCACGCGTCCGCCGTAAGTGTGCGCCATGTATTGTGCGCCGTAGCAGATGCCGAGGATAGGCAGGCGTCCGCGAATGCGGCTAAGATCCACCTTGAAAGCCTCGGGGTCGTAAACGCTGTAAGGCGAACCGGAGAGAATGACACCGATGACGGAGTCGTCATCGTGCGGAAACTTGTTGTAGGGCAGGATTTCGCAGAAAGTGTCCAGCTCGCGCACGCGGCGGCCAATGAGCTGCGTGGTTTGCGAACCGAAATCGAGGATAATGATTTTTTGCTGTTGCATATGGGATAGGGTGAATGATGTTTTATGTTTATTTTAGTAGACGAGTAGACAAGTAAACGAGTAGACGAGACAGAGATGTCGTGCTAATTATTATTTATAAGGTTACTTGTCTTGTTTACTCGTATACTTGTTTACTTGTTTACTATAAATAGTCTGCAAATCTTACTCTTCCTCTGCCTCAACCATCTTGACCACTTTCTTCAGGGCTCCGGCAGCACGGGCGGCGCCGGTGAAGAGCTCGTCCTTGCGGTCGATGGTAAAGCGGCGGAACTTGCCGCCGATGCGCGTGAGTTTCGTGCCGTCCTTGGAGAGGGCTTCCTTGTCGGTGATCCAGTTCTCGGCGCGGAAGCTGGAGGGCTGTCCGTTGGGCATAGATTCGGCGTCGTAGCAATAATGGATGTTGCGCATCATGGCATCGAAGCCGCCGTCGCGCACGGTAAACACGAGTTGGTAGTAGAGGCGGGCGTAGTGGGTGACCCATGCCTTTTTCTTGAAATAAAGATATTCCTCCATGCTGGCGGCAATGACGCCCGTGGTGCTGTCGGCCTCGGTGATGCGTGCCTGCGGCAGTTTGTTCTCGCCGCAGACCACCTTGTTCCAAGTGTAGTCTTTCAGCAGGGCATAGAGTTGCTCCTTAGTCTTGCCTTCGGCCTTGTAGCTCTTGCGGAACACCACGACACCGTTTTCCACGGGCACGGCGCCGGCGAGGTATTTAGAAATGTCGGCATCTTTGCCGCTCTTTTGTGCCGAGAGGCCTGCGGGGCAAAGCATCAGCAGGGCGATGAGGCACAGGGCTGTTTTTGCGAAAAATGTTTTCATATAAAGGATATTAGTTTGAATTTATTTCGTGTGGTTATGGGGTCGCGTGCCGCTATGGCTTTACGAGGGCCAACGCCCCGTGGCATTGCGGGTGTGTGTGTTACGCGCTCGGGGCGCGTGGCATTTTTGCGCCGTCGGCACAAAAATGCCGAATGTGTAAATCGCGTTGTGCGTTACCCAGGGCGTTGCCCTGGGCTATGGGCAGCAACTGGGCTTTGCATAATGTCGGCTGCACTCGGCAATACGAGCAAGCTCTACTGCCCTCGTTTGCACGACATTTCAGCCCGCCTCGATTGTATATTAGGCCGCGTGCCGTTATGGCGGCAACTGGGACAACTGGGCGTTTTTTATAAGCCTGCCGTGCGGAACGTTTGCTTGCGCCGCATGGCAAATGGTTGGGGCGGGCTGTAAGCCCAATTGCGGCCCTTCGCCCTGGGCAACGCCCTGGGTAGGGCGTATGCATTTATTAAAGTGTCGCGCCCTGTAAGGGCAACCTGCTTTATGAGGGGCAACGCCCCGTGGCATTGCGGGTGTGCGTGTGTGTTACGCGCTCGGGGCGCGTGGCATTTTTGCGCCGTCGGCACAAAAATGCCGAATGTATTAATCGCTGCGTGCGTTACCCAGGGCGTTGCCCTGGGCTATGGGCAACCACTGGGCTTACAGCCCGCCCTAATGAGTTGCAATGATATTTGCCAACTCAATAATTTAATCATATCTGCAAACTAATCCTCCAAAACATACGTGTCGTTGTAATTGATTTGATATAGTTGCAAGAATTTGATGTATTCTTCTTTGAAATTAAACTTCTTGTGGTGTTCTTTCTGCTTGTCGATATATTCGGCGGTTTTTGCACCACAGACTGGCTCACGGAGAACACGGCGTAACCGTTTTGCCAGCAAAACAGGCGATACTCATTCCTTATGCTTTTAATCCAACGGCTACTGTTTCGTTTGATGTCTTCAACGAGTTTCGCTATTGTTATATCGCGCGATAGCAGGCATAAGATGTGGACGTGGTCTTTCGTTCCTCCAACCCTTATGGCTTGGCAATTTGCATCGTTTGCTAATTGCCCGATATACTGATGTATCTTTTCCAAATCTTCTTCAAGCAAGCGTGGACATCTGGTCTTTACATGAAACACCAAATGCAAGTATACTTTTGAAAGAGATTGCGGCATAAAGATGAAGTTCTTTTTGCGTGTTATTGATTGGAGCGGGCTGAATGCCCATGCATTGCGGTTACGCGCTCGGGACGCGTGGTATTTTTGCGCCGTCGGCATAGAAATGCCGAATGTGTTAATCGCGTCGTGCGTTACCCAGGGCGTTGCCCTGGGCTATGGGCAACAACTGGGCTTTGCATAATGTCGGCTGCACTCGGCAATACGAGCAAGTTCTATTGCCCTCGTTTGCACGACATTTCAGCCCGCCCCAAATATAATTCGCCTATACAATATCATATATGTATCATTGCGAGAGCATGCGGTCGGCAACGTACTGGCGCACGCGGTCTTTGTAACTGTCGGAAACGGGGATATTTTTGTCGCCGAACACGATGTTGCCGCGCTCGAGCAGCGACACCTTGCTCATATTCACGATGTAGGAGCGATGCGTGCGCATGAAGATGTCCTCGGGCAGGAGCTGCTCGATGTTGCGCATAGAGGTGAGGCTGAGCACAGCGCGGCCGGTGCTCTGGAGATGTATCTTGACGTAGTCTTTAAGCCCCTCCACGTAAATGATATCGTCGATGCAGATGCGGATAATCTTGTAGTCGCTCTTTACGAAGATAGAACGGTCGGCCGCCACCGTTTCCTTTGATGCTGTGGGGCGGGATTCTGCCGGCGCGGCAGCAGGCTGCGCTTCTTCTGCGGGTACAATTGGGTCGGGCATGGTTTGCCCCGTGATGCGGCGGCGGGCAAAGTCGAAGGTCTCCTTGAAATCGGCGAAACTAATAGGCTTCAGCAGATAGCCCACGGCGTTGGTGCGGTAACCCTGTATGGCATATTGGCTGTAAGCCGTGGTGAAGATCACGTAAGTCCGGGCTGGGAGTTGGCTGGAAAGTTCAAGGCCCGTAATTTCCGGCATCTGTATGTCCAGGAAAACGAGGTCGACCGGCGTTTCAGTCAAAGCGTCCAGCGCCTCGCGTGCACCGAGGTATTTGCCCCTAAGGTCAAGTTCGGGCACACGCTTCACGTAACTCTCCAATAGCGTCACGGCCAAAGGCTCGTCGTCGATAATAGCGCAGGTTATCATAATCGGGAAATGTATGTTTAAGCAATCTTGTTTACTCGTAAACTCGTTTACTTGTTTACTTAACTTGTCTTGTTTACTCGTAAACTCGTTTACTTGTTCACTCAACTTACAGATACGTTTTGAGAATGCTCGCCTCCTGTGCCTCGCGCAGGAGTTTGAGGGCCTTCTCTTTGAGCTGGCGCACGCGCTCTCGGCTTAGACGGAGCTCGCGGCCGATGTCTTCGAGGTTCATCTCCGGCCCGTTGAGACCGAAGAACATCTCAACGACCTTGCGCTCGCGCTCCGGGAGCTTCTTTACGGCGGCCGATACCTCCGTGATGAGCGAGCCTGTGATGAGGTCGCGCTCCGTGTTGCTGCCATCGCGGCTTTGGAGCAAGTCGAGCAGGCAGCTTCCCTCGTCGTCGGCAAGCGGTGCGTCCATGGACGTGGGGCGGCCGGAAGATTGCATGATGGTCTTCACCTTTTCCACGTCGATGTCGAGCGCTTCGGCGATTTCTTCGTTCGACGGCATGCGCTCGTTCTTTTGCGCGAAGTCGGAGAGGAAGCGGTGGATTTTGCTCAGATTGTTCACCTGATTGAGCGGCAGGTACACGAGGCGGCTGTTCTCAGCAAGCGCTTGCAGAATGCTTTGGCGAATCCACCACACGGCGTAGGAAATGAACTTGAAGCCGCGCGTCTCGTCGAACTTCTTGGCGGCGGTGATCAGTCCCACGTTGCCCTCGTTGATGAGGTCGATAAGTCCGAGGCCCTGGCCCTGGTATTGCTTTGCCACTGATACTACGAAGCGAAGGTTTGCCTTGGTGAGCTGTTCCAAAGCTTCCTCGTCGCCGTTGTGAATACGGTGAGCGAGGACCACTTCCTCCTCAGGCGTAATCATCGGCTCTTTGTTGATTTCTTGCAGATAGCGTTCCAAAGAATCACCCTCGCGGGAGGTGATGCTCTGCGTGATTTTGAGTTGTCTCATAAGAAATCATTTATAATTTTCGATAATGGCATCAATCGTGGCGTCGCCCAGTTCGCGTGCCTTCTGCAAATGCTCCATGCCCTCGGCGCGGCGTCCCGTCTCGATGCAGGCAATGCCGTAGAACTTGTGGCAATCGGCATCGTCGGGCAGACGTTTCAGGAGGGCGGCTGCCTGCGCATAGGCTTCCTCAAACTGCGCGGTGCGAATGAGGATTAGCAGTTCCTCGAGCGCGTAGTAGGGTTCGGCGGGGTTGGCTGATATGGCACTGCGAATGTCGTCAAGCGCCTGCTGGTACATGCGCCCTTGCAGTTCTGCCTGTTCGCGCAGATAGTAAAACTTATCGTTGAGATTGCGCGGCCCGATTACCTGTTCGTACACATTATAATCGGCCACGGCATCGCGGAAGCGGCCGGCGCGCACGAGGCGCTGCGAGCGTTCGAGATAGTATTGCGCATCGCGCACGGAGCAAGGCTGCGGAATGTGCGCCACCGTGCTGTCGAGCAAGGCGATGACCTGCTCGCTGTCGCCTTTCGAGAGTTCAAGGGCGCGTGCGGCGGAGAAAAAAGTGGCGGCAGAGGCGAACGACTTGTCGCTGCACGCATCGAGATAGAGCCGATGCGCGGCGGCGTAGTCCTTCTGCGCGAAACGGCAGTTGCCCTCCTGCACCAGATAGAGCGGCTCGGGCAGGGCGGCATAGGCGGCGCGGGCTTCGGCGGCGGCGTGGGCAAGCGTCCAGCCGCAGGCCGTGTCATTCTGCTCCACGGCGGCGGCATAGATGAGTTTGCTATAATTATAATGCACCGCGTCAGCCTTCATCGTAGAATCCTTTGCCTCGGCGGCCAGCGCCAATGCCTTCTGGAACAGCGCGTCACACTGAGCCCTGTGATTATATTGCGCCTCGAACGCGGCGAGATTGACGTAGCCCTCAGCGTCTGCGGGGAAGGCGGCGATGTAATCCGTCAGCGCGGCGGCGCGTTGTAGAGAGTCCGTGGCCGACATAGTATATATATATGTCAGAGCGTCTTCGCGCTTTTCGGGGAGCGCTTTGGGGATTAAGATGCTGCGCAAGTCGCGTTGCAGCGAAGCGGTGCTGCCGATGGTGAGCCCGTGGGCGAAGCGCACGTCAATGGCGCAGGCCCCCGTGGCATCTTTCAGCGTGTTGCGCTGCACGATGGCCACGGCCTCTCCCGTTTCAGGATTTACCAAGGGACAGCCAAATGCCGTGCTGTCGTTAGGAGCGGAAGTGCCGTAATACTTATATGCTTCAAAATCATCAGACTTGACGATGTAGGCCGCGGCGCCGTCGTATTTTCCTCCGGGAAGATAGCGTAGGAGGGCAAGTTCCGTGCCCGTGGCTGCGGCGTTTTGCGCGAGGGGCAGGCAGACCGTCTTGCCTTTCTTCACAGCCACGCGGAATTTCACCATATCGTAGAGGCTGGCTGCTCCGAGAATGCGCGTCACTTCCAGCCGCTCGCCTTTCACGGTCACCGCCTCGGCGCGCGCAGCCTTGTCGAAGAGCGCGAAGGGCGCGAGCGCGGTGCCGCTCTCATCGATGAAAAAGCCGATGCCCTCGCCCAACCTGTTGCCCGAAGCGTCGTAAGTCGTCACCTTCACCAAGGCACGCGGCGCGGTCTTGGGCAGCTTGCCGGCGGCAAGCAAGGCCGTGGGGAGTAGGAGGGAGATAGAAAAAACGAATAACCTTAATATGCAGTTTTTCAATGTCATAGTACCGATAGGTTAGTGTGTTGCTAAAAATGTCTTATGGCATGCCGAGCAGCGCCTTGGCGTTGCTCACGGCGGCTTCGGAGATTTCCGCGCCGCTCAGCATCGTGGCGATTTCTCGGACGCGCTCCTCGGGCGAGAGGCGGGAGATATGGCTCGTGGTACCCGTTTCGTTTTCTTCCTTATGCACGCGGAAATGGGCATTGCCCTTTGCGGCGATTTGCGGCAGGTGGGTGATGCAGAGCACCTGGCAGTGCTTCGCTATTTCGCCCATCATCACTGCCATGCGCTCCGCCATAGTGCCCGATACGCCCGTGTCGATTTCGTCGAAGATAATCGTGGGCAGGTTTTTATGGCGGGCTATCAATCCTTTCAGGGCGAGCATCACGCGGGCAATCTCGCCGCCGGAGGCAATCTCGCTGACCGGCTGCATCGGCACGTTCTTGTTGGCAGAGAAGAGGAACACGGGCGTGTCCATGCCGCAGGCGGCGGGCACTTCGCGCGGCTGGAGTGAGAAACGAATGCTCACGTTGGGCATTCCGAGCGTGTGCAGGCTTTCGGTGAGCGACTGCTCCACGATGTTCGCCGCCTTGCCGCGCGTGGCGGTAAGGACGCTGCCCTTCTTGCGCAGGTCTGCGAGCAGGGCGGCGCAGCGGCGTTGGCTTTCCTCCAAGAGGCTTTCCATGTTTTCCAAGCGGTTGAGCTGTTCCTCCCAGTCTTTGGCAAGGGCAAGCAGTTCAGTGATGCTTGCGGCGCGGTGCTTTTGCAGCAGGTCGTAGATAAGGTTGAGGCGGCTCGCCACCTGTTCGGCGCGGGCGGGGTTGAAGTCGATGCCCTCGCCCTGTCTTTCGAGTTCGTCGGCGATGTCGCCTATTTCGATGCGTGCGCTTTCGAGGCGTTCGGCGAGCGCGGCGGCTTCAGGCAGGTGGGCAGCGATGCTTTCCAGCTGCTGCGCGGCGCGGCGCAGTTCGGCGAGGCGTTCGCCGTCGCTGCCGTTGATGGCGAAGGCGGCCGAGCCGAGCGAAGCCTTGATTTCCTCGGCATGTTCCAAGAGCGCGTTTTCCTTTTCCAGGTCTTCCTGCTCGTCGGGTAGGAGGGCGGCTTCTTGGATTTGCGTTAATTGAAATTTGAGATAGTCGCCGTCGGTCTGTCCCTTTTCGGCTTGCAGGCGCAGTGCCTTCAAATCTTCCTCAGCCTTGCGCCACTGGGCGAAAGCCTCTGCATAGGCTGCTTTTTCTGCGGAGTTGGCAGCCACGATGTCGAGCGTGTCGAGCAGGTAGTCCTCGCGTCCGATGAGCAGGTTGCGGTGCTGCGAATGAATGTCGATGACCAGTGCGCCGAGTTCTTTGAGCCGCGCGGCGGGCACGGGGGTGTCGTTGATGAAGGCGCGGCTTTTGCCTGCCGCCGTTACCTCGCGGCGCAAAATACATTCTTCGCCGTCGAAGTCTATATCGTTTTCGTCAAAAAAGCCTTGTATGCCGAGCGCGCTCACGTCGAACGCCGCCTCTACCACGCACTTTGCCGCGCCTGTCCTTACGGCACGCGCTTCGGCCCGTCCGCCGAGCAGTATGCCGAGTGCGCCAAGCATGATGCTCTTGCCCGCGCCCGTTTCACCCGTAATGACGGTAAAACCCGGCTCCACGCTGATGTCGAGCCGGTCAATCAGGGCATAATTATTTATAGATAGGCTTTTGAACATGCTATTTCATTTTGCGCCAATAGGAGTTTTGCGAAGGATTTATTCTGGAAAGGATTTCCGAAACCGTGAGGCGTTCTTGCGCGTTGGCCTTCTCTTTATTGTAGATGCTAACCAGTTCGTCGCGCTTGTACTCCGTGAACAATTCGGGCAGCATACTCATCGACTTGTTCTCGCGTGCCTTTTGGAGCAACTCCATGGCGGCTGTGATGCCGGCGCGTCCGCGTTCGGCGTTCTCTGCCATAACGTCGAGACCCTCGCGATAGTATTTGTATTGCATTCGCCTGAAAGGCTCCATACCGCCGTCGAGCATGTCGGTGATGATTGCGTGGCGGTTTTTAGAGTCCTCGAAGGCTTTCCAGCCTTTATACTCGAGGCTTTGCGCGTTGTTCACGATATTCTGCGCCATCTTCAATACTTCCGTCCCTCCGAGCGGCGACATGCTGTCGAGGTCCATGCCAATCATTAGATACACGTAATAGGCAATGACCGCCGTGAGGTTGTTGTCGAGCACGTCGGAGCGGAATTCTATTTGGTCGAACTCCTGATAGTTGAAATTAAAGTTGGGGTCGTTTGTAGAGAACACCGTGGTGGTGTAGTTGGAGTTGAACACCGGGCGGTTGCTTTGCACCATGAGGGCGCACTCGAAACTGTTGGCCGCCTCGTCGTAAGCGTTCACGGTGATGTTGAAGTTGCAGTTGATGCGCTCGTTGCGCTTGAATTGCAGCGTGGTCCACTGACGTTCGTTGATGAACTCCGTGAGCGCGGTCTTGAGCGTTTCGAACACGCTGGTAGAAGAGCCTTGTATCTTCTTGTAATTGATATTGATGCGGGCATCGATTTCCTGTGCGCCGGCATGGTGTGCCGCCGCGAAAGAAGCGAGGAGAAAGAATGTCAGTCTTAGAACAAGGCGCATAGTTGGTCAGTTAAGTCGTTGGCTACTTCGTGCTTGTCTTTTAGGGGGAAGTCTAAGGTTTTGCCGTCGGCGAAGAGCATGGTTACCTTATTCGTATCGCAGGCAAAGCCCGCACCAGGGTCGCGCAGGGAGTTAAGCACGATGAAGTCGAGATTTTTCTTTTTGAGTTTGGCGCGGGCGTGCTCTTGCTCGTCGTTCGTTTCGAGCGCGAAGCCTACGAGCCGCTGATCCGCCGTTTTCATTCGCCCGAGGGCTGCGGCGATGTCCTGCGTCGGCGTGAGTTCGAGAGCCGTGGCGGCGTGCGTCTTTATTTTTTGTTCGGCGCAGCGGGCGGGGGTATAGTCTGCCACGGCGGCGCAAAGTATCGCGGCATCGCAAGAAGGGAAGGCTTTCGTTGCAGCCTCGTACATATCGCTTGCGCTCACTACGTTAATTTTCTCTATGCCTTTATATCTGGTTTCCAGTCCGTTTACCGGTCCTGATATAAGTATTACTCTCGCGCCTTGCTCCGCGCAGGCATCGGCTATGGCGTAGCCCATTTTGCCGGTCGAGAAGTTGCTGATATAGCGCACGGGGTCGATTTTCTCAATCGTCGGCCCGGCGGTCACGAGCACGGTCTTGCCGTTGAGGCGCAAGGTTTCCGGGGCTTGCTTTTCGGCGAGGCGTTTGCCTACAAAGGTGAAAATGTCTTCCGGCTCTGCCATGCGTCCCTTGCCCACGAGGTGGCTGGCGAGTTCGCCCTCGGCAGGCTCTATTATAATATTGCCATACCGCTTGAGTTGCGCCAGATTATCCTGCGTGCTCGGGTGGGCGAACATGTCCAAGTCCATTGCCGGTGCGATAAAGACGGGCGCTTTCATGGACAGGTAGGTCGTGATGAGCATGTTATCGGCCACGCCGTGCGCCATCTTGGCTATTGAGGCGGCTGTGGCGGGAGCGATTACCATGGCATCGGCCCAGAGCCCGAGATCTACGTGGCTGTGCCACGAGCCGTCTTTGCCCGAGAAAAACTCGCTGACAACGGGTTTAGAAGTCAGGGCAGACAGTGTTACGGGCGTGATAAATTCTTTTCCGGCAGGCGTGATAACCACCTGAACCTCCGCCCCCGCCTTCACGAAGAGGCGGATAAGCGTGCAGGCCTTATAGGCGGCGATGCTGCCCGTGATGCCGAGGACGATATGTTTGCCTTTGAGATTGTGCATTGTATGGGAAAAAGCGTGTTGGGCGCATCTGTCTAAAAAATTCCCTCCCGGAGTTTGATGCGGGTAAAGGCCTGCTTCGTGTTTTGCGTGAAGTCGCCTTGCATCAGCCAGGCATAGTAGCCGGGGTCGCGGCGCAGCACTTCTGCCACGGGGCGGCCGCGATATTTTCCAAAGTTGATGGTTTCCACGCCCTGCTCGTTGAGCACGATGCGGCCGGCGAGGTCCACGTTGCGGTTGCGGCGCGAGAAGTCGGCGAGGTAGTCCACGTTGTTTTTCAGCGTGTCGGCGTAGCGGTCGAGTTGCGCTTCGAGCACTTCGAGCGTGGCACGGGTGTCGGCCAGGGCGGTGTGCGCGTCGTCGAGGTTTTTCTGGCAATAAAACTTATAGGCCGCCACGAGGTTGCGCTGCTCCATTTTGTGGAAGATGTTTTGCACGTCCACGAACTTGCAGCCCGTGATGTCGAAGTTGATGCCCGCGCGGATAAACTCCTCGACGAGCATCGGTATGTCAAAGCTGTTGGAGTTGAAGCCAGCGAGGTCGCAGCCCGCAAACACTTTCTCCAATTCGGGGGCGAGGTCGCGGAAGTGCGGCTCGTGCGCCACGTCGGCATCAGTTATGCCATTCACGGCCGTTGCTTCTGCCGAGATGTGAATGCCGGGGTTGAAGCGCAGGGTGCGCTCTTCCTGAGAGCCGTCGGGCAGGAGCTTGATGTAGCAGAGTTCTACGATGCGGTCGGTGGCAATGTTCAGCCCCGTGGCTTCGATGTCGAAAAACACGATGGGGCGGTTCAGATTGAGCTTCATTCCGATAAAGTTTTAAGCGTGCGGGGCGCGGGCTGTGCGCCTCTCTTATTCGTTGAGGATTACGGGCATGAGGAGCATCAGCAGTTCCTCGCCCTCTTTCTGCTCTGCGGGCTGAATGAGCACGGCGCGGCTGCGGTCGCCCATGCGGAGCGTGATTTCTTCCGACTCCACGTTGTTCACCAATTCCAGCAGCACCTGGCAGGGGAAGGCGATGCTGAGCGGATTGCCTTCGTACTGGCAGAGCAGGCTTTCCTCGGCGGCGAGCGCGAGGTCGAGGTCGCGGCAGGAAATGGTGATGTTGCTGCCGCCGATGTCGAGCTTGTAGAATTGCGTTTCGCTCGAGAACACGCCCACGCGGCGCAGGGTGCTTGCCAGTGCGGCGCGGTTGATGGTCAGCACGTTGGGGTTATCTTGGGGAATGACGGCGCGATAGTTGGGGAAGCGCCCTTCCGCGAGGCGGCATTGCAGGCGATAGCTTTCGCTCTCGAAGCTGGCGCAGCGCGAGCCGAAGCGAATGCACACGTCGCCCTGTTCCTTTGCCAGCACCGTCTTAATCAGTCCTGCGGGCTTTTGGGGGAGGATAAAGCCGCCGGCGGCCTGTTCGTCCATGCCGAGGGCTTTGCTCAGCGAGAGCACGTTGCCGTCGGTGGCCACCACGTTGAGCGCACCTTCTCCGAGGTCGAAGTTGATGCAGTTCATGATTTCGCGGATATTGTTTTTGGCTGTGGCGATAATGGTACGGCTCACGCAGTGGAGCAGACGTTGCGCGTCGATGTGGAGTTCCGTGGTCTCGCCTTCTTCTCCGGCAGGCGTGGGATACTCATCGGCACTCTGTCCCATAATTCTATATTGTCCGTTCTGATAAACGAGCGTGATTTCGAGCGTTTGGTTGTTGACGTAAAATTCCAGCGGCTGGTCGGGCAGTTCCTTGATGGCGTCCTGAATGTTGCGGGCGTTCACGGCGAATCGAATGTCGGAGTCGCAGTCGGTCACGTCGATGGCGGTCGTCAGCACCGTTTCGTTGTCGCCGGCCGTGACCACGAGGCGCGAACCTTGTATGTCAAACATGAAACTGTCGAGGATGGGCATCGTGTTCTTCTGCACAATCACGCGGCCGATGGTCTGAAGGCGTGCCGAAAGCAGGGAGCTGGGAATGGTGAATTTCATAATGGAAATTAGGTATTTTGTTGTTAGTTATTTTAGTAGACGAGTAGACAAGTAAACGAGTAGACGAGACAAGTTTCTCATGTAAATTATAAATTAGCAAGACATCTCTGTCTTGTTTACTTGTTCACTCGTTTACTTGTTTACTAAATCGTTAGTTTTATTTCGTTGCAAAGGTATCGAATCTATGCTTTGCTTATATGATACCTGCTCGCAAAAGTACAAAAAAATAAGGAAGCGTCGGTTTTTCTTACGTCAAAAAGCACACGAAACAAAAAGAAAATAGTAATTTCGCCGAGAAAATTCAAATCACAACTACACATTATATATTATATCCATGGAAATTACAGGTAAAATCATTGCAGCCTTGGAGCCGCGCGGCGGCGTGTCGCAGCGCACGGGCAACAGCTGGAAGACGCAGGAGTTCGTAATCGAAACCCACGAGCAGTATCCGCGCAAATGCGTGTTTAACGTGTTCGGTGAAGATCGCCTGCGCGAGTTTAATATCCAAGTGGGCGAGGAACTTACGGTATCGTTCGACATCGATGCCCGTGAGTTCAACGGCCGCTGGTACAACGATATCCGCGCTTGGCGCGTGGTGCGCGTTGACCCCAACGCCGTAGCCGCTGCTCCCGCAGCTGCGCCCCAGCCTCAGGCTTATGCTCCGCAGCCCCAGCAGCCTGCCGCTCCTGCTGCCGCACCGCAGCCCGAAGTTGCAGGAGGTGCCGCAGAGGACGACCTTCCCTTCTGATTTTTAGTGCAAAATATTGATACGCGAAAGCGGCGAGCATTGATGCTCGCCGCTTTTTGTTTGTTTGATTTTGGTGCGAGGGGTGAAATTATCCAAAGAGATTAGAGAAAAACCTTGAAAAACCGCTTGCTTCGTTTGAAGCCCCTTGGGCTACGCCGCCGGGCTTAATGCCGAGCCTGCGAGCCTTTATATAATATCGGCTCGCGCTCGCCCTTAATTCCCAGCGGCTGCGGTCGGTTCCCGCCCGCTTCAAACGCCGCAAGGAAAAAACCATTAAAAACCCGTGAGACCTTGATGCCGTTGAAATAGCCACGGACTGGTTTATCATTGGGAACGGGTTTTTCCTTGTTTTTCCCTTGTTCTGTGTGGGGCGGGCGGGCACCGACCGCCGCCTTAGCGGAGAGGACGCGAGACGGGAGCCGACAGGCTCACAGGCTCGGGGACTGTCCGATAAGGCAAGCCGATAGGCCACACAGAACAAGCGGTTTTTAATGGTTTTTATCTGAAATAATCAACACCATGTTTATCCCCTTTTCCTTGCCCATTCCATCACGTCGGCAGGCGCTTCGCCGTGCATCAGTTTGCGCTTCATGAAGTCCATGTAAGGCGCGGCGTGCTTGAAGAAGCGGCGATAGCCGGCGCAGAGATAGTTGTGGCCCGGCTCGCCGTCGGCAGAAAGGGCAAAGCGATTGCGCGGACATTCGCCGTGGCAGGCAAATAGATATTCGCATTCGCGGCATTGGCGCGTGAGTAGCCGCTCCTTGTTTGCCCCGAAGTCTTTAAGCGACTGCTGCCGCGTCAATTCAGCAAGCGGACGCTCCATGATGTTGCCCAGCCTGAACTCCGGGAACACGTAGTGGTCGCACACGTAAAGGTCGCCGTTGTGCTCCATAGCCGTGGCGTGGCCGCAGGTTCGCGCCATGCTGCACACGGGCGGCAGCACGCCCATCCAGCCCGCCAACGTGGCGTCGAAAATCTGCACGAAATATTCGCCCACGTCGTTCTGTACCCATTCGTCGAACAAGGTGCAGAGAAATTCGCCCCACGCTTCGGGCGTTACCGAGAAGGGCGCAAGTTCCGCCTGCCCGTACTCGATGGGCGAGGCAAGGCTGCGGCCGTCGGCGTGCGGCAACAGGCGTTCCACAACGGGGGTGAACTGAATGTAGCGGCAACCTATTTCTTTGAAAAAATGATAGAAACCGAGCGGGTCGGCGGCCGTGGCATCGTTCACTACCGCCATGGCGTTCCACTCCACGCCGTAGCGGTTCAGCAACCCGATGCCCTTCATCACCTGTTGCCATGAGCCGCGCCCCGAACGGCTGCGGCGGTAACGGTCGTGGAGCCCCTGCGGGCCGTCGATAGAGAGGCCGATGAGGAAATTGTGCTCATGGAAAAAGTGCGCCAGTTCCGGCGTGATGAGCGTGCCGTTGGTTTGCAGCGCGTTGATAATCTGCCTGCCGCCGGCGTACTTCTTTTGCAGCCGAAGCACGTTCATGAAAAAACTTAAAGGCTGCAGGAGCGGTTCCCCGCCGTGCCACACGAACTCCACCTGCGTGCCCTCAGCGTGCAGGGCGATATAGTCGCGTATGTAGGTTTCGAGCACGTCGCCGGGCATCATCGTTTTCTGCGGCTGCCGATACAGGTGCCTCTTTTCCAGATAATAGCAATAGTCGCAGCGCAGGTTGCACAGCGCGCCGGCAGGCTTCGCCATGACATAAACGGGCAGGGTGGGGGAAAACTGGGCGTCCACGGGCTTTCGGGGGTTAATGAAAAAGGGCAGACGCGCATGGTCTGCCCTTTTTCGTTATTAATGGCGACGGCTTAGAGGCTGTCTTTTTCGATGTCCTTGAAATACTTGTACGTGCCGTGCTTGATTTCCTCGCAGGCTGCTTCGTCGCAGACGATGATGCCGTGCTGGTGCATCTGAAGGGCAGAGATGGTCCACATCTGCGTAACGGGGCCTTCAACGGCTGCCTGCAAGGCGCGTGCCTTGTTGTGGCCGTTGCAGAGGATGAGCACTTCCTTGGCCGACATCACGGTGCCAACGCCTACGGTGAGGGCATGTGCGGGCACGTTGTCGGGGTTGCCGCCGAAGAAGCGCGAGTTGGCCACGCGCGTATCCGTGGTCAGCGTCTTCTGGCGCGTGCGGCTCGTGAGCGAACTGCCCGGCTCGTTGAAAGCGATGTGTCCATCGGGTCCGATGCCGCCGATAAAGAGGTCGATGCCGCCTGCTTCAACGATCATCTGTTCGTAGTGTGCGCATTCAGCTTCGAGGTCTTCGGCGTTGCCGTTGAGGATATGGATATTTTCCTTCGGGCAGTCGATGTGGTTGAAGAGGTTGGTGGCCATGAAAGAGTGGTAGCTCTCAGGGTGTTCCTCGGGGAGGTTCACATATTCGTCCATGTTGAAAGTCAGCACGTGCTTGAAGCTCACGCGTCCTTCCTTGTTGGCCTTCACGAGTGCCTTGTACATGCCGATGGGCGAGGAACCCGTGGGCAGACCCAGCACGAAAGGCTTTTCGGCCGTGGGCTTAGCGGCGTTGATCTTGTTCACAACATAATCTGCCGCCCATTGCGACAGTTTTTCATAGTCCGGTTCAATGATTACTCTCATGATCGTGTAATTTATGATGTAAGTTAAAAGGTTTTAGTCGGAAACGTGTGTTTGCCGGGTGCAAACTCCGATATGCAAAATTACTGAAACTTTATTGTAATGCAAAAGTTTTTGATATTTTCTTACGGGAAAGGCGTTTTTTCTCAGACATATTTTTCTCTTTCCCCTTTATATTTTTTCCTTTCTCCTTGCAATTTTTTCCTGTCATATAAGATAATTTTTATTACAAACTTTGTAATGCTTGTTACAAAGTTTCTAACATGTGTTACAAGCTTTCTAATACGTGTTACAAACTTTGTAATAAACTTTTGCCGTATGGCCGTGAAAAATTTCATATATGGCGGTAAGAATTATATTGCTGCTCGTAACATTTTGCTCGGGCTTCGTAAATGCGCCCCGCCTTACGCCGCGTGCAAGGATGTGTTAGCCCTGACGGCTGAGGGGCTGCCGATGTCCGAATGGCAATATTTCACAGGATACAAAGAAAGAGGCTGCGCCGTAATTGCTTACGGCACAGCCTCTTTAAGCGTTTGAGCGTGTGTGGCTTCGGATATCAATCGTCGGCCTTGCGGTTGCGCACGATGCCGTGCTTGGCAGCCTTGATGAAGCTGACGATTTCGTCGATTTCAATGCTTGCGGGGATTTGCTCGCCAATCTTAATCACGGCGTCTTCGAGGCTGAAGTTGCCCGTGTAGACGAGGCGGTAGGCGTTGGCGATGTGGCGCAGGATGCGCTCCGTCAGACCTTCGTGCTGCAAGATGACGGCGTTCACGCCGTGGTAGGCGGCGGGGTTGCCGCCGAGGATAGCGTAGGGCGGCACGTCGTGCTGCACGCGGCAGCCGCTCTGCACGAGTGAAAACTTGCCCACGCGCACATGCTGCTGTATCATAGCGCCGCTACTCTGAATGGAGCAGTCGAAGATTTCGCAGTTGCCGGCTACGCTCACGCCGATACCGAGCACGCAGCGGTTGTGAATGTGCGCGTCGTGGCAGATGTGCACCTTGTCCATCAGGAAGTTGCCGTTGCCGATTACAGTGGCTGTGTCGGGGTCGGTGCCGCCGGCGATGACCACGTTCTCGCGGATGCAGTTGTCGTTGCCGATGATGACTGCCGAGCGCGTGCCGGGCACGTGGTGGAAGTCTTGCGGTTCTGCGCCGATTACGGCGTTCTGGTACACCTTGTTGCCGCTGCCCATCGTGGTGCCTTCCATGATGGAGGCGTAGGGCATGATGACGCAGTTGTCGCCGATGGTGACGTTCTTGTCGATGTAGGCAAAGGGCTTAATCTCGACATTGTTGCCGAGTTTTGCCGAGGGGTCTACGTATGCTAAGGGACTGATCATATTATTATTAGATTAAGGTTAGGCTATTTGTCGCGTCCGCCGCCGAGAGCCTGGTAAAGGCTGATGCCGGCCTGGAGCTTGTCGTACTTGTCGGAGATGAGCGAGAGTTTTGCGCTGAGAAGCGACTGCTGGGCTGTGAGCGTCTCGAGATAAGACGTCGTGTTGCCGTGGGAGAAGAGGAAGAGCGTCTTGTCGAGGGCTTGTTCCAGTTGCTCCACTTCGAGCTGGCGCTTCTCGGCCTTGGCGATGGCGGTCTGGTAGGCGCTCAAAGCGTCCGACACTTCCTGGCCTGCGGAGAGCAGCGTGTTGCGGAAGTCGAGCGTGAGGCTTTCCTGCTCAATCTTTGCAATCTTGTATTGTGCGCGGAGCTTGCCTTGCGCAAAGAGAGGTTGCACGAGACTGCCCACGGCGTTGGCGATGAACTTGGCGGGGTTCATCACTATCGACCCGGCGCTATTGGTCCAGCCCGCCACGCCCGAGAGGGTGAGGGAGGGATAGAAAGCGGAGCGCGCGATGTTGGTGTTGTAGAACGCAGAGGCGAGCTGCAGTTCGGCAATCTTCACGTCGGGACGGCAGGAAAGCATCTGCATCGGCACGCCGGCGGAGAGGCTGGCGGGGAGGGCATCGGCGTTGAAGGCGGCGCGGGCGATGGGGTGTGGGGCTTCGTTGAGGATCACGCAGAGCGCGTTCTCGCTCTGGCGAATGCTGTGCTCGAGCGTGGGAATCGTGGTTTGCAGTTCGTAGAAGTTGGCGCGAGCCTGCGCAACTGCGGCGTTAGTGGTAAGGCCTGCCTGTTGCATAGCCTCCATAGCGTTGACGTTTTTCTGCCAAATCACTACGGTCTCTTTGGTGGTGCGCAGTTGCTCGTCGAGCATTTGCAGCGTGTAGTAGAGGTTGGCAACGGCTGACACTATGGCCGTTTGCGTGGCTTGCTTTGCGCTGGCGGCGATGAGCGTGTCCACGCCGGCTTTCTTGCGGTTATTGCGCAGCGAACCCCACGAGCCGAGTTCCCAAGAGAGGGAAAGGGGAAGCGTGTAGGTCTTGGTGGCCTTGCCGCCGTCGAAACTTGAGATTTGTCCTTGGGGGGCAACGGCGAGTGTGGGCAGATAGGAAAGTTTGGAAACTTTCAGGCCGATGCGTGCCTTTTGGATGTTGTGGTCAGCCTTTTGCAGGTCGGTGTTTTGAGCGAGGGCCTTCTCGATGAGCAGCTGCAGCTGCGCGTCGGTAAAGACTTCGCGCCACGGCATATTGCCGAAGTTCATCGTGTCCGTGCCCTGCACATCGCGGAACAGCTGCTCGTTGGCAGTGTCGGCGATGTTTTGCGGACGCTCGTAGTTTTTATAGGATTTACATCCTGCCAGCACAAGCGTGCCGGCGAGGATGAAGAGGATTTTTTTCATAATCATGTTTTTTATTAGTAGACGAGTTTACGAGTAAACGAGTAGACGAGACAGAAATGTCCTGCTAATTATATTTTACACGAGATACTTGTCTTGTTCACTCGTTTACTTGTCTACTTGTTCACTATCCAGTCTATACTTTGATTATTTAGAATATTGTTCGATATCGGCCTGCGCGTCGGTGTTGTCGATGTCTTCCCAAACCATAGGCTTAACCTTTTCTTGGAGATACTGGAACACGACGAAGAGCACGGGGACGATGAAGATTTGGAATATCATGCCGATGAGCATGCCGCCGATGGCCGTGATACCGAGCGAGTGGTTACCGTTGGCGCCTACGCCGCTGGCAAACATCAAGGGCAAGAGGCCGATAATCATGGCGAGCGAGGTCATCAAGATAGGACGCAGACGGGCACCGGCGCCGAGCACGGCGGCCCACGTGATGCTCATGCCCATCTTGCGGCGGTCGAGCGCAAACTCTACAATCAGGATGGCGTTTTTCGCCAAGAGGCCCATAAGCATAATCAAGGCAATCTGCACATAGATATTATTGGATGCGCTGCCGAATATCATGCCCATAAATGAGCCCAACATGCCGGGCAGGTAACTGAGGCTGCCGAAGAACTGGATAAAGATGAAGGAACCTGCCAAGCCGAAAGGCACAGAGAGCAGCACGGCGAGGGGCAACACGTAGCTCTCGTACTGGGCGGAAAGCAAGAGGTAGATGAAGACGAAGCAGAGCAGGAACACGATTGCCGTGGTGCTGCCGGCGCTTTTTTGCTCTTCGCGCGACTGGCCGGAGAACTCGAACGAGTAGCCTTGCGGCAGGCTCTGGGCAGCCACTTCTTCGATGGCCTTAATTGCCTGACCCGAGGTATAGCCCGAAGCCGGGTTACCGTTTACAGAGATGGCCGTGTACATGTTGAAGCGGTTGATGTTGTCGGGGCCGAAGGTCGGGGTAATGGTCATGAACTCCGTAATCGGCGCCATCTCGTTGCCGTTCTTGATCTTAATCTTATGCAGGCTCTCGATGTTGGTGCGGTCCTTGCGCTCGCCCTGCACCATCACGCGGTAAATCTTACCGAAGCGGTTGAAGTTGGAACTGTAAAGTCCGCCGTAGTAGCCTTGCAGCGTGGTAAGGATAGTTTTGGGCGAGATGCCGGCGCGCTTACACTTGGCTGCGTCGATGTCGATAAGGTACTGCGGGAAGTTCGGGCTGAAGTTGGTCTGCGCAGACTCGATTTCGGGACGCTTTTCAAGGTCGGCGAGGAAGGTCTTAGCCACTTCGTAGAACTTATTGAGGTCGCCGCCGGTACGGTCTTGCAGGTTGAGCGTAAAGCCGTTGGTCGCGCCGTAACCCGTCACCATAGGCGGCTGGAAGAAGAGCACCTGCGCGTCCTTAAACACTTCGCGGGCGCGGAGGTAGAGGTTGGCAAAGACAATGGTTGAACTTTCGGTCATGCCGCGTTCTTCCCACTTTTTCAGCTTGATGATAAACGAGCCGTAAGACGGGCCTTGGCCGCCGATGAAGCTGTAGCCCGAAATCATGGTGCTCAACTCTACGCAAGGCACTGAGCGCACGAGGCTGTCCACGCGTTGCAGGTAAGCATCGGTGCGGTCCTGCGACGTACCGGCAGGCATCGTCACGACACCCATAATCGTACCCGTGTCTTCGTTGGGCACCATTGCCGTCGGCGTGACAGACATCAGCCAAATGAGCAGGGCGATAAAGCCGCCCGTGATGCTGAGCGAGAGCACGCGGTGCTGGATAAAGTAGAGCACGGCTTTTTTATACTTCTGCAATATGCGGTCGTAGGTCTCGTTGAATTTCTTTTGGAACGTCTTGGTGCTGAGGCCTATCACTGCCGTTACGGCGATAATCGTCATGATGGCGGCGATGATGGGATGGCCCGTGAAGTTGAAGCCGCCGAAAATCATGCCGAGGATAGCGATGACAATCAGCGTGATGATAACGCCCGGCTTCATGATGCGGGCAAATGCGCCCTTGTAGCCTTCGGCGTAGGTTTCGGCAGCGGCTTTGTAGGCAGTGCCGAGGCGTTCCTTTAAGGTAGTTTCTTCTTCCTTCTTATGCGGTTTGAGCAAGATGGCGCAGAGGGCGGGGGAGAGGGTAAGGGCGTTCAGAGCGGAGAAGCCGATGGCGATGGCCATGGTCAGACCGAACTGGCGGTAGAACGTTCCGGCCGTGCCCGACATGAAGCTCACGGGCACGAACACTGCCATCATGACGAGCGTAATCGAAACGATAGCGCCGCCCAACTCGCGCATCGCGTCGATAGAGGCCTTGCGCGAAGAGGTGTACCCTTGGTCGAGTTTCGCGTGCACGCCTTCCACAACGACGATGGCATCGTCCACAACGATGGCAATGGCGAGCACCATGGCCGAGAGCGTCAGCAAGTTGATGGAGAAACCGATGAGGTAGAGCGCGAAGAACGTACCGATCAATGCCACGGGTATGGCAATGGCGGGAATAAGCGTGGAGCGGAAGTCTTGCAGGAAGATAAACACCACGATGAACACGAGGATAAATGCCTCGATCAAGGTCTTGATTACTTCGTGGATAGAGGCGAAGAGGAAGTCGTTCACGCTCTGTGCCACCTTGATGTCCATGCCGTCGGGCAAATCTTTTTTACACTCTTCGAGGAGGGCGGTTACGTCGTTGACAATCTGCGTGGCGTTGGAGCCGGCAATCTGCATCACGATACACGACACAGCCCTGTGGCCGTTCACCTTGCCGGTGAATGAGTACGTCGTGCGGCCGAGCTCCACGCGGGCCACGTCCTTTACGCGCACCAGCGTGCCGTCGGGGTTGGAGCGGATCACCATGTTCTCGAAGTCGCTCACCTCGCTCAGGCGGCCTTTGTAGCGGAGCGTATAAGTAAAGGTCTGGTTTTCGCGCTCGCCGATGCTACCCGGCGCTGCTTCTACGTTTTGCTCGGCAAGCACGGCCGAGATGTCGGTAGGCATGAGCTGGTATTCCGCCATCTTTTGCGGGTCGAGCCAAATGCGCATCGAGTAGTCTGCGCCCATCACCATGGCATCGCCCACGCCGGCGATACGCTGCACCTGCGGGATGATGTTGATCTTGGCGTAGTTTTCGATAAAGTCGGGTGTGTACTTATCGGCTTCGTCAACGATTGAGAAGATAACGAGCATTGAAGTCTGGCGCTTCTGCGTAATCACGCCGACCTGCGTTACTTCGGACGGCAGCAGGCCTTGCGCCTTAGCCACACGGTTTTGCACGTTCACGGCTGCCATGTTGGGGTCGGTGCCCTGCTTGAAAGTGATGTCGATGGAAGCCGAACCGGTGTTTGTGGCGGTTGAACTCATGTAGTCCATGTTTTCCACGCCGTTGATTTGCTCTTCGAGCGGCGCAATCACGGAGTTGAGCACGGTTTGCGCGTTAGCACCCGTGTAGGTCGTGCTGACCTCCACGGTGGGCGGCGCAATGTCGGGGTATTGTGTAATAGGCAGTGACACCAAACCGAGCACACCCAGTATGACAATCACTATAGAAATCACGGTGGAAAGCACCGGGCGATTGATAAATCTGTCTAATTGCATAGTGCGTTATATATTAGATAAACTAAATATGGAATAATCCAGCGGTTCGCGCGCACGCGTATATATATAATATTGTGTGCGGCGTGCCGCGCCTTAGTTTTGTCCGGGCATCTTGCCGTCTTTGAGTGCCTGCTTTTGCTGCTGCACGTTCTTGTCGGCCTGCTCGGGGGTGATGGGCTTAATGTCCATGCCGTTTTTAAGTTTGTTCACGCCGTCCACCACGATGCGCTCGCCGACCTTCAGGCCGCTGCTCACAACGTAGTTCTGTCCGTCGTTTTGCACGAGCACTTCGATTTCGCGGCTCTGCACCTTGTTCTTGCTGTCTACGACATAGACGAACTTCTTGTTCTGGATTTCGTAAGTAGCCTTTTGCGGGATAACGATAGCGCCCTTCTGGTTGTTGGGCATCAGCACCGACCCCGTGCCGCCGGAGCGGAGCACGTGCTGAGCGTTGCTGAAGGTGGCGCGCATCTGCACGGCGCCCGTTTGCGGGTCAATCACGCCGCTGATGGTGCTCACCTTACCCGTTTCGCTGTACGTCGTGCCGTCGGAGAGCACGAGCGTCACGGGCGGCATGTTCTTCATGGCTTCGTTCAGGCCGCCTTGTTCGCGGGTGAGGGCGAGGAGCTGCTTTTCGGTCATGGAGAAGTAAACGTACATCTCGTTGATGCTCGACACGGTGGTCAAGGGCTGTGCGCTCGATGCGCTCACGAGGCTACCCACGCGGTAGGGGATTACGCCCACCACGCCATCGCCGGGGCTGGTCACGGTGCAGTAGCGCAGGTTGTCGCGTGCGCTTTGCAGCGCGGCCTCTGCCTGTTGCAGCTGTGCTTCGAGCGAGGCGAGCTGGTTGATGGCGGTTTGCAGGTCGTAGTCGGAGATAATCTGCTTGGCGTGGAGCATCTTTTTGTTTTCCACCGTGAGCTTCTGCGTGTTGATGTTTGCTTTCACCACGTTCACGGAGGCTATTGCCTGGTTCACGGCGGCGCGATACTGCACGTCGTCTATCTTAAAGAGCGGCTGCCCTTTACGCACGGTTGCGCCCTCGTCCACGAGGAGCTGGGTGAGGTAGCCCGATACTTTCGGACGGATTTCGATGTCCTGCATACCCTTAATCGTGGCGGGGTAGGCAGTGTTGAGTTCAACGTCTTTGGGTTGCAGCGTCACCACGGCGTAGTCGTTGCCGGCTTCGCCGATGTTTTGTGATTTTTGTCCGCAGCTTGCGAAAAGCAGAGCGGCCAAAGCCCATAAAGCGGTTTTCTTCATAATTTGATAATTTTGAAAATAATGATGTGTTGTTTAGTTGTTTCTTTTTAGAACGGCTTTTGCCTTTTTGTCGGCTGAAAGTGCCATAATTCGCATGCAAAGTTACTGCAAAAAAACTAAACATTAGAATTTAGTTTTTTCTTATAGCAGATAATTATGCTTTTTTAGTGAAATAGCACGTTCTTTGTGTAGAATTGGCGATTTGGGCTTCAAAGGAAATGCCCGGAACATCCTACTCAATAGATATTCCGGGCATTTCGGTTCTGTTTATTCTGCGTCGAGGTCGAAGGAGAAGGGCAGCAGGTCGTCAATGTTTTCGATGATGCGCACTCCGTTTCTGCCGTAGAGCAGCACGTGGAGGTTTCTGCCGCCGCGCTTCTGCGTTTCCGAGAGCACTTGGCGGCAGATGCCGCAGGGCGTGATGGGATTTTCGGTGAACTGTCCCGTGCTGTCGATGGCGGCGATGGCGATGTGCGTCGCGGCAGCCTCTGGCCAGCGGGCGTGGGCGTAGAACACGGCACAGCGTTCAGCGCAGGTGCCGGCAGGAAACGAGGCGTTCTCTTGGTTGCTGCCCGTCACGGTCTCCCCGTTGTCGAGCAGCAGGGCTGCGCCTACGTGGAATTTGGAGTAGGGCGCGTAGCTCGTTTCACAGGCTTCCTTTGCCTTTTGCACCAGTTCGCACAGATGGGGAGGCAGTTCCTCTACCTTACATTCCCGATAATGGATGCTCAATACTTCGTTCTTCATGATAGATATTATTTAGATGTGGCGGCCTCACTGGCCCGCCGCAATGAATTGCTAAATATTAAAACCTTGCGGTCACTTGCACGTCGAGCGTGTTGTAGTGCGAGTCGAGGGGCTTGGCGGTGTTGCGGGCGGAGCGGTCGTCGGTGAAGGTGTAGTTGAACTGGAAGATAAGGTTCTTGCCGAGCGTGTAGTTGGCCGAGAACCCGTAATCCGTTTTCAGCGAAGCCCAAGTGTGCGCGTCGCGGTAGCAGTCCCAGCGGCCGTAAACCTTGAAATTTTTGAAAATCGGCGCGCCCAGGGTCACGTACCACGCGTCCGAGTGGAACGGCCGCGTCTTGTCCGTCACCACGCCGCCGTAGGAATACATGTATTCGCTGCGTAGCGTCCATTTGTCCTCGTATTTCAAGCCTGCGCCCCAGCGCTTGCGGTCGGTGCTTTTGAGTTGCTTTTCAGCTTCTTTTTCTTTGAAATTTTCGTTCGTGTACTGCCCAATCCAGCCGAAACCGCCGATTTCGAGCGTTTTGATAGGACGTATCCACAGGCCGCCGATGAAGTCTTTGGCGTGGTCCTTATCGGTGTGGTTGATGCCCTGTCCGTTGAACACGCCCACCTGATAGTGCAGCCAGTAGTGCCCTTCCTTCTTGCCCTTGATGCCGTCTCCCTGGAATTGCAGACCGAGGTCGCGGCCCGAACTCTTGTGCTCGCCGATGCGGTCGTTGATGGAGGCGAGTTTCATCGTGGCCTGCGAGTAAGAGCCAAGACCCACGTTGAGCGGGCTGTAAGGGTTTTCAAAACCGAATGAGCGCTTGAACTGTCCTAGTTTTACGCGGAAGAAGTTCCAGTGCTGCCATTCCACAAACGCGTCCACGATGCGCGGCCCTTTGTCTACGCCCGGCGCACCGTTCACCTCGAGCTGGAAGCGATAGTAGAAGTCTTTGAAGCAGTAACCGTTAGCATAGAGGCGTATGAAGCGCAGGTCGAAACCGCCGTCTGTGGCCTGTGCCTCGCGGTCATTGTAAGAATATTTTCCAATGATGTAGCCGCCGAATTTGAGTTTGTCCTCAATGCTTTTGAGCTTCTCTTTCGTTTTGGCGATAATGCCGGTTTTTGAAGTTTTCGTTTCGGTAGTGTCGGCTTCGATGCCGCCCTGTGTTGCGAGGCCGTCCGCCGGTTCTTCTGCGGCGGCGGAGAGTGCGCCTGCGGCAAAGATTGCCAATAACAAATGCTTGAAATTCATATATATCTGATTATTTGGTTGTGCTTTGGTTTAATAATGCTTATAGTTCTCTCTAATTCTATCCGATAGAATATAGGCGGTCATTTATTAGCCCGGTTTTCCTTATAGAGTTGCCACGAGTTGTAGACGTTGTGCCAGATGCTGTAGAAGCCGCCCGCTATGGAAGTGGCGGGCGTGAGGAAGGTGTAGCCCATCCAGATGGCGAGCGTCGTGTTTTTCTGCCCGAAGGCCTGGCAGGCGGCGATGCGGCTGCCATAGCGAATGCCGATTTTCCGGCCGATAAAGAACTGCACGGCGCAGGCAATGAGCGACGAGAGCGCGATGCCGCAGTCAACCGCCAGCCCGAAGTCGCTGTGCACGATGATGCGCGTGGTTACGGCGATGGCCAGCGCGAGCGACACCGCCCAAAGGTAGAACACGAGGTTGGGCACGGCGGCCACTTTCCTTACAAAGCCCGGCAGGAACTCCCGCACCAACTGCGCCGAGATGAAAGGCAGAATCAGCGTGGGGAACACCTTGGCCAATATCAGCAGAAACGCCGGAACGAAACTGCTGCCCGTCTCGGGGTGGATAATCGGTACGATGAGCGGGAAGCACACCGCCACGGCGATGTTGATCATGACGAGATAGGCAGTGATGCCCGCCGCGTCGCCGCGCAGCTTCGTGGTCACTACGGCCGAGGCCGTGGCGGTGGGGCAGATGAAGCAGAGCATGGCAGCCTCCATGATGACGCGCCCGCCGCTCCGCGGCATGAGCAGCACGGCGGCGGCTGTGGCGGCGAAGCAGAGCAGCTGCGTGGCGAGCAGCACGCCGTGCCAGCGTCGCAGGCGCAGGTCGCGCACCGATATCTTGCAAAACGTGAAGAAAAGCATCAGGAAGAGCAGCGTGGGCTGCACGATAGCCACTGTAGGTTCGGCATAAGGGCGCACGCCGTCGAAGAGCGGGCAGGCGGCAAACGCGAAATACGCCAGCATACCCATCACGATAGATATTGCCAGCGTCCAGTCTTTCACAAACCGTATCAGTTTTTGATTCATGATGCGAAGAATAATGCCTTGAATACGATGTAGAACCCCGTTGCCAGCATACCCAGTTCCAGCAGTTCCACGGTGGCGCAGCTGTAACCGCCTTTCGTGAAACCGGCGTGGCAGCCCCGGAGGCGGCTGTCGGCGGCGAGGGTGGGGCAGAGGCGTTTGGCGGCGAAGTAGATGCCCGTGGCAACGAGCGTGCCCCACATGGCGCCGCAGGCGAGGTCGCCCACGTAGTGTACGCCGAGGTACACGCGCGTCCAGCAGTTGAGCAACGCCCAGCCGAACAGCACGATGGCGAGCCGCCTGCCGCGTACGAGGAGCGTGAGCAGCGTAGCCACGGCGAAGGTGTTGGCGGCGTGGCTCGAGATAAAGCCGAACTTGCCGCCGCGATAACCGTTCACCACGTCGATGGCATACATGATAGAAGGTTCATGCGTGGGGCGAAGCCGTCCGAAGAGCGGCTTGCACACCGACGATGCGCCTTGGTCGGCCAGGAGAATGCTCAGCGCGATGGCGAGCAGGATTGTCCCTACGGCCCGCAGGTTGTTGTTGCGAATCAAGACATAAAGCAACACAACAGCCACAGGTATCCAAGTTGCTGTCTGCGTGGCCGTTGCCGCCACTCCGTCGAGAAACAGCGACTGGCTGCCGTTGAGGAAAAGCGTGAGCGTTTGGTCGATATGTCTGAGCGTTTCGAGCATTTAAGAATATGGGCTTTTAGCGCATAACGCCTTGCAAAGTTACGTTTTTTTCGTTTGAAACGCTGTTTTTCATAGCAGATAGATGCGATTATCCGCAAAGATAGTGCAAGGCGAGTGCAATAGAGCTTGCTCTAATTGCCGAACCGCAGCCTATCTTATGCAAAGAAAGTTGAATTTCCTGCCGTGATAGTTTTTATTTCCTCGGAGCAAATTTTTCCTTTCTCGGAGCAAATTTTTCCTTTCTCCTTGATATTTTTCACTACCCTATAAGACATTTTTTGTTACAAAGTTTGTAACAAGCATTACAAACTTTGTAACATGTGTTAGAAACTTTGTAACATATATTACAAACTTTGTAATAGACTTTTTCTTATCAGATAGTGAAAATTATCTTGCTGAGAGTAAAAAATATCTCTGAGGAAATAAAATCTGTCTGCCGTGTGCGCACAGATTGTCACGTGTGATAATGATAGGGCGTTGCTAAGAGAATTGCGGACTTGTGCCGGCCTGTGCCGCGGCAAATAAAACCTTTCATATACATTCACCTTTGTACAAGGCGAGCGCGGAAGCCAAGTTTGCTTGGGCTATGCCGAAGCAGCCAAAGATGAATAGTTCTGAAAGGTTTGCGCCTCAAACCATTCAGCGGCAAGCGGCTCAAAAACAATGCGTTTGGGGCGCGGCTGAATGGTTGAAGGGTTTTTCGGGGTAAAAAAATACGTATAGGGAAATTGTATCGACGCCGAGGAAGGCTAAACAAATGTTAGGCAGATAATCAAGGACAAGAAAGAGACTGAAAGGTAAAAATAAAACCGATTGGCTTTGGGCTTAACGCTTATTGCCAATCGGTTTTGTTCAAAAATAGGTTATCCAATCTTTTCGCAAGAAAGACGGCCCATACTAATCAATCCTGCCTTTTCGAGGTCAACACCATACTTGTTCATGAACAGTTGCCCAATCATTGGTTTGTTCTTAGTGAGATTAGTCTGCAGTGGATTACTTGTAGAAGTAGTGACACATTCTACCGACATGCCCTTTTCGAGACGGACGCCATTAACCGTTCCGCTCGTCTTTACTGAAATTTTCCAGAGTGCCATAATGATTAAATTTAAGTGATACAAATTGTCTTATCCGACAATGCAAAGATAGCTATTGGGTATGCCTTATATGGGCACCAATGCATGTCTTTTTTTAATTGGAATGCGAAATTTCTTGCATTGCGTATAATATTCATTATTTTCTCGGTAAGCAACCGACTTGCGTTTATAAAACCTATTCTACGTCAGGTGTTATGTCATTTTTCAAGAATGAATACATCTTTTCACCGTGTAATGGGATATTATCTTTTGACCAACATGTTGAGAAGTCTTTATATACCATAAGGAGTTTAAGACTTTCTATCGTTCCGTTGACACTATTGAAATAGGATTCAACATGAGCTTTCTTTTCCTCATAAGAGGAATTGCTTAATGCAGAGTTCAAGCTTTGAGAAATCATAACAAGATTACCAAAACTATTGAGCAGCGCGTTATCATCTTCACTTTCTGACCACTGCAATTTTGATTCTGTCTTTGGATGCTGAGGAGCTATGTGCTCAATGCTACGATTCCTAATGAATACGTAGTTTTCTGCAATATCCAGATATGAGGCATCTTCTTCTGATTTGAAAAGTTCATATCGGTGCTGCCATATATAGAAATCAAGTCTCCAAAACCAGTATTTAATTTCTTTTCCAAAGTGTAATTTACTGTATTTAGGAAGCTTATTCAATGAATCTGTTTGCTTTTTCAACTCCAAGAATAACTCTTTTGCGTTAGGTATTCTTTTGTTATTCATAACGTATGCCATTAGCCACCCAAACCATCTGTAATATGTTAGGTTTGAAGATGACACATATAGGAATGATTCAAACATCATCAATTCTCTTAAATCCTTATTATCCTCAGGTAAATTCATATCTAATGAATAACCATATTCCAAAGATCTGACGAAACATACGTCCATTGCAACTCGATAATGAAGAAGATGCTCAAAAAACTCTTTTAAGCATTCCTTGTTTACACTAACGCCCTCAAAAGGTAGATGCTTTTGAAACGTTTCAAGTAATTTGTTCTGATTAAAGAAATCCTCAAGTTTTGGCGAAAACTCATCGCCTTTCTTGTTTTTTAGATAGAGGAAAAGTGTTAGTAATAGCAGTTGCGGAAAGCGAAGAACGCTTTTGGAACCGTTAAAATGGTTGTTGCTAAAATCTTGGGGTTTCTTATTTCTGATACCTATATTTTTTATAGGAAGGGCATCTTTGTTGTCCTCATCTTTTAAGTTGTTAATCAATTCGGGGGAAGCTTCAATATCAGCTAAAGAAGACATGAGAACCTTATTCTTCCTGGAATTGTATTCGGCTTCCGATTCTTGTTGATAGTCTTTCTTGCGCAGCAATATTGTATCCACATCAGCTATCTTATTCCATAACTGCATGTAAAGAGAAACATTTCCATCAAGTTTGCTGAGTATCTTAACCTTTAGAATCTCATGATGCTCCAAATCTTTGCCAGAGCTGTTCATTCGTTCAAAGTATTTGTTGAGCTCCTGCACTCCATATTTTTCTGGCAGTTCAGAGATAAAAAATGAAAGATGATTATATATGTAGTTGGCAAATGCTTCCTTGTCGCCTTGAAATTTGTCCATATGATCCCTGACGGTCTTAATGGCTTCTTTCATTTTATAGTTCACCAATTCTCCCTCATAGTCAAACTCTTGGTTTATCAATTTGATTAAGTACAGCTCGTCTGATTTCCTGGAAATGAAAGACAAACGCGGTTTCTCTCTGTACAAAAGGAATTTCCGCCAAGAATCTCTTGCGTTAGATTGCATAACACAGCCGATTAAGGTCATAACAGTAAAGCGCTGCTGACCATCAACAAGATATAATTTCTCACCTGATTTGTCGGCAACAGTAGATGTAAGCATTCCTATATAGTAATCCCCTTCGGTTGGGTCGATTTCTGAAATTGTTGAGCTTGATATATGAATGTACTTTTCAAACGCACTTTGTAAGTCATCTAATAACTGGGCAACATTTTCTGATCCCCACTCAAAAAGTCTTTGATACAGAGGTATTGAATATTCTGCATCATTAATTGTACAAGGAGTATATTTCATAATTTCAGATTTCTAATTGATTCAACATATATATTACCAGCGAGTTCGTTTTTAATATCAATGATTGTCCTTCTCATAGATCGCTGTATCGGAAGCATCTCTTGAAGATATTTAATTGGGTAGTCACGTATTATGTTATATATCTCTGCAAGAAAAAATGTTGGTGATGTCGCTTGATTAATCATTAGTATTATACCCAAATCAGATACATATTTATATACCGAGCCTTTCTGGGCTCTTGAAGTATTATATCTGTTTTGTAATAATACTCTTGATATTAAAATTGCAGCATCGGCAAAACAGTGTTCTCCGAATTTCTCATAATATCCGAACAGCAAAGTTTCGATGGTGTTCCTATACCATTGTATGCTCCCTTTGCCGGTGAGTCTATTATGGATGCTATGGTAGACAGCTGTTTTTGTGAAAGAACGATATTTTGCGAGATGAATTTCAACAAAAGAGAAGAAATGCGTTCCGCCTTGGATAGGTTCGTTAAAAAAGAATTGTTCCCCAAAAGGTGGGACTTCTTGCATTATAGGGGCCGCCTCATACTCGTTCTTTATATGACGGTCGTTATCCTTAGTATCATGATACTCCATTTTCATCCACTGACGGAGATTATATAGATAAGTGTCTAATGTTCTCTCATAGTCAGGGATGGGCTCGTACTCAGAAACTTTACTCTTACCTTCCTTTATCATCTGATTCCAGGTCTCGGCTGCTTTTCGTGATTGTTGTTCAAACGTTTCAGGAATAAACCTAAGATGATGTGCTTTTAGCAGGTCGTAATCTGTCAGCGATACCCCTCTTGAGTTTTCATTGGAGAAAAAGGTGTATGCTAAATCCAATGATGAGTTATTCAGGATTAGAACGCTTAGCTCTATGTTATGAAGTAGGTTAGTAAGAAAGTTCTTTCTTTCAGAAACATACTTTCTTACAAAATTTTCTACAAGGTATTTGTTGTATCCAATATAGTCTATTGCTACACTGGAATCAAACTTTTGTTCCAAAAGGCATGTTTCAATTCCGAGTTCGGCAAGAATGAGTGATAAAGTGACAAGTCTTTGCTGACCATCAATAATATCATACGTATTATCGTGATAATGCAAAATTATTGTACCTAAACGATAAGGAGAATCAGACGTTTTTTGTTGCTCAGAATGAAGTAATAAGTCATCAAGAAGGCACTTGACATTTTTCTCTTCCCAGCAATAAACACGTTGATAATCAGGAATGGAAAGATTTCTTTTGAATACTTCTTCAAGTGGATATGTTGTCAGTTCAACAGAATAGTTCGGAGCCTTGATAGAATTATCTACGATTATCTTTGACGTGCTGATTGCCATTTGATTATTTGTGAGATAATCAGAAATCAGTTTGTCAAAGTAAGTAACAACATCATAGAGTTTGTCAAGCATATCCCATTCATGGATCTTTTCAATATAAACGCACCTGACAGAATCTCCGCCAAGGAAATCCGTCCATACATATTGGTTTGACGTTTCGGTTTGTTTCTCAAGATAATCCACTAACTCTGCATTGGCGGTTATGCCCTTATCTTTTGAATTGGAGTATTCAAAGTGTAGTTCTATATGCTCGTGTGTTATCTCGTAATGAATATAATCATCATCAATAGGGGAAGAAATTTTTATCCAGCGGTTTTCGTCTCTCATTCTTGACGAGTTAACATTGTAGTTACATCTGACTGTTTTTTGTGGCCACGTCTTGCTGGCAAACTCACGAACAGTATCATTTACCCACGTCTTTATTCTCATAATAATCATCAGTTTAGATAGCGCTGTATAGGCTATCATTTCTTATTTTATAATATCTGTAAGGCAATGGCAGCACATGCTTCTGCATCTGCCAAAGCGTGATGATGGTTCTCCAAGATATATCCGCAACGTGCGGCTATGATGTCGAGGTTATGGGGCCCTTCTGGCCAAACCTTGCGAGAAGCAATACATGTGCAGTGGAACTCGTAATCAGGGTAATCCATCTGATAAACACGGAAAACCGCCTTCAAGCAACTTTCGTCGAATGCTTTGTTATGGGCAATAAGAGGAAGCCCGGCTATCTTAGGCTCTATCTGCTTCCATACATCGGGAAATATCGGAGCATCTTCTGTGTCTTCAGAAGAAAGCCCGTGTACCTGAGTGCACCAATAATTGTAGTATTCAGGTTCAGGTTTGATGAGTGAATAGAACTCATCAACTTTCATGCCGCCACGATAGATGACAACACCGACGCTACATACAGAACTACGCTCGTTGTTGGCTGTCTCAAAGTCTATTGCTGCAAAGTCTTTCATTTGTCTTCCTTGTATTTGTTCCAAATTCTTTTAACCACTCCTGCTATTTCCTTGCGAAGCCAGAGGGGTTCGAGCACTTCGAGTTCTTCGCGATGCCAGAGCAGTTCCTGTTGGAAGTCGAAGGTTGGACGGACGTGTATTTTGAAGATGCTATATTCTTCATTGCGCTCAATTTCCTGTTGGTTCTCCATCATGGGCAGGTCTCGCATAAAGTTGGCTTGTCCTGCATTTACTTTCAGGAGCACATCTTCAACCTTACATTTCTTGTCTGGTATGATACCGAAACAACCGTCAAAGTATTCCTGCGGCGAGAAGTCTTTCGGATACTCGAAGGTATGATTCGAGAGACGGAAATCTCGTATTCTGTCAAGGCTGAAAAGAATGTCCAGCCCTGATGGCCATATCCGCCCCACCATATACCAACGCTGACGGAACAGCTTAACGCACAAAGGCATCAGGTAATGGTCCCTGTTATCCTCATGCCAATAGTTGTAATAGGTGATATGGATGAAGCGGTTCTTCTTCATCGCGTCTAAGATGGGGTTAAGATAATCGCGCCCGCTTGGTATATCTTCGAGTATAATCCTATCCTTTATAGATTTGCTCTCAATAAGAGAATTGCTGACGGAATAAGTACTTAGCAGCCAGTTCTCGATACTTCCACTCTTCAAATCGTCTGCATTCTCTATATAATAATGATATGGAGCAGCCTTCTCACATTCGATTACAAGCCCAAAAGTGTCGAAGATACTCCACTTCCATTTGTGGAATGTCCGCTTCAGCATTTCCTCACCGCCGCTTAGATCGGCATTGTCTATCCATTTGCGGTTGAGGTCTTCAAATGTTATCTTGCGGGCCTTGTAGATGGTCTCTACAATCCACGCAAGCTTATTTGTTTGATTAAGTGCCATACGGCATATACAGTTTTAAGGTTACGGCTGCAAAGTTATTATAATATGTATGCCCGTTGTGGGCATAGGCGAGATTTTTTTGGGGCAGAATGCGGATTCTTGTTCGTCGCTCCGTCGTATGTTTTATTCGTCATTGCGTTTCTCTTGAGGCAGAGATACAAAAATCCTCCATAATCGCTGCTTGGATTATGGAGGATATTGCGTTACGTAAATGCTATTGAGTTGCAAGCAATAATGATCCCCCCGAAAAATATCAATAGAGATACTTGCAATATTTGAAAAGTTTCGCCAAATTTGCGGAAACAAAATCACATCAGCGGTAGAGCCTTAATGAGGTTCTGACTACTCGCTAATCTTAAAGTGGATTTATAAAACCTCCCTAAATACATACTTCTATGAAACATTCAAGGTTAAGTTTTATTTTCGTTTTCTTACTGTGCATACTTGTATCCGCACCGTCCAAGTCGCAAAACGCCATTCCCGGCGACAATGTAATGCGTTATTACAAGGTGGCAGTGCCAGTTACAAGGTCATCCTTTGAGGAAGACTTTTATGGCGATGAAGCCGCTGTAAAACTATTCTGGTCCGATGTGGAGGAATATCTCAACAAGATTTACGTTCCTTTGGGATTTTGTTTTACCGTGAACAGGGACAGCAGACTTTTGCTGTCTTCGCGTAACCTTATAGATGAAAACTATATGAATGCTCCCAGTTACGGAACAGAACTTCTC
>JALFUO010000050.1 GCA_022784065.1 Bacteroidales bacterium | reverse complement strand
GCTTTATGAGGGGCAACGCCCCGTGTGGCGTTAAGGGCGTAATGGGTTACGCGCTTTCGGCGCGTGGCATTTTTGCGCAGGCGCAAAAATGCCGAATGTATCAATCGCGGTCTACGTTTCCCCAGGGCGCTGCCCTGGGCTGAGTGCAGCAATTGGGCTTACAGCCCGCCACAATCATTTACCAGGCGTTTGTGCAAATTGGTTCGTTTTTATGTAACGTTTGTGCCTTCCAGGCACTTAACGCATAATTTCTCGCCTTGCACAAACGTTCATATAAATGGGCAGAGTTCAAGCTTACTTGAATATTCTGCCACGGCGAGAAAACGTGGCTACTTCAAACCTACATTGGGGCGCACCGAAATGGCGCGCCCCGATGCCCGAGATAGTTTTCATTATCCCCAAGCATATTTTTCCTTCCTGCCTGATAATTTCCATTATCTGCGCAGAAAAAGTTTATTACAAACTTTGTAACATGTATTACAAAGTTTGTAATATGTGTTAGCAAGTTTGTAACATGCGTTACAAAGTTTGTAATAAAAATTTCTTATAGGAAAGGAAAAAATTAGTCCGAGAAAATAAAAAATATCTGCCTGAAAGCAGAAATTATATGCGGGGCAAATCAAACGAAACTGTTGAATTAAACAAAAACCATCAAAACCGCTTGTCCTGTGTGGGCCTAACGGCTCGCCTTATCGGAAAAACCTCGAGCCTGAAAGCCTGACGGCTTTCGCTTGCGCTTTTTCCGCTAAGGCTGCGGTCGGTTCCCGCCCGCCCACAAAGGACAAGCAAAAAACAGAAAAAAGTGGACGTTTACTTTTGGTTGTAAATAGTAAAGAGAAGTGCTTTACTTTTTTCTGGTTTTTGTCCCAAACCCGTTTCTTCCTCGAATTTCTCAATTAAGGTTTGCCCATTCTGTTACAATAGTGTAGATTTGCAGTAAGAAACTCATTAAAATACATTTTTATACCCATGAAAAAAATCATGATTCTCCTCTCGGCCGTGCTCTTCTGCCTCGCCCCTGCGGCGGCTGCCACGGCCGACTCGCTCGCGCTCAAAGACATCACGGGCGGCATCTATTCGCCCGGTTACGTCTACGGCGTGACGCCCATGGCTGACGGCGAAAGCTATTCGCGACTCTCCGACGACCGCAAGCGCATCGTGCGCCATTCGTTCAAGACGGGCAAGGAAATTGGCACCGTGTTCGACGTGGAGAAGGCGAAGGGCGTGAAACTCAATGGCTTCGACGGCTACGTGCTCTCGCCCGACGAGAACCGCATCCTGATCCAGACGCAGACGAAAGCCATCTACCGCCGATCGTTCACCGCCGTATATTATATATATGACGTGCGCACGGGAAAACTCGAGCCCCTCTCTGACGGAGGCCCGCAGCAGGTGCCGCTCTTCTCGCCCGACGGCAATCAGGTGGCATTCGTGCGCGGCGGCAACCTCTTCCTCGTCAAGCTGCTCTACGGCAACGCGGAGAGCCAGGTGACGAAGGACGGCAAGTTCAACGAAATCATCAACGGCATTCCCGACTGGGTGAACGAAGAGGAGTTTTCCACAAACCGCTCCTTCGACTTCAACGCCGACGGCACCATGCTCGCCTGGGTGCGCTACGACGAGAGCCAAGTGCCGATCTACGACATGCAGGAATTCAAGGGTTTGAGCCCCGAGCGCATGGAGTATGACGAATACCCCGGTTCGTACCGCTACAAATACCCCGTGGCAGGTGCGCGCAACGCCACCGTGTCGGTGTTGACATTCGACATCAAAAACCGCGTGACGCGCACCATGAAGGTGCCCATGGATAGCGACAGCTACGTGCCCCGCATCAAGTTTACCGACGATGCCGACAAACTCGCCATCGTGACCCTCAACCGCCTGCAAAACCAGATGGACATCTACATCGGCAACCCGCGCTCCACGGAGTGCACCCTCGCCGTGCGCGAAACCGCCAAGAAGTACATCGGAGAGTCGGCCTACGGCAGCCTCAAATTCTTCGGCAACAATTTCGCCTACCTCTCCGACCGCGACGGCTTCCGCCACCTCTATCTCTACAACCTCTCCGGGCAGCTGGTGAAGCAGGTGACGCGCGGCAGCTACGACGTGACCGATTTCTACGGCCGCGACCCCAAGACGGGCGCGTTCTACTACGCCTCGCGCCAGGAAAGTCCGCTGCGCAAGGCCGTGTACTGCACCGACAAGAACGGGCGCGAGAAGAAACTCTCCACCGAGACGGGCACTAACTCTGCCATCTTCTCGCAGGGCCTGCGCTACTTTATGAACGTCTATTCCTCCGCCGCCCTGCCGCCCGTCACTACGCTGCGTTCCGCAGCCGACGGCAAGTTGCTCACGACGCTCGTGGACAACGCCGCCCTCAAGCAGCGCATTGAGCCGCTCCTCGCGCAGCACGAATTTTTCACCTTCACCACCTCGGAGGGCGTGCAGCTCAACGGCTGGATGGTGAAGCCGCGCGACTTCGACCCCGCGAAGCGCTATCCCGTCATCATGTACCAGTACAGCGGCCCCGGCTCGCAGGAAGTGACCGACTCGTGGAACCTCGGCTTCTTCGGCGGCGCGCTCTATGAAAGCTACATGGCAGGCAAGGGCTACATCTATGTCATTGTGGACGGACGCGGCACGGGCGGACGCGGTGCGGAGTTCGAACAATGCACCTATTTGCAACTCGGCGGCAAAGAGTCGAAAGACCAAGTGGAAACGGCCCTCTACCTCGGCAAACTTCCTTACGTGGACAAAGAGCGCATCGCCATTTGGGGCTGGAGCTTCGGCGGTTTCAACACGCTGATGTCGATGAGCGAGGGTCGCCCCGCGTTCCGCGCCGGCGTAGCGGTGGCAGCGCCGAGCAACTGGAAATACTACGACACGGTCTACACCGAACGCTATATGCGCACGCCGCAGCAGAATGCCCAGGGCTATGCCGACTGCCCCATCAGCCGCGCCGCCCAGCTCTCCGGCAGCCTCCTGCTCATTCACGGCACGGCCGACGACAACGTGCACTTCCGCAACTTTGTGGAGGTGAGCGAGGCTTACGTACAGGCCGACAAGCCCTTCGCCCAGCAGCTCTACACCAACCGCAACCACAATATCTACGGCGGCAACACCCGTTACCACCTCTTCAAAACCATCACCCGCTTCTTCGATGAGAAATTGAAGTAGTAGTCGTGGCGAAGTAGGGGCGTTTTGCAATGATTGGGGCGGGCTGTAAGCCCAAATGTTGCCAATAGCCCAGGGCAACGCCCTGGGGTGGACGTAGACCGCGATTAATACATTTGGCATTTTTGCACATGCAAAAATGCCACGCGCCGAAAGCGCGTAACCACATTAACGACATTCACGCCACACGGGGCGTTGCCCCTCATAAAGCAGGTTGCTCTTACAGAGCGCGACACTTTAATCAATGCATCCACAATCCCCCGGGCGTTGCCCGGGGCTGTGTGCAACATTTGGGCTTACAGCCCGCCCCAAAGCAAAATATAAAAAATCATACTCGTTAGTTGGTTATGCGCTAAGTGCCTTCCAGGCACTTAATATATTTCGCAAAATCATCTTTTATAAAAGACGAAACGCCGAATTTCCGTTATTTTATCTTTTATAAAAGATGATTTTCGTATATTTGCTGCGCAGATAAATGGCATTTAGTATGAACAAACTTTTTCCAAGAGAAGAATATCTCGAAAAAATCGAGCGGTGCTTAGACAAAGAAATCATTGTGGTACTTACGGGACAGCGGCGTGTAGGCAAAAGCTGCACACTCCGCATGCTGCGCGACAGAAAGTCGGCAGACCCGAACAATAACATCATCTTCATAGACAAAGAAAAAAGGGAGTTCGATATGCTGAAAACGTATGCCGAACTCAACGACCACATTGAGCAGCACCTGCAAAGCGACAAAAACAATTATGTTCTTATCGATGAAATACAGGACATTGCGGAGTTTGAGCGCACACTGCGCCACTACCGCACCGAGCCGGGCGTTGAACTAATTGTGACTGGCTCAAACGCCAAGATGCTTTCGGGCGAACTCACAACCATAATAGGCGGCAGGTATAAGGAGATACATATCCAGCCGCTCTGCTACGAGGAGTTTCTGCAATTTCACGACCTCACCGACAGCGACGAGGCTTTGACGCTCTTCATACAATACGGCGGCCTGCCGGGTTTGCGCAAAATCGGTCTGGACGAGAGCGAAGTACGCGCCTACCAAAGCGACATACTCAACACGGTGCTCTTGAAGGACGTCATCATGCGCAACAATATCCGCAATGCCGTGTTTATGGAGAACCTCGTGCGCTTCCTCGGCGACAACATCGGCAAAATCATCTCTGCCGGCAGCATAGCCAAGTATATGAAATCGCAGGGAATGTCAGTCACAGCAACAACAGTCTTGGAATATACCAAATATCTTTGCGAGGCCTTTATCATCAACCGCGTTTCTCGCTACGACATTCACGGGAAGCATCTTTTTGACAGCCTCGACAAGTTTTACTTTGAAGACCACGGGCTGCGCAATGCCATAGTAGGCGGTTCGCGCGAGGGCGACATTGAAAAGATTATTGAAAACATCGTATACCAGCACCTTGTGCGCAAAGGCTATAACGTAACCGTCGGAATGCTTCAAGCCGGCGAGATAGACTTTGTTTGCAATGCACCCGGCGGTAGCCGCTGCTACATTCAAGTGGCCTTCATCGTGGCTGATGAAAAGACCCGCGAGCGCGAATTTGGCAACCTGCATGCCATTCCTGACAACTATCCCAAATACGTGGTTTCCCTCACTCCGATGCTTTTGCACAGCGACGACAACGGTATCACGCATCTGCATCTGCGGGAATTTCTGAAACGAGACAAATTTTGACACGCACCCTATGCAAGCCGGCATCTACATACACGTACCCTTTTGCAAAAGCCGCTGCATCTACTGCGACTTTTATTCTACCACCGCCGAAAAGCAAAGACGGCGGTATGCAGAGGCTGTGAAGAGGGAACTGGAAGCGCGGAAGGACTTTCTCGGCACAAGGGAAATAGCCACGGTGTATCTCGGCGGCGGCACGCCCTCGCAGCTGGCGCTGGCAGAACTGGAAGAGATCGTTTCGAGCATCAAAGAACGGTTTGCCGTAGCCGCCGATGCCGAAATCACGATTGAGGCAAACCCCGACGACGTGACGGAAGAATGGTGCGCGGGCATCGTGCGCCTTGGCTTCAACCGCGTGAGCCTCGGCATACAGTCGTTCGACGACAATATCCTGAAATTCATTCGCCGCAGGCACACGGCACGGCAGGCCAAAGAGGCCGTAGAACGGCTCGCCGGGCATATCGGCAACATCAGCATAGACCTTATCTACGGCCTGCCGGGCCAAAGCCCCGACCTATGGGAAAGCGACTTGCGGCAAGCCTTTGCCCTGCCCGTGAAGCACCTTTCGGCTTACGCGCTCTCGATAGAAGAGGGTGCGCCGCTGTGGCAAATGGTGCGACAAAAGAAGATTGAGGAAACTGACGAGGAAACGGAGCGCGCGATGTACGAGCGGCTAATCGACACGGCGGAGGCGCAGGGCTTCGAGCACTACGAACTGTCGAATTTCGCCCTGCCCGGCTATCGATCGCGCCACAACTCATCGTATTGGCACGACGTGCCTTATCTCGGCCTCGGCCCGGGAGCGCACAGCTACGACGGCGCGGCGCGTTACGCCAACCGCCCCGACCTCAACGCCTATCTCGCCGCCCCGGAGAAGTGCCTCGTGAAAGAATGCCTCTCGGACGACGAGCGTTTCAACGACTACGTGTTCACCGCGCTGCGCACCGCCGACGGACTGCCGCTCGACTGCCTCGCGGAACGCTTCGGCGAGGCAGCAAAAAATAATTTGCTGCGCGCGGCAAAAAGCCGCATTGCGGCGGGTTTCTTAGAACTCTGCGGCAACAGGCTGAAACTCACGCGCAAAGCATTGTTCGTCTCCGACGACATCATCAGCGACCTGATGCGCGTCTGAAATCTCTGCGCAGAGAGGCGGAAAAAATGTAAATAAAAGTTTTGTCGGAAAAAGGAAAGCGTGTATATTTGCAGCGTAAACAAAAGAAACAACGGCTGCATCGGTTAGATTGGGATACTCATCAAATTATTACCGAAAACCGAGAATGCTTAACCGACTAATGGCGTGCCGATATGCGCTTTGCGTAGGGTCGGATTACAAAGGTCGGAGGGGCGCTCAAATCTTATTCTCTCGGAGTTTCATCACATCACTGATGCAGCCTTTTTATAAGCCATAAAGCTTTTCGAGCTTTATGGCTTTTTCTATTTCGGGCGGCACCATCGCTGACACGTCTGCACCGGAACGCAAGGCGGCGCGGACTTCGGTGGAACTGTAAGGGAACAAAGGCACGGAGCGAAGCACCCTGACCGAAGGTGGCAGGGACTGTTCGTCCAAATCATAGCCGGGACGGGGATAAACAATGATGGGATAATTGGCTATGATGTAATCGGCACGCGCCCAACGCTGAAAGAGCTGCCAGTTGTCGCCGCCGATTACCAAAAAGAAAGCGCGGTCGGGATATTTGCTGCGCAGGGCATCGAGCGTCTTCCAAGTGTAGGAAGGGCGCGGCAGGGAAAACTCATCGTCGGCGGCATATACGCCGGGCACATCGGCGAGGGCGAGGCGCGCCAAGCGCAGGCGCGTTTGCTCATCAAGCAAGCCGGCCTGCTGCTTCAAGGGATTGCGGGGCGAAACCATAAGCCACACCTCGTCTGCCAAATCTTGCCGCAATATCTCCTTGGCAAGATTGATATGCCCATAATGGACGGGGTTGAAAGAACCGCCGAAAACCGCCGTGCGTATCATCTCTCCAAAAACTGCCGCACGGCTGCCACGACTTCGCGCTTGGCCGTTTCGAGGTCGTCGTTGACAATCACGATGTCGAAGTTTCCGGCATGGCTGATTTCAAACTCTGCCCGCTTCAAGCGGTCGTCTATCACCTCGGGGCTATCAGTGCCACGACGTTCGAGGCGCTCGCGCAAAGTTTGCACGGAGGGCGGCATGATAAACAGGGAGAGGCAACGCTCACCGTAGTGCTTCTTGATGTTCTCGCCGCCAAGCACGTCGACGTCGCACACCACATGCTCTCGCTCGAGCTGGGCATCGACCTGCTGGCGCAGCGTGCCGTAGTAGCGGCCAGCATATACCTCCTCGTATTCAAGGAAATCGCCGGCAGCGATGTGGGCGCGGAAGTCCTCGGGCGTAAGGAAGAAATACTCCACGCCGTTCTGCTCCGTGCCGCGCGGCGGGCGGCTGGTGCAGGAGATAGAGAAATGCAGGTCGGGCACCTGCGTCATCAAATGGTTAATGAGCGTGCTCTTGCCGCAGCCCGACGGTGCGGAAAATGTAAGCACTTTGCGGTGGTTTTCCATGGTGAAAAGAGAGATTAAGGAGACGAGTGGGATGAATTAATTAAAGGGAGTCATGATAAAAACCATAAAAAACAACTTGCTTCGTTTGAAGCCCTGCGGGCTACGCCGCCTGTCTTAACGCCAAGTCTGTGAGCCTATACGGCTCACGCTTGCCCTTAATCCCTGCGGCTGCGGTCGGTGCCCGCCCGCTTCAAACGCCGCAAGGAAAAAACCATGAAAAACCCGTGAGACCTTGATGCTTAATCAATGTTGTGGTTGGCTATTTCATTGAAAATGGGTTTTTCCAGGTTTTTCCCTTGTTCTGTGTGGGGCGGTCGGAAACCGACCGCTGCCTTAGCGGATAAAGCGCGAGGCGAAAACCAATAGGTTTTCAGACTCGGGATTTATACGATAAGGCAAGCCGATAGGCCACACAGAACAAGCAGTTTTTTATGGTTTTTATCGGAATCAACCAACAGGTTTTATATTTAGATATTACATCACATTGAGCACCTGCTCTTTGATTTGTTCGAGTTCGTCCTTCATCTTAACCACGATGTTCTGCATTTCAGCCTGATTGCTCTTCGACCCCGTGGTGTTGATTTCTCGTCCCATTTCCTGGGCGATAAAACCGAGCTTCTTGCCCTGTCCATGCCCGTTCTGCATGGTTTCGCGGAAATAATTGAGATGATTGGCAAGGCGCTGCTTCTCCTCGCTGATGTCGAGTTTCTCGATATAGTAGATAAGTTCCTGCTCGAGGCGGTTCTTGTCGTAGTCCACGCCTTTGAGTTCTTCGAGGCGCGTTTCGAGGCGTTCGCGGATCTTGGCCACGCGGCTTTGCTCGAAGGGAACGATTTGCTCCATAAGGGCGGCGATGTTGTCGAGCTTTTCTGAGAATTTCGCAGCCAAAGCCACGCCCTCCTGTTTGCGGAATGCTACAAGGTGGTCAATGGCTTCCTGGACGGCCTGGCGCACCACGCCCCACTCTTCTTCGGAGAGCGTTTCGACGGCATTGCTTTGCGTGATTTCCGGCAGGCGCACGATGACGCTCCAAGGGTCGGCAGGGAAATTCCAACCGAGCGTGTCGCTGATTTCCTTGATTTGCTGCGCGTAGGCTGCCACGATATTGCCGTTGATTGAGGCGGCCGTCACTGTTTCGCCCTTTTCCACCCAAAGCGAAAACTCCACCTTGCCGCGCTCGAGCGAGCTTTGTATCATGGCACGCATTTCCATTTCCTTTTCGCGGTAGAGCTGCGCCACACGCGTGGTGAGGTCGAGCGCCTTGCTATTGAGCGACTTAATTTCTACGTGTATCTTTTTTCCCTGAAATTCGGCATCGGCTTTGCCGTAGCCGGTCATTGATTGAATCATAGGTTTAGAGACTATATATAATATTGTATGTTTTCCAAAACCGCTGCAAAAAGGAATTCTTCTTGCAGCGGCATAAAGGATTTCTTAAAGATAAAATCTCGGATTACTATCCTCCGAAGTTGTCGTACATGATGCTTTCGGGCTCTACTCCGAGACCGTCGAGCATATTCACGACGGCGTTCGACATCGGGCCGGGGCCGCACATGTAGTATTCGATATCCTCAGGCGCTTCGTGGTCTTTCAGATACGTGTTGTACATCACCTGATGCACGAAGCCCGGGGTGTACTTCACGCCGGCGTCATCTGCTGCGGGGTCGGGGCGGTCGAGAGCGAGGTGGAAATGGAAGTTTGCAAATTCCTTTTCGAGACCGAGGAAGTCTTGCAGGTAGAACACTTCGTTCAAAGCACGTGCGCCGTAGAAGTAGTGCATTTCGCGGTCGGTGGTGTGGAGGGTCTTGGTCATGTGCATAATCTGTGCACGGAGGGGAGCCATACCTGCGCCGCCGCCTACCCATATCATTTCTTTCTTGCTGTCGAAATGGGGGTGGAAGTCGCCGTAAGGGCCGCTCATAATCACCTTATCGCCGGGCTTCAAGGTGAAAATGTAAGAAGAGGCGATGCCGGGATTGACGTCCATAAAGCCGCTGCGGTCGGCCTTGAAGGGCGGCGTGGCGATGCGCACGGTGAGCATGAACACGTTGCCTTCGGCGGGATAGTTGGCCATAGAATAGGCGCGAATGGTCGGCTCTGTGTTGACGCACTTCAAGGGGAAGAGGCCGAACTTCTCCCAGGCGGGAAGATATTCGTCGCCGATGAGGCTCTTGTCGATGTCCTTATCGTAGTCGATGCTGAATGTAGGAATCTTGATCTGCGCGTAAGAGCCGGGGATAAAGTCCATGTGCGCGCCTTCGGGCAGTTGCACCTTGAACTCCTTGATGAAGGTAGCGACGTTCTTATTTGAAATAACCGTACATTCGTATTCCTTGACGCCCATCACGCTTTCGGGCACGCTGATGGCGAGGTCGCCCTTCACCTTGCACTGGCAACCGAGTCGCCAATGGTCTTTCACTTGCTTGCGGGTGAATTGTCCACGCTCGGAGTCGAGGATTTCGCCGCCGCCTTCGGTAACCTGGCATTTGCACTGGCCGCAACTGCCCTTGCCGCCGCAAGCCGAGGGAAGGTAGATGCCGTTGTCGGCGAGGGTGGAAAGCAGGCTGCCGCCTTGCGCTGCGGAAATCGTGTCGCGCCCGTTTATCGTGATGTTCACGTTGCCGCTCGGCGAGAGGTAACGCTTAGCGATGAGCAGTATGACGACTATCAGGAGGATAATCACCAAGAAAACGCCGATGCTCGAGAGTATTAAGTTGATATTCATTGTGCTGATGTTTTTCTTGATTTAAGATTAAATGCTGAGGCCGGAGAAGCACATGAATGCCATAGCCATAAGTCCCACGGTGATAAACGTGATGCCGAGGCCTTGCAGGGGCTTGGGCACGTCGGTGTAGGCCATCTTCTCGCGGATAGCAGCAAGCGCCACGATGGCGAGCAACCAACCCACGCCGGAGCCGAGGGCGTAAACAATAGCGTCGCCCACGCCGCCGATGTACTGGCTGCTGTTGGGGTCCATGCCGATGCGCTGCTGCATGAAGAGGCTCGCGCCCATGATGGCGCAGTTCACGGCGATGAGGGGCAGGAAGATGCCGAGCGCGGCATAAAGCGAGGGGGAGAAGCGTTCCACAATCATTTCAACCAGCTGCACCATACCGGCAATGACGGCGATGAAGAGGATGAAGGAAAGGAACGACAAATCTACGCCTTCGATGATACAGTCGGGACCGAGCACTTTGGTCTGCAACAGATAGTCCACGGGCACGGTGATAAGCAGCACGAAGGTTACGGCAATGCCGAGGCCGAGGGCTGTCTTCACGTTCTTGCTCACTGCCAAGTAGGAGCACATGCCGAGGAAGAAGGCGAATATCATATTGTCCACGAAAATGGAGCGGACGAAAAGACTTAACATTTGTTCCATAGCGTACTATATATATAATATGGTGTATCGGAATGCTTATTTTGCCTTGCGGTCGTTGTAGGCGCGGTGAGCCCAGATGATGCAACCCACGATGATGAGCGCCATGGCGGGCATCGTCATCATGCCGTTGTTCACGTAGCAGCCGCCGTTCTCCACATAGAAACTTTCGGGAATGATGCGGAAGCCGAGGAGCGTGCCTGCGCCGAGCAGCTCGCGCACGAAGCCCACGGCCACCAGTATCCAGGCGTAGCCCAAGCCGCTGCCGATGCCGTCGAGGAACGATGCCCAGGGCCCGTTCTGCATGGCGAAGGCTTCGAGGCGACCCATGAGGATACAGTTGGTGATGATCAGACCCACGTAGACGGAAAGCTGCACGCTCACGTCGTAAGCGAAGGCTTTGAGGATTTGGCTCACGAGGGTGACGAGCGTGGCCACAACCACGAGCTGCACGATGATGCGGATGCGGTTGGGAATGGTCTTTCTAAGCAGCGAGATGATAACGTTGGCGAATGCCGTAATCACCGTGACGGAGAGGCCCATCACGATGGAGGGTTCCAGCTGCGAGGTAACGGCCAGCGCGGAGCAGATGCCGAGCACCTGAACCGCCACGGGGTTATTCAGGTTAAGCGGGCCGGTGAAGACCTCTTGGTTTTCCTTTGAAAATAACTTGCTCATAATTTATGTCGAATAGCCGTTAGTTGATTATTTGTTGACAGTTTGGAAAAATCCGATGTAGCTCTGCAAGCCTTCGTTCACCATAGCGGCTGCGCCGTTGGTGGTGAGGGTTGCGCCGGTGAGTCCGTCTACTTCGTATTCGGGATGCTTCACCTGGCCTTTCTTCACAATGGTCAGCGCCACGCTGGCTGCGGCACTGTCGGCAAACACCTGCTTACCTTTGAAGAGGTCTTGGAATTTCTGCTCTGCGAGGAGCGCGCCGAGGCCGGCCGTTTCGCTTTCGTGGGATAAGTATGCGCCGAAGACGGTCTTGCAGTCGGCATCGAGGGCCACGTAGCCCCAAAGGCCGCCCCAGAGGCCGCGGCCAGAAACGGGCACCACGTATTTCACGTCATCGCCCACCTTGCACACGTAGAGGGGCAGGCTTTCGGCGCTGATGTCCTTGGTTTCCACGCGGAAGCCGGCCTGGTCCTTGTCGGCGCCGGCGTTGAGCGTGTCGCCCTTGGCATTGATAATCATGTCGGCATTGACCACTTCGTCGTATTTCTGCTCCACAGCCTCCGTGCCGGCAAGGTCGCGGATGTTGAGGGCTGCGAGTATCTGCTTTTTCTTGTCGAGTTCCACGTTCTTATCCTGCGTAGGCTTGAGCGCAGACGAAACGAACGCAAGAAGGAACGCCACGACCACTACCATAATCGAGGCATAGGCAATGGTATAAGTGTTACTGTTCGTATTCATTGTAGTTTTGTTTTTTATGTAAACGGGATAAGGGTTTTGTATTTGAGTAGACGAGTAGACTAGTAAACGAGTAGACGAGACAGAAAAGTCTTGCTATTTATATTATATTGTGTGTAACATGTCTTGTTTACTTGTAAACTCGTTTACTTGTTTACTAAAACATTACGTGTGCCCTTACTTGGCTCGTTTGAGACGTTTGTTGATGTTGCTCTGCACGAAGCAGTAGTCGATGAGCGGGGCAAACATGTTCATCAGCAATATGGCGAGCATCATGCCTTCGGGGAAACCGGGGTTGAGCACGCGGATCGTGATGGCCACAGCACCGATGAGGAAGCCGTAGATATATTTGCCGCATTCGGTGCGTGCACCCGTCACGGGGTCGGTTGCCATGAAGACCGCGCCGAAGCAGAAGCCGCCGGTTGCGAGATGCTCATACCAGGGCATCTGTGCCACGGCGTTGCCCTCAAGGCCGGCGATGTTGAACAGCCAAGCCACGAGTGCGCCGCCCACAAACACGCTGCCCATCGTTTTCCACGAGGCAATGCGCGTGAAGAGCAGGATAAATGCGCCGATGGCAATGGCGATGACGCTCGTTTCGCCGATAGAGCCGGGGATAAAGCCGAGCACCATGTCGGAGAAGGTGGAAGTGGGCGCGATGCCTGCGGCTGCCTCGCCGAGGGGCGTTGCCATGGTGGTGCCGTCGGGCAGGGCGTTGCCTAAGCCGCAGACGCTGTCGGAGGCGAGCCACACGGTATCACCGCTCATGCTGGTGGGATAGGCAAAGAAGAGGAACGCGCGCGCCACGAGCGCGGGGTTGAAGATATTCATGCCGGTGCCGCCGAAAATCTCTTTGGCAAAGATGACGCTGAATGCCACGGCCACGGCGAGCATCCACAGCGGGCAATCGACGGGCACAATCATCGGAATGAGCAAACCCGTCACGAGGTAGCCCTCTTGGATTTCCTCTTTCTTCCACTGCGCCACGACGAATTCGATGCCAAGGCCCACGATGTAGGAAACGAGGATTTTGGGCAGGGTAAGCAGGAAACCGTAGCCGAAGAGTTCCCAGAAGCTTGCGTCGGCGAGCTTGCCGGCGGCGAGATAGTTCTGATAGCCGAGGTTGTACATGCCGAAGAGCAGTGCCGGCATCAGGGCAATGACTACCATCGACATAATGCGCTTGGAGTCGATGGCATCGTGTATGCTCACGCCCGAGCGAGAAGTGGTGTTCGGCACGAGGAGGAAAGTCTCCATACCGTCGAACACGGAACGGAAGGCACTCAACTTGCCGCCTTCTTCAAAATTGGGGCGAATGTTGTCTAAGAATTTCTTAATCATTTGGTGTATCTTATTATTAGTAGACAAGTTATCAGTAAACGAGTAGACGAGACAGAAATGTGTGGCTGCTGATGATTTATTCAAGCATCATGTTTCGTAACTTGTATACTTGTTTAATCGTTTCCCTATTCACTCGTTTACTTGTCAACTTGCTTACTCGTTTACTCATTATGCATTCTCTTTTCTCAGAAGGTCAAGACCCTCGCGCACAATCTTTTGCAGTTCCAACTTAGAGGAATCCACAAACTCCGCAACGGCGAAGTCCTCGGGGGCTACTTCGTAGATGCCGAGTGCCTCTTGGCGGTCGATGTCGCCCGTGATGATGGCTTTGATGAGGTAGCCGGCGTAGATGTCCATCGGGAACACGCGGTCGTACTCGCCGCTCATTATTATATGTCGCTCTCCGCCTTTGATACGGCAGTCAAGGTCGTATTTCTTGCTCTTTCCGAAGAGCCAGGAGAAGTAGCTGCGGCTGGTGGAGAACTGATTGAGGCGCGGCATAATCCAGCCGAAGGCTTCGTTCACGTCGTCGCCCTCGGGAATAGCGCAGACCTCGGTGCAGAAAGCTCCGAGATAGTCGTCCATGCCGCTGCGCTCGCCCACCAGTGGGTTGCCGCCGATGATGCGCACGTGCCCCGTACCCTTGATTTTGTCGCCGATGATGCTCGTCATCGGTGCGCCGATGAGCGTTTCCACATAGGCTGGCGCGGTTATCATGGAACCAGCCACAGCGATGCGGCGGGTAAGGTTCACCTTGCCCGTACGGAAGAGCTCGCCAAGCATAATCACGTGCTCAGCACCCATGGTCCATACGGTTTCGCCCTTGTTCACGGGGTCGATATGATTGATCTGCACGCCCACGTTGCCGGCGGGGTTCGGGCCGGAAAAGACGCTGACCTTTGCATGTGTGATGGGCAGCAGTTCCGAGTTGATTTGCTGCGGGTTGATGCCCACGTAAACCGGCGCGATGCGCGAGAGGGCGGCGATGCCCGTCTTGAAGTCGCCTTCCCTACCCTTTGCCACAAACGAGAAGTCGGCTGCAAGCGGCATGGTGCTGAATGCAGACACGAAAATCGACTTGGGCTTTTGCTCGGGGTCGGCAATCACGTCGTAGGGACGCTGGCGCAGGAAGGCGGCCATGCCTGATTCGAGCATCAGGGCGTGCACTTCTTCGCCGGAGGCCTTTTCGGGGTCGGGCGCGTTAAACGACTTGTAGTCCTGCTTGCCGTCGCTCTCGATGCAGATGCGCAGGAGCTTGCGGCGTTCGCCGCGCTCGATGGCTTTCACCGTGCCGCTGACGGGGCTGACTACTGCAATTTTCTCGGTGGCCTTGTCCACAAAAAGAGGGTCGCCGGCTTTTACGCTGCAGCCCTCTTTCACCGCGAGCTTGGGCACGATTCCGTTGAAATCGGCAGGCTTCACGGCATACGTTTCTGCCAAAGGACACGCTGCGAGCTGCTGCTCGGCCGCGCCTTCGAGCATGATGTCAAGACCTTTCTTAATCTTATACAAAGGTTCCATTCAAATAAATAATAGTTTTGAGGGCAAATTTAATAAAAACTAATCAATTGTAATATATGGAAAGCAGATTTACTTGAACTTTCTTATATGATACTGCCTCTTTTGTGCGGGCGAGGCCAATATTTCTCCGTTTTCCTCTCCTATTTCTCGTATCGCCGGAAACCCTGTTACGGCAGAGCGGCACATACATCGCGTAAGCCCAGAGAAGCATCTCGGAACGTTTTCGTTAAGCCAGATGAGCAAAGTTGAGTTTACTCGAACTTTGCCATGGCGAGAAAACGTCTGTTGAAAACGAATTATTTTTTACTTTCAGCAAGATAATTTTTCCTTCCCCCTTGATATTTTTCCCTATCCTATAAGAGATTTTTTATTACAAACTTTGTAATATGCGTTACAAACTTTCTAACACGTGTTACAAACTTTGTAACGCGCGTTACAAACTTTGTAACAAACTTTTTCTGCGCAGATAATGAAAATTATCACGGACTTAGGAACAATTTTCACGCGGAAAGTGAAAAATATCTCGGAGAAAATCGCGATAATCTGCGCGGCGCGTGCAAAAGTCTTATAAGATAATGGCCGTTTTCTGCCTTTTTTCCTTAATTTTGCAAGAAATACATAATATATTAAATGGACAACTACATCGTTTCGGCCAGAAAATACCGCCCCACAACCTTCGACAGCGTCGTGGGACAGAGCACGCTGACCACAACCCTGAAAAACGCGATAGCAACCGGCAAACTGGCGCACGCCTTCCTCTTCTGCGGACCGCGCGGCGTGGGCAAGACCACCTGTGCGCGTATTTTCGCCAAAACTATCAACTGCGAGCACCCCACGGCCGACGGCGAAGCCTGCAACGAGTGCGAGAGCTGCCGCGCCTTCGCCGAGCAACGCTCGCTCAACATCTATGAGCTGGACGCCGCCTCCAATAACTCTGTCGACGATATGCGCATGCTCATCGAGCAGGTACAGGTGCCGCCGCAGGTGGGACGCTACAAAGTGTTCATCATCGATGAGGTGCACATGCTCACCACGCAGGCCTTCAACGCCTTCCTCAAAACCCTCGAAGAGCCGCCCGCACACGCTATCTTTATTCTCGCCACTACCGAGAAACACAAGATATTACCCACCATTCTGAGCCGCTGCCAAATCTACGATTTCAACCGCATGGAGGTGCCCGACATCGTGAACCATCTCAAGGGAGTGGCGGAAAAAGAGGGCATTGCCTATGAAGAGGAAGCCCTAAGCGTCATTGCCCGCAAGGCTGACGGCGGCATGCGCGACGCACTCTCTATCTTCGACCAAGTGGCCAGCTTTTCAGCGGGCAATATCACCTATAAAAAGGTCATCGAAGACCTCAATATTCTCGACTACGACTATTACTTCAACCTCACGGACAGTCTGCTGAAAGGCGATATACCCGCAGCGATGCTCACCTTCAACGAGATACTGCGCAAGGGGTTTGAGGGCAACCACTTCATTGGCGGCCTCGCTGCACACTTCCGCGACTTGCTCGTGAGCCGCGACGAAAGTACGCTGCCGCTGCTCGACGTGGCAGACAACGTGCGCCAGCGTTACAGCGAGCAGGCCAAGCGTTGCAAGCCGCAATTCCTTTATCGCGCCCTGAAACTCTGCAACGATTGCGACGTGAACTATCGCGTGAGCCGCAACAAGCGGCTGGGCGTGGAACTGTGCCTAATCGAAGTGGCGCAGTGCGCGCAGGAGGACGCGCCAGGCTGTGGGCTTGGCCCTACGAAGACACTAAAACCCATTTTCGCCCACACTGCTCCCAAGAAGCAGGAGGCGCCCAAGCCCGTTGCCCCGAAACCTGCCGCCGCGCAGCCGGGACAATCTCCGATTAATAATAACCCTGCGGCACAATCGGCGGGCGTTTTACAAAGCGCCCCTACCCAGGCGGCGCAGCCTACGGCAGAGCAGGCAAAACGCCCCTTGCCCACGCTTTCGATACGCAAGACCATGGAGGCGATGCACCAGCCGCAGCAAGGTTCGGTGCAAGAGAACGCACCGGCCTATGCCGCACAGCAGAAGCCACAGCGCGACAAAGCCTTCGAGGCTGCCGACGTAAACCGCTGCTGGCTGCAATACGCCCTCTCGCTGCCGCGCGAATATGCCGCCATGTCGGCGCGTATGCGCAACATGACGCTCGAAGTGGCCCCCGGAAGCAAGCGCGTCACCGTGCCCGTGGAGAACGAGCAGGTGATGAAGTACATGCAGCAGATGCAGCCGCAGGTGGAGCAATATCTCAGGAACGAATTGCAAAACGATTTCGTCGCGCTCGACCTCAAACTTGTGGCACGCGAGGCGCAAACGCGGGCATACAGCCCCAAAGAGCAGTTTGCCGCCATGCTCAAAGACAACCCCGCGCTCGAAACGCTGCGGCAAACCTTTAAGCTGGAATTGGCGTAAATGTAGGGGCGTTTTGCAAAACGCCCGCCCAATGCACCCATCGGCCGTTAAATGTAGGGAATCATATCCCGGGCGTTTTGCAAAACGCCCCTACCCTCGCGGAGCAGGCAATCTATACACACGCTCACCTGAATGGTTTGTATTTCTAATCAAAGCCATCACAGCAAACAATCAAATTTATTCATATACTATTTTACAACAACCAATGGAAAATTCACAGCACAAGTATGTCACCGTGGCATACGAACTCTTTACCGACAACGCCAAAGGCATTCACGAACTCGTAGAGAAAGCCCCGAAAGACCACCCCTTCCAATTCATCACCGGCATGGGTTTCACGCTCGATGCCTTTGAGGAGAAAGTGGGCAGCCTCGCCGCCGGCGACAAGTTCGACTTCACGCTCTCTGTCGAGGAGGCTTACGGCCCTTACGTGCAGGAGCACGTGGTAGAACTTGACAAAAGCGTGTTCTGCATCGACGGGCGTTTTGACAAAGAGGGTGTCTATCCCGGTGCCGTACTGCCCCTCGTCAATGCCGACGGCAACCGTTTCCAGGGCCTGGTGACCGAGGTGAAGGAAAACACCGTTACGGTTGACCTCAACCATCCCTTTGCCGGCAAGCCCCTGCACTTTCGCGGCGAAGTAGTCACGGCACGCGAGGCTACGGCAGAAGAGATACAGGGCATGCTCAACATGATGAGCGGCGAGGGTTGCGGCTGCGGCTGCGAGGGCTGCGGCGACGACTGCCACCACGACCATCACGGCGAAGGCCATTGCAACCACGAGCATAAAGGCGACGGCCACTGCGGCTGCGGCGGCCATTGCCATTAAGAATAAGAGGATTGATAATGGATAATATGTAAAAACTGGTACTTATTCGGAAAATAACACTAGCGTTTTGAAAGGATAAATAATATCTAAGAAAAATCCTGTGCCATATTTTCCAATTAGAGCCATGCTTATACAGTAAGCATGGCTCTAATAGATTGCTTTCGTTATTATCTTTATTTTCCAGAACACTCATTTGATGTATGGCTATTTGATTGAGCTTTATTAAACGTTCTCCTTGTGGAATACCCTGCTCAATAAATACCGCATTAAGATTTTCCATATTAGACAAACAGATCAGTTCGTTGATAGAGGCATAGTCCTGAATTCTAATGGCCATCCTATTTCAAAGATAGCAGCTATAATGAGAAATAGCCAGTGCATATTAATTATTCTCTTGTGTTCTCAAACAATGTGGCAGCTTGCCATGTTCACGATGATGAGCGGCACAAGTACAGCATTTACCGTGACGTGGGCACTCTTTTGGACAAGTACACTCGAAATAGTTTGTTTCACCTATTATAGATGGTCAATGTGGGCAATTCATATTTATTTTCTAATTTCTAACGTAATCTCCATGTATGACCTCTTTCCTTCAATATAATCAGCATAGAGGGTTTCTGCATCACGTCCTTTGAGAATGTGGCATTTGCCACACAGCTCGCAATTGTGCATACATTTCCATTTCTCACGGACGTAAGCCTGACGCTCGTCTCTTGTTGATGTCTCGATACTTGGAGGAGTCATTTGTTATAATTCTCTGATTAAATGTTTAATGGCAGCAATAGGATGATACCACATCATGCGAGGACCTGCATAACGCATGGCTTCACGCATCTTTTCCTTCATGTCAGGCTTGTAGCAATGGATAGGACACTTCTTGCAAGTCGGTTTGTTTTCTCCGAATTTGCAATGATCCAAACGCTGATAGGCATAGTCAAGTAAGGTAGAGCACTCTTCGCAAAGCCCTTTGCTTACATGCTTTTTTCCATGGCAGTAAATCTCGATCATCTGCCTTACGGTTGCCTTTTCCCTTATAATGCGAGTCATCTTAAATTTGAGGAATTATGAAAACAGGCTTTTCCTCATGATCTGCGCAATCATGGTGACTGCATGACTCAGCTGAATCTGCTATTGATCCGTCAAGGTATGCCTTCAAAACATCCTCTATGTTGCCATGGCAACCACGTACAACGCTTATGCCGTGCATAGTGAGTTTGTTGAATGCTCCCATGCCCATGTTGCCGGCAAGCATGATGGTGATTCCCATCTCCTGCATTACGGAAGCAATGTTAGATTTACATCCGCATCCCTGTGGTGAATCGAGACGCTCTGAGCCGATAACGTTTTTATTGTCATCAACTGAGATAATAGTATAGTGGTCGCAATGTCCGAAGTGATCATCAACGACATTGTCTCTGGTTGGTATTGCTATCTTTGTCATTATTTCTGCTTTTATAACTTTAGGTGGGTTCTATTAATTCGCTTTGGCAGATTTTGGATTTATTTTCGAGGATAAATTGTAAGTTGAAGAGGGAGCGTAGCGGGCTACGTGACCGATGAGACTTACGATTTAGACCGAAAAGAAAACAAAAGATGACAAAACGTCAACCCAATATTATTGTAA
>JALFUO010000044.1 GCA_022784065.1 Bacteroidales bacterium | reverse complement strand
TTGGGTTGACGTTTTGTCATCTTTTGTTTTCTTTTCGGTCTAAATCGTAAGTCTCATCGGTCACGTAGCCCGCTACGCTCCCTCTTCAACTTACAATTTATCCTCGAAAATAAATCCAAAATCTGCCAAAGCGAATTTATAGAACCCACCTTAAAGGACATCTTTTATAGAATGAGAAAGAAATTCCTGATTTGGGTGTGGTCGCTCTTCATCGCCGCACTGCTGATAATATCTCTCGCATTCGTGGCGATAGACAAAGGGTGGATTGGCTACATGCCGCCGATTGACGAGCTGCAACGCCCCATCAGCCGCTACGCTTCGCAAATCCTCTCCGCCGATGGCAAACTGCTCGGCACGTGGAGCCGCAACGAGAACCGCGTATTCGTGGACTACGACAGCATCGCGCCCGTGATGTTCGACGCGCTCACGGCAACGGAGGACGTGCGTTTCTACGACCACTCGGGCATCGATGCCAAAGCCTTGGCGCGTGCCGTGGTGAAACGCGGCATTTTCGGGCAAAAAGGCGCGGGCGGCGGCAGCACCATCACGCAGCAACTGGCCAAGCAGCTCTATTCGTCCACGGCATCCTCCACGATGCAGCGCCTGCTGCAAAAGCCCATTGAATGGGTCATCGCCGTGGAACTGGAACGCGCTTACACGAAAGAGGAAATCCTCACGCTCTACCTTAACTATTTCGATTTCCTGCACAATGCCGTAGGCATCAAGACGGCCGCGAAGGTATACTTCGGCAAGCAGCCGCGCGACCTCACCACGCTCGAAGCCGCCACGCTGGTGGGCATGTGTAAAAATCCCTCTTACTTCAATCCCGTGCGCGAGCCGGAGCGTTGCCGCCAGCGGCGCAACGTGGTGCTGCAGCAGATGTGCAAGGCGGGGCACCTCACGGAGGAAGAAGCCGAACGCCTCAGCCAAGAACCGCTCGGGCTCAACTTCCACCGCATCGACCACAAGGAAGGCCTCGCCGCCTATCTGCGCGAATACCTGCGCCGCATCTTGATGGCGGAACGCCCCAACCCCGACGATTACCGCGCTTGGCAGCGACCGCAATACTACGTGGACTCGCTCATGTGGGAGAACGACCCGCTCTACGGCTGGTGCAAGAAGAACGTGAAGCGCGACGGCACGCACTACGACATTTACACCGACGGCCTTAAAATATATACGGCCATTGACTCGCGTATGCAGCAATACGCCGAGGAGGCCGTGAAGAAACAGGTGGGGCAGGTGATGCAGGCAAAGTTTGACGCCGAAAAGCGCGGCGCGGCCAATGCGCCCTATGTATCGACCCTTTCGGTGAAAGACGTGAACCAACGCCTCGCCAAGGCTATGAAGCAGAGCGACCGCTATCGCCTGATGAAAGCCGACGGGGCTACGGAGGCGGAAATAGAAGAGGCGTTCAACCGCCGCGTGCCGATGACGGTGTACACGCCGCGCGGCGAAGTGGACACGCTGATGACGCCGCGCGACTCTATACGCTACTACAAGCGTTTCCTGCGCGCCGGCCTCGTATCCATTGACCCTGAAACAGGACACGTGAAAGCCTATGTGGGCGGACTGGACTACGCTCATTTCCAATACGACATGGCCACCGTGGGCCGCCGACAGGTGGGTTCTACGATGAAACCCTTTGTCTATGCCATGGCGATGCAGGGCGGTTACACGCCGGAGAGCACCATCTTGAACGTGCAGCGCACCTACGGCGACTGGACGCCGCGCAACGGCAGCAAGTCGCGCTACGGCGAGGAAGTGACGCTGAAATGGGGGCTTAGCCAGTCGAACAACTGGGTGACGGCGGAACTGATGTACCAAATAGACAACACGGGGCAGGGACTCGTGCGCGACCTGCAAGACCTCGGCGTGGCGAACGACAACATGCAGCCCTCGCTCTCGCTCTGCCTCGGCACGTGCGACATCACCACCGCCGAAATGGCCTCAGCCTACACGGCATTCGTGAAGAAAGGCATTCGCCGCGCACCAATCCTCGTGACACGCATCGAAGACGGCAACGGCAACGTCCTGGCTGAATTCCACCCGCGCACCAACGAGGTGTACAGCGAGGAAACGGCATATAATATGATCGACATGATGCGCGCCGTAATCGACCACGGCACGGGCGGCCGCCTACGCTACCGCTACGACCTGCGCGGTCCGATTGCCGGCAAAACGGGTACGACGAACGACAACTCTGACGGCTGGTTCGTGGGGTGCATTCCCACGCTCGTCACGGCCTGCTGGGTAGGCGGCGAGGAACGCGACATACATTTCAACTCCACTGCCAACGGACAGGGCGCAGCCACTGCGCTACCGGTTTGGGCGGTGTATATGAAGCGCGTGTTTGCCGACCGCTCGCTCGGCTACGACCCAGAGCAAGAGTTTGAGAAACCCGAACTCCGCGACTCACTCGCATTTGAGCCTAATCTCCCCGAAGGCGAACCGCAGCCCAACGAGCCGAAACCCGCACCGAAGCCCGCCGCGCCCGCTAACCGCACCAGCGGCGAGGAACTTTTTGAATAACGGTCGGGGATTATACTCGTCTACTTGTTTCACTCGTCTACTTGTCAACTCGTTTACTTGTTTACTCGTTTACTTGTTTACTCGTTTACTTGTTTACTCGTTTACTAAATCCTTATTCAATAACTATTTTCTCAACCTCTGCCTCTTCGTGCATGAAGAGCGTGGCGCTTTCGTGGAACTTCTCTGGGCTTTCCGTCGTGAGGCAATGCAGCGTGCTGCCTGTCGAGCACGCTGCGGCCATGTTCGGGTGCCGCCCGAGATATTCGGCGAGGCTTTTAGCCACGTATTCGCCTTGCGTCACGATGCGCACGCCCGTGGGGATGTATTTTACGATTTTGTTCATCAGCAGCGGGTAGTGCGTGCAGCCGAGGATAAGCGTGTCGATGTCGGGGTCGGCGCGAAAGATCTCGCCGATGCGTTTCTGCACGAAATAGTCCGCGCCCGGCGAGTCAAACTCATAGTTCTCCACCAGCGGCACCCACATCGGGCAAGCCACGCCCGTGAGTTGCACGTCCGGCCAAAGCTTATGGATTTCCATGCCGTAAGAGCCGGAGTTCACCGTGCCCACCGTGGCCAGCAGTCCCACGTGGCGCGTCTTTGTGAGCGGGCCGATGGCCTCCACCGTGGGGCGGATAACGCCCAGCACGCGACGGTCGGCATCTATTTGCGGCAAGTCGCGCTGCTGAATGGTGCGCAATGCCTTGGCCGAGGCGGTGTTGCAGGCCAGTATCACGAGGCGGCAGCCGCGCTCGAAGAGCACCTTGACGGCTTGCAGCGTGTATTGGTAAATCACCTCGAAAGAGTGCGACCCGTAAGGCGCGCGGGCATTGTCGCCGAGATACAGATAGTCGTATTGCGGCAGCAGTTGCCTGATTTGCCGCAATATCGTCAGTCCGCCATAGCCCGAGTCGAACACGCCGATCGGACTATAAGTATTGCTTGTGGTCATTGGAATAATTCTTTTAGTAAACGAGTAGACGAGTAAACAAGTTGACGAGACAGGAATGTCATAAGTAACTTGTCTCGTTTACTCGTCTACTTGTTTACTTGTCTACTAATTCGATTATTATTTTTCCCTCAGCTTTTCCTCCACAAACGGCATGGCGTCCTCGCAAAGCGAGTGATGCACGAAGGGGAGGGCATTGCTGTCGGTGTTCACTACGCATTCGTAGCCGCGCTCCATTCCCACGGCCTGTATGGCGGCGTTGAGGCGTTCCTCAACGGGGCGCATCATGTCTTCACGGGCGCAGTTGAGCAGGCTGTCGGCGGTGTGGCGGAAAGCAAGGCTCTTCTCCATGGCTTCTTGCAGGTCGCGCTGGCGTTTGAGCATGATGTTTTGGGGAAATTCCTTTTGCCCCTGCAAAAAGTCGGTAAACTGCCGCTTGAAGTTCTGCTCGTTGTAGGCAGCTTCTTGCTCGTACTGCTGCGTGAGCTGCTTCATCTGCGCCTGCGCTTCAATGTAGTCGGGCATCGTTTTCAATAACTGGCTGTAACTAATCAGCCCGTACTTCACTTGGCTTTGAGCCCATGCGCCGGCAGCAGCAAGGCAGCACGCCGCAAGCATCAAAAAGATTTTCTTCATATACATATATATATATTATGGCAGCAAAGTTACAACATTCTGCCTAAAACTGCGCTTTGCTGCTAAGCAAATTGCTTTTTGGGCGTAATTGTTTACCTTGAAAAGGGCAAATATTTTAAATTGAATTTGCTTTTTAGTTGAATTAGGTATTAAGTGCCTGGAAGGCACTACGGAGCGTAGCGACGGTAACCGGGGACGAAGTCCTCGGGGGAGGCTATTGCAATGATCTGCCTGGAAGGCAGTACGCCTGTGGCGATGTATAAAGAGCATGTCCTATGGCGTAGTGCCTTCCAGGCACATCTTCCTCGCATAGTCTATCCGGGCACTTCGTACCCGGCATTCTATGCTTATATGCAAGTAAAACTGCAAAAAAAGTTATGCCGCATCTTCATTTTTCTGCTCGCCGTAGCGTGTGCCGTTCTTGACCATGGCTACAAGGATGTGCAGCATCTTGTTCTTACAGTTGTTTGCAATAATAGCCCGATGTTTGCCCCTTGCTCGCAAGCGCATCGCATAATCGCGTATCGCA
>JALFUO010000030.1 GCA_022784065.1 Bacteroidales bacterium | reverse complement strand
CGGTTGATGAGTGCCCCGTTGGTAGTGACCATGCGGCACAATGGGCGGGCGGTTTGCAAAACGCCCCTACTCGACTAAAATCTATATTCCATGATTTCCAAACATCATTTTGAAGAATTTGTGCGCCAGGCACGCCGCGTGGGCAGTGCCGGGCTTACGATATGCAGCAGCGGCAACCTGTCGTGGCGCATCGGCGAGGAAGTGCTCGTATCGGGCACAGGCTCCTGGGTGCCAGAGTTGACGGCCGACCGCGTGGCGCGGCTTAATCTTGCCACGGGCGAGATGCTCAACGGCGTGAAGCCCTCGATGGAGAGCGTGTTCCACCTCGGCGTGCTGCGCGAGCGTCCCGATTGCGACGTGGTGCTCCATTTCCAGTCGCCCTTTGCCACAGCCATTGCCTGCTCCGACGAAATTCCCGACAACTTCAACGTCACGGCAGAAGTGCCTTGCCACGTGGGGCGCGAAATACCCATTATCCCCTACTTCCGTCCCGGCTCGCCCGAACTGGCGCAAGCTGTTATCGCCGCCCTCAAAGGCCACAACTCCGCCCTGATGCTCAAGCACGGGCAAGTGGTGTGCGGCAAGGATTTCGACGAAGTGTTTGAACGCGCCATGTTCTTCGAGATGGCTTGCCGCATCATCAAGCAAAACGGCGGCAGGCACAACGTGCTCACCGACGCAGAAATTGACGACCTCGAAACCTACGTTTTAGGGAAAAAGCAACCATGACAGCCCCCGTATATTTGGCAGCCGATTTCGGCGGCGGCAGCGGACGCGTCATTGCCGGCTGGATAAGCGGCGGACGCTTGGAGACAAAGGAAATACACCGTTTCCCAAATCGCCAAGTGCGCTTGGGCAATCACGTCTTTTGGGATTTCCCCGCGCTGTTCCAAGACTTGATGGACGGCCTGCGCCGCGCTGCCGCCGAGGACCTGCCCGTCAGGAGCATCGGCATAGACACGTGGGGCGTGGACTTCGGGCTGATCGACAGGCAGGGCAACCTTATGGGCAACCCCGTGTGCTACCGCGACAGCCGGACGAAGGGCATGCCGGAACTGTTTTTCCAAACCTGCACGCCCGAGCAGCATTATGCCGAAAGCGGCATTCAGGTGATGGAAATCAACACGCTGTTCCAACTGATGAGCATGCAGCGCAAAGGTTCTCCGTGGCTCGCCGGCGCGGACACGCTGCTCTTCATGCCCGACCTCTTCGCTTTCTACCTCACAGGCCGCAAGGCGCAAGAATATTGCATCGCCTCAACCTCCGAACTGCTCGATGCAAAGCAGCGCACGTGGAACTATCCGCTATTGGAACGCTTGGGACTGACGCGGCTCTTCCCCGCTGCGCCAGTGATGCCTGGCACAAGGCGCGGGCAGCTGCTCGAAGATATCGCCCGCGAGACGGGGCTCCACGGCGTGGAGGTGGTGAGCGTAGGCTCCCACGACACGGCCTCGGCCGTAGCCGCCACGCCGTTCTGTCCTGATACGAACGCCGCGTTCCTTAGTTCCGGCACATGGTCGCTGCTCGGCGCGGAGGTGGACGAACCTATTCTCACGGAGGAGGCACGCCAAGGCGGCTTCACCAACGAGGGCGGCGTGGGCGGCCGCATACGTTTCCTGAAAAACATCACGGGGCTGTGGATATTGCAACGCCTCATGGCAGAATGGGCGCAACAGGGCGAACCTCAGCAATACGCCACTCTGCTGGCGGCAGCCGCCGAAGTGCAGACGGAAGCCCGCATCAATCCCGATGCACCCGAGTTTATGAACCCCCACAGCATGGAACGCGCCGTGCGCAGCCACCTCGCCGAGCGGGGCATGGCCGTGCCCGACACGAAAGCCGGCCTCGCGCGCTGCGTGCTGCAATCGCTGGCCCGCACCTACGCCGAAGCGGTCGTTACGCTCAACCAGTGCCTGCCTGCCCCCATTGAAGTGCTGCACGTCATTGGCGGCGGCTCGCAAAACGATTTGCTCAACCAACTCACCGCCAACGCCCTCGGCATACCCGTCATTGCCGGTCCTGTGGAAGCCACGGCAATGGGCAATATCCTTGTGCAGGCTATGGCAGACGGCAGACTCGACAATCTTGAAGCCGTGCGCGATGTGGTGCGCAATAGCGTAGAACTGCGCACGTTTGTACCAATATTTTAGTAAACGAGTAAACAAGTAAACGAGTAAACAAGACAAGTCACTCATATAAATATAATTTGCGAGACATTTCTGTCTCGTTTACTCGTTTACTTGTCTACTCGTCTACTTATATAAGAAACAATAATCATGCACGAAACACCTCAGACGGGCTATCGCGTCAAAGAATATCGCCAGCCCGTGAAACGCTATTGCCAAACGCTCGAACTGCGCGACAACCCCGAACTCATCAAAGAGTATCGCCGTCGCCACAGCCGCGAGCACGCTTGGCGCGAAATCCTCGACGGCATACGCCAAGTGGGAATCCTCGAAATGGAGCTCTACATCCTCGGCACGCGCCTCTTCATGATTGTGGATACGCCCCTTGACTTCGATTGGGACACGGCAATGGCACGCCTCGCCACACTGCCGCGCCAAGCCGAGTGGGAAGACTATATGGCAGAGTTTCAACTCGTGAAGCAGGGCCTTTCTTCGGCAGAGAAATGGCAGTTGATGGAACGCATGTTTTATTTATATGAGTAAACAGATACAAAAACCGCATCGCCCATGAAACAGAAACTTGTCGAGAAAAAGTACCTCGCCACATTCGTCATCGTCACCACGCTCTTTGCCCTTTGGGGCTTTGCCAACGACATCACCAATCCTATGGTGGCTGCGTTCCAGACAGTCATGGAACTTTCGGCCGCAAAGGCCTCGATGATACAGTTTGCCTTCTACGGCGGCTACGCCACCATGGCCATACCCGCCGCACTCTTCATCAGGCGTTACAGCTACAAGAGCGGCATACTGCTGGGGCTCGGACTTTACGCCACGGGGGCGTTCCTCTTCATTCCTGCTGCTGAGTATCAGAACTTCACGTTCTTCTGCTTCTCGCTCTATATCCTCACCTTCGGCCTTGCATTCCTCGAAACGACCGCCAACCCCTTTATCCTTTCGCTCGGCAGCAAAGAAACCTCCACGCGCCGCCTCAATCTTGCCCAGGCTTTCAATCCCGTAGGCTCGCTTTCGGGCATGGCCGTCGCCTCGCTCATCGTGCTGCCCGCGCTGTGGTCTGACCGCCGCAACGCTGCCGGGGAAATTATCTTCGGCACGCTCTCCGAAAGCGAAAAGGCCGGCATTCGCCTCCACGACCTCGCCGTAATCCGCGACCCTTACGTGGCACTCGGCATCGTGGTGCTGATAGTCTTCCTCATCGTTGCGCTCAAGAAGATGCCCGCCATCGCCGGCACGGGTGAGCAAGGAGCGTCTGCACCCGCCTCTCATTCGCTGCGCCGCCTCTGGCACAACCGCCACTACCGCGAGGGCGTGCTGGCGCAGATGTTTTATGTAGCGGCACAAATCATGGTGTGGACGTTTATTATCCAATACGCCGACCGCCTCGGCATCAACAAGGCCACGGCGCAAAACTACAACATCTTCGCCATGAGCCTCGCCCTCTGCGGCCGCTTTGTGGCCACGGGATTGATGCGCCGCGTCAATCCGCGCCGCCTGCTCATGATATTCGGCATCGGCGCATCGCTGTGCACGCTCGGCACCATATTGATCGACGGCATCGCCGGCCTGTATTGTCTCGTGGCCATCAGCGCGTTCATGTCGTTGATGTTCCCCACCATCTACGGCATAGCCCTCGAAGATGTTGATGCCCAAGACACGGCCCTCGGTGCAGCCTTTTTGGTAATGGCCATCGTGGGCGGCGCACTCATGCCGCCGCTGCAAGGCGCTGTGATTGACCTCGGCACAATCCTCAACCACCCGGCAGTAAACGTGTCGTTTGCTCTGCCGCTTATTTGCTTCCTCATAGTGACCCGCTACGGATATATTTCATTGAAAACAAAACGCAATTAACCCATGACAAAATTTGAAAGCGACGTTAAATACGTAAGCCAACCCGTTGATGCGCTTTATGCGCGCTATTCCGACCTGCGTAACCTTGAAACTTTGCGCGAGAAACTCGAAGACCCCGCCGTGCAGGAGAAAATGGCGGCACAACTCACGCCCGAGCAGATAGCGCAGGCAAAAGAGCAGTTGCAAACCATGACCTTCGACCGCGACACGCTCTCCATCGGCTCGCCACTTGGGAAAATCACGCTGCGCATCATCGAGCGCGACGAACCCAAGTGCATCAAGTTTGCCGGCGAGGGTACGCCCATTCCCGTCAATGTGTGGATACAGCTCCTGCCGCATGGCGAGGGTGAGGCAAAACTGCGCGTCACGATTGGCGCAGAGGTGAATTTCTTTATGAAAGGCATGGTGTCGAAGCCGCTGCAACAGGCCGCCAACGGACTTGCCGACCTGCTTGCCGCCGCCCAATAAGGGTGCGGAGGCATTGCCCGCATTTCACACACATAAATAATAAGATATTGAAAAAACCGCTTATCCTCCCCTCGTTGCTCGCCGCCCTGTTGCTGTGCGCCTCGTGCGACAAGGCCGAGAGCGAACGCTCCAGCTATCGCGCCTTCATGCGCTTCTCGCCCGTCACTGGCGCGCCGCAGCTGCTGGCAGCCCTCACCAGCCCTGGCATGTTCTGCACCGTCACGTTCTCGGCGCAATATTATATATTCACCGCGCCCGACGGCAAGAGCACCTCCTATCCGCGCACCGCGCTCGATGCCTACGGCCAGCCGCAGTTCATAGCCGGCTTCATCGTCGGTATGCCGCCCGGTGTGGATATGAACGGTCAGATGCGGCTTGTGGCCTACGACCTCGCTTGCCCCACGTGCTACAACGCCTCCGCGCTCACCAAGCGACTGACGCTCCACCTCACCCTGCCCCATGCCCGATGCCCGCACTGCAACCGCCTTTACGACCTCTCCAACAAGGGCATCATCATTGAGGGCAATCGGGGCGACAACCTCGAAAACTACACCATAACCTATACCCCCGCGCAAGACGCCGTAGTGATTCAGAACTGATGAAAAAGGCTGCATAAAAGAAACGGATTCTTTGAAATCCGTTTTTTTTGGCCTATGGGTCAAAACTAATCCCTGCCAAAACGGAATGCACCGCTTGGCAGGGATTTTGTTATTTTCCTGATGTGCTTATCGCATGATCAGTTTGCCGTTCTGAATGAATACGCCTTGCTTGGGAGCGCGGGGCAAAAGTCTGCCGCTGAGGTCGTAGCAAGCGGAAGCGGCTGAAGCGGCCGACGCGCCGGCATGATGGATTTCATGGATGCCTGTGTCGATGTCTTCCTGCTTTTGGTAAACGCGCACCCAGTCAAACTGCGTCTCGTAAGTGAAACTCGTGTCGGCTGGCTTGGCCCACGCGCCGCTGCCCACGCTCTGATTGAGAATGAGATAGAAGGGGGCATCGAAGGGCCACTGCCCATCTTCGAGTTCGCTCTGATTGGTGCTCTTGAGATAACTCCACATCTTCTTGCCGTCAACATACCAAGTGATGGACGTGGGGTCCCATTCCACGGCAAAGATGTGCCAATAATCGTAGTCCAAGCCTTCCATATAGCGGCTATTGCCTCCTTTTTTCAGATTATAGGTCCAGTTGGTGTGGACAGTGCCATAGGCGCGGTCTTCCGTATCGATAGTTTCCCAGATGTCTATTTCGCCATTGTTGGGCCAGCCGAGGCTGTTGTCGGTGGGCATCATCCAGAAGGCGGGGAAGTTGCCAATGTGCTGGGTGGTCTTGATGCGCGCCTCTGCCCTGCCCCACTTGAAGTCGAACTTGCCCTGCGTCTTGATGCCGCCCGTGAGCATTTCGGCGGGGTCGGTCTCCTTGTCAGGGTTGGGGATAGCAAGGCAATGCAATGCGCCGTCGGCTAAGTAGGCCACGAGGGGAGAGTCGGAGCACCAGCGGTTCCAGGTAGCGCCCTGACGCTCGGTGCGCTTCCACCATTCTGCAGAAGGTTCGCCCGTGCCGTCGAACTCATCGCTGAACGATAGCACGCGGGCTGCGGCATCGAGGCTGTCGCGCTGCCATACGCCGGTAATGAATACGGAGTCGGCGATGTCTGCGCCGGGGATAGTGATTTCGGTAACAGCGGTCCCGGGAGCAATTTCCTTTTCCCACCGATTGCCGCCGCAGCTAACCGCAATGCCCTCGGGGCAGAGCCAACCCGCCTGCGAGGTGGCATAGAAAGTGAAGTCGCGCCCCTTGTCAGTGCTATTGGGCATGGCACCGCCTTCTGCGCTGCTCCAAATGTAGCCGTGGCGGGTGTCGATACTGAGGGCAACCTGCTCGGGGAAAGCCTCTTCGAGTTTGGCGAAGCAGGCGGCGCTGTCGGGCTGTACGTTTTCATTCTCGGAGATGACCCATGTAGAGCCATTGTCGGCGGCGTTCCAAATGCTGACGGGATAGGGCAGCTGCGGCGCGGCGCAAAGGTAGTGGAGGTTACCGGGATAGGAGCAGAGGGTGAAGCCTTCGCCGTTTTTGGCAAACTCCACGGCAACGGGCTTGGCCTGCATCTTTGCAGAGGCCGTAGAGGGGTTGTTGGGGGTATGGCCCACGGCAAGGAACTTCTCAGCCCCTATGTTGTAAACGTACCATTTGCCCCGGAAGTTTACTATCATCCAACTGCTGGAAGGGTCGGTGAGGTCAACGGGCAGCGCATAGGAGTCTTTAGAAACGCTGCCGTTGGGATTGGTCATGCCTGCCGCCCACACGAGGTCGGGGTTGGCTTCTGCATTATAAACGGCGTAGGTTGTGAAATACGGGTTATAAAGCGTGTAGGCCTTGTCGTCGGAAAGTTCGTCAAGGGAAGAAATCTGCGCCTGCATCGAAAGCGCGGCCGTTAGCAGGAACAGGAGGAGGAGAGATAGTTTTTTGTTCATAGCGTCTTAGGTTTTTATAAATAATATATATGTATCGGGGGAAATGCGCACGCTGCAACATTCATTTGTCCGACAGTTCATACTCCAGCGTGCCTGCCTCCGTGAGTTGCTTATGGGTGAGGCGGAAACCCTTGCAAGGCTTGCCGCCGAGGCGCACGGAGGAGATGTGGCGCGTGTCGGTCCAAGAAGCGCCCGGAGCGGTGATGACGAGTTGCTCCCTGCCGCCGCAAAGCGCGGGGTCGAGGTGCAGGGTGACGCGGGAGAACACGGGGGCGGTGAGCGTGTAGGACGGGTCGCCCGGCACGTCGGGATAGAAACCTATCATCGAGAAGATGGCCCAAGCCGACATGGTGCCCGTGTCGTCGTTGCCTGGAATACCGTCGGGCTGGGTGGTGAAATGCTTGCGGAGCAGGCTGCGCGTGAGGTCTTGCGTGCGCCATGCCTCGCCCTTGATGCGCGAGAAGAGGTAGGGATAGGCGATGTCTGGCTCATTGGCGGGGTCGTAAAGCCCCTTGTCAAAAATGGCTTTCAGATTGGCGGTAAATTTCTTTGCGCCGCCCATAAGTTTTATAAGTCCGTCAATGTCGTGCGGCACATAGAACGTGTAATTCCAGGCATTGCCCTCGTGGAAACCGGGACTTGGCTCGAAGTTCTCACCCTGTCGGGGATTGAAGGGCGTGAGGAACGTGCCGTCGGGCAGCAGGGGGCGCAGTGTGCCGTACTCGGCACTGAAATATTTGCGCCAGCCGAGGGCACGTTGGCGGAAGAGCCGGGCATCATCGGCCTTGCCCAAAGCATTAGCCCAAAGGGCGAGGGCATTGTCGGCCACGTAGTATTCGAGGGCGTGGCTCACGGAATTGTCGAACTCGCTCCTGAGGGGCACGTAGCCGAGACGCATGTAGTCGTCGTTGTCGGGGCGCATGGGATTTTCCTTGCCCGGCGTGAGGGCGCTGCGGCGGGCGGCGGCGTAGGCAGCCTCAACGTCGAAATCACGCAGGCCTTTGAGATAACTGTCAGCCAAGACGGGAATGGCGGGGTCGCCTTCCATCGTGAACGTTTCGCGGCCGTAGAGTTCCCATTTGGGCAGCCAGCCCCATTCGCTTGCCATGCCCGTCATGGAGCGCAGCATGTCGGCCTGCCGTTCGGGGTAGACGAGCGAGAGCAACTGGTGGACGTTGCGATAGGTGTCCCACAGGGAGAACACGGTGTAGCGGTTGCGCCCGGCAGGCACCGTGCCGATGCCGTCGCCTTCCATCATGGGATAACGACCGTCGGTGTCCTGCAAGATGTTGGGGTGGAGGAGCAGATGATAGAGCGCGGTGTAGAACACGGTTTTTTCTTCCTCCGTGCCGCCCTCTACGAGTATGCGCGAAAGGTCTTCGTTCCATTTACCCTCAGCCTCGGCACGCACTTGGTCGAAGGTCTTGCCCGAAAGTTCGGCTTCGAGGTTGCGCCGCGCTCCTTCGATGCTGACGAACGACACGCCCAGGCGCACCTCAACCTGTTCGCCCGCTGCGGCATCGAAACTGAACCATGCGCCGATGTCGTCGCCCGAGAGTTCTTTGGCGTAGCGCGTGTAGAGTTTATATTTATTGTCGTCGGGGTCCCATTCTGCTTCTACACCTTTCTTGGGACGCTGGAATTTCCAATAACCCGCAGCGAGCCCTTTGCGCTCCACGCGCATCACGAAGTAAATGGGAAAGACCGCTTGGCGCGCATCGTAGCAGAACGTGCCAAGGAGTTTGGTGCCGACCACCTCGTTCGGCGCGGTGCGGCGCAGCGTGGCGCCCGTTTCGTTGGTAAGTCCCTCGCCGAGGTTGAGCAAGATGTGCGAACGTCCGCCGGGGAAGGTGTAGCGGTGGACGGCGCAGCGCGGCGTGGCGGTGACCTCCGTTTTCACGCCGTAGCGCGTGAGGGTATTGGCGTAATAGCCCGGGCGTGCCTGCTCGGCAGTGTAGGCTGAACCGTATTGGCGGAAATCCACGCAGAGCATATCGGCCACTGTGGGCATCACGAGCAGCGAACCGAGGTCGGGGCAGCCCACGCCGCTGAGGTTCACGTGGGAATAGCCCGTGAAGAACACGTTGTGGAATTCGTAAGGCGTGCTCCACCAGCGGCTGTCCTTGTCGTATTTGTTTTGGTCGGAGCCCATCACGTTGAACGGCACGACGCTCATCATGCCGCTGGGGCATACCGCGCCAGGGTTGCAGGTGCCGAAGTTGGTGGTGCCGATGAAGGGGTTGACATAGTCCACCGGCCTCTTCTCGGCAAAGCAGCACGACAGGGAAAGTAAGGCTGCAAAAAGGGAAAGGCTGATTTTTCTCATAAAATAAGAATCTAGTAGGGGCGTTTTGCAAAACACCCTTTTATTGATTGCCTTTCGGCGCAAAGGGCGGGCGTTTTGCAAAACGCCCCTACTTTTAATTACTGCTTTTTCAAAAACTCGATGATTTCGGAGATATGGCCAAACGCCATGCCTACGCAGGTATCTGCCGCACCATAGTAAACGGCCACGCGGTCGCCCTCGTGCAGGGCGGCGCAGGGGAACACCACGTTGGGCACATCGCCGCAAAGTTCATAGGGAGCTGCGGGCGCGAGAAGGTATTCCATGGAGCGGTGCAGCACCTTCGTGGGGTCGGCAAGGTCGAGCAGGACGGCACCCATAGAGTAGCGGAAGCCATTGCACGTCTGGATTACGCCGTGGTAGAACATCAGCCAACCCTCGTCAGTGCGGATAGGCACGGTGCCCGCGCCGATTTTGAGGCACTGCCATGCGCTCTGCTCAAAGGGTACGGTCTTCATCACGCTGCGGTGTTCGCCCCAATATTTCATGTCGGGACTGAAACTGATGTAAATGTCGCCGAAGGGCGTGTGCCCGCTGTCGCTCGGACGCGAAAGCATGGCGTATTTGCCATTAATCTTTTCGGGAAACAGCACGCCGTTGCGGTTGAAGGGGAGAAAGGCATTTTCGCATTGATAGAACGTCTGGAAGTCGAACGTATAGGCAATGCCGATGGTGGGGCCGTGGTAGCCGTTGCACCAGGTCACCCAGTAGCGGTCTTCAATCCAAGCCACGCGCGGGTCGTATTTGTAGTCGCTGTCGATCATCTCCGTATTGCCGGGCACGAACTTTATCGGCTCGTGGTTGATGTCCCAGTGGATGCCGTCCTTGGAGAAGCCGGCAAAGATGTTCATCTGCACGCGCTTGTTGTCGCAGCGGAACACGCCGGCAAAGCCATCGCCGAAGCGCACCACGGCGCTGTTGAAGATGCTGTTGGAAGAGGGAATGTCGTAGCGGCCGATAACGGGGTTTTCGGTGTAACGCCACATGATGTCTTTGGAACCGGCAGGACGTTCCTGCCAAGGTATGGGGGTAAGCATGATATTAGATATTTATTGGTTGTTGGTTTCTTTGAACGGTGCGAAATATGTGATGAGAAAGGAGGGAATGGTGGCGAAGAGCACGAAGATGAAGAAGGGCTCGTAGCCTCCGGGCTTGTCGAACCACACGCCCAGCTGCTCGCACAGCCAGCCGCTCATCATGCCCGGCAGCATCACGCCCAAGTTCATTATGCCCGAGGCAAAGGCGTAGTGCGCCATTTGGCTCTTGCCCGGAGCCACCTGCTGCATCATATAGAGCGTGAGTCCCACAAAGCCGAAGCCGTAGCCGAAATATTCGAAGACGATGCCCGAACAGATTAGCCACTCGTTGGTGGGCTGGGTGATGGAGAATATTGTATAGATGACGAAAGGAATATTGAAGGCGCAGCAAAGAATGAACAAGGCGCGGCGCAGGCCGATGGCCTTGATGAAATAGCCCGCCAGGATAGAACCGCCCACAAAGGCTGCCGCGCCATAAGTGCCGTAGAAAAGTCCGATGGTGTCGACATCTAAGCCCAAGCCGCCTTCTGCACGCGAGGCTTTGAGGAAGAGCGGCACGATTTTCATCACGAAGCCTTCGGCAAAGCGGTAGAGAATGATGAAGAAGATGTAGTAGACGATGTGTTTCTTTCTGAAAAAGTCTGCCAGCATGTCCCACGACTCTATGGCCGTTTGGCGCACCGACGTGACGCAACGCCTCGGCGCGGAGCCGGGCAGCATGAGGGAGTGGTACAGGCTGAGCAGCACCATGATGGCGCCGAGCGTGGCGATGATGATGGTCCAGGCGTACTGGTTGGCGGTGAACTCGCTCTGTCCGCCCGCCACGAAATGCTTGATGAGTTTGCCCGCACAGAACACCAAACCGCCCGTCGCCACGATTTTGGCAATATTATAGAATGCGCCCTGCCAACCGATGTAGGCCGCCTGCTGCCCTTCGTCCAGCTCGCTCATATACACGCCGTCGCAGGCGATGTCGTGCGTGGCGCCGCTGAAACCGATGACGGCGAGGAGGGCGATGGCAATGGTGAAGAAATTGGGCAAGCCCAGGGAGAACGCCACCAGCCCGAAGGTGACGCCCGAGACCATTTGCGTGAGCACCACCCAAAACTTCTTGGTCTTGAACAATTCGAGGAACGGGCTCCATAGCGGTTTGAGCGTGTAGGGCAGGAGGATAAGCGATGTCCAGAACGTGATGAGCGTCTTGTCCACGCCCAAGCCTTCAAACATCAGGACGGTCACCATATTGAGCACCACGAAAGGCAGCCCCATAGCAAAATACGCCGTCGGCACCCACGTAATAGGGCTGCGGCTTTGCTTCTTCTTTTCTAAAACTACGTCTTTTTGCATCGTATGGGATTTAAGGATTTCATTTTTAGTAGACGAGTTTACAAGGAAATTTTCGTGCAATCGAGAGCAGAGCCGAACTTGTTCGGGCTATGCCGAGTGCAGCCGAAAATCTCAAAGAAAACGAGTAGACGAGATAGAAATGTCTTGGTAATTGTTCTATACGAGAAACTTGTCTCGTTTACTTGTTTACTCGTTTACTTGTTTACTCAAAAACATGCTTGCCATAGCTTACGCCCATCAGTTCGTAAAGCTCTGCTTCGCCTTGCAGGCGATTGAGGAAATCGGGATAGGAGCGGCGCGGCTGCGGCGTCCAGCCCGCTTCGGCCACGGCGGCGAGGCGCGGCATCATCAGATACTCCACCGTTGCCGCATCCTCTACCCATTCCGTCCAGAAATTGGCCTGCACGCCGAGATATTTTGCTTGCAAATCGGCAGGCACATCTTTGGCGGGCACATAATTATATACTGCCTCTACGGTCTCCGTGCCGTGGCCCTGCGAGCGCGGCTCCGTGGCGAGCGGCGACTGGCGGCGATTGATGTAATAGGGAATTTGCGGCGAAAGGATTGTGTTGAACCCGCGGCCTGCGGCATCGCGTGCCGCGCCGTCCGCGCCAATCCAAGCCATTATGGCGATGTCCTTGCCAAGCGGCTGCGTGTTGCCGTGCAACACTTCGTTCCAGAAAATCAGCTTGCGCTGCTTTTCCAGCGGCTGCCGGGCGATGTGCTGCTGCAATTTATGATAAAAGTCGATTTGCAGGTCGCGATACTTTTCAGAGCCTATCTCTTTCAGACGCGCCTGGCACAGCGCGTTGCGCTCCCACTTGTCCGTGGGACATTCGTCGCCGCCGAGATGAATGTAGCCGAAGGGGAAAAGCGCGGCGAGCTCGTCAATCACGTCGCAGGCAAACTGCACGGCGCGCGGCTCCGCCACATTGATCACGTCGGCCGAAACGCCCTGCCACAGCCACACCTCGTGCGGCTGCTCGGGGTCGCAGGCAAGAAACTCGGGATAAGCCGCAACGGCGGCCTGCGAATGGCCCGGAATGTCCACTTCGGGAACAATCTCAATGAAACGCGCGGCGGCATAAGCCACTATCTCCTTGACATCTTCGTGCGTATAAAAGCCGCCGTAACGCTGCCCGTCGGGCTTAACGTCGCCCCAGCCGAGCACCTTGCTGTTGCGCCATGCGCCCACTTCCGTGAGGCGCGGATATTTCTTTATTTCTACGCGCCAGCCTTGGTCTTCGGTCAGATGCCAGTGGAAGCGGTTCATTTTATAAACCGACATCAAGTCGAGCACGCGCTTTATGGCTTCTTTTCCATAGAAATGGCGGCCCTCATCGAGCATGAAGCCGCGCCAGGCAAAGCGCGGGGCATCGCTGATGCGCACGTCGGGGACGGTCCAAACCGTTTTGATGTCCGTGCAGGGCTGCCCTGCCATGACGGAGCGGGGAAACAGCTGCTTGAAAGTTTGAAGGGCATAGAAGAAACCGGCAGGCTGTGCAGCCGAGATGCGCACCTTGCCGCCCGCCACTTCGAGCGTATATGCCTCGCTTGCCAAGGCTGCATCGAGCGAGAGCGTCATCGTGGCGGAACTCTTCTTCGTGCGCTGCACGTCCATGGCCGTGGCGGTGCAAAACTCATGGGAGAAACGGCTCACCACAGCCTCAACCTCTGCCGAAGCTTTCGAGTCCAGGCGTATGGTAAATTTCTTCGCGAAACTGCTCGTGCCGTCGCACTGCTCCATATGCTCGGGCAGCGGAATGAGCGAAAGCGAGGGAACGGCCGCACTCGCGGCCTGGCAGATATAAAGCAGGGTCGCCAAAAGGAAAAAGCGTGTCTTCATGGTAAAGGATAAGGGATAGATTTCTATTGATATTATTTTGTAGACGGGTTTACTAAAACTCTTACAGCCCGAGCTGCTCCGAGAGTTGCAGCATACGGTTGATGGGGCGCACGGCTGCCTTGGCGATGTCGGCAGGCACTTCCACTGTGGGCCATTCGTAGCGCAGGGTGTTGTAGACCTTCTTGAGCGTCACGAGCTTCATGAAGTTACATTCGTTGCAGCCGCAGGTGCTGTCGTCGGGCGGCACGGGTATGAACTGCTTGTCGGGGCATTGCTTCTGCATTTCGTGCAAGATGCCGCTTTCCGTCACCACGAGGAAGGTCTTCGTGTCGGCGTTTACGGCATATTTGAGCAAGGCGGCGGTAGACCCCACCACGTCTGCCAGTTTCACAATCGGGCCCCTGCACTCGGGGTGTACCAGCACCTTGGCTTCGGGATATTGCTGCTTGAGCGCAACGAGCTTTTCCACCGAAAAGCGTGCGTGCACGTGGCACGCGCCGTCCCAGAGGAGCATGTTGCGCCCCGTGATGCTGTTGATGTATGCGCCGAGGTTGCGGTCGGGGCCGAAGATAATCTTCTCGTCCTTCGGAAAACTCTCCACAATCTGCTTGGCGTTGCCGGAGGTGACCACAACGTCCGTCACAGCCTTGGTGGCAGCGGAGGTATTGACGTAGGAAATCACCGTATGGTCGGGGTGGCCGTGCACAAATTCGGCGAACTCCTTTGCCGGACAGCTTTCCGCCAGCGAGCAGGTGGCGTTGAGGTCGGGAATGAGAACTTTCTTTTCGGGACAGAGAATTTTGTTGGTTTCGCCCATGAAGTGCACGCCGCACATCACGATGATGTCCGCGTCAGTCTTGGCAGCCTTGCGTGCCAGGGCGAGGCTGTCGCCGATAAAGTCGGCGATGTCCTGAATAACGCCTTCGGTATAATAGTGTGCCAGGATTATGGCATTTTTTTCTTGGCACAATTTGCGGATTTCGGCTTTGAGGTCTATGCCTTCGGGCACAGGCTCGTCGATATAGCCGAGCGTTTTCCAAGTTTCTTTAATTGCGGTCATAGGGATATACAATATTATATATATAGTAGACGAGTTTTTTAGTAAACGAGGAGATTTTCGTGCAAGCGAGCGCAGAGCCGAACTTGTTCGGGCTATGCCGAGCGCAGCCGAAAATCACGAAGTAGACGAGTAAACTTTATCCTTTAAGGATGCGCTTGATGTCGTTGAGCTTATTGAGGGCTTCGAGCGGCGTGAGGTTGTTCACGTCGATGTGCAGCAGCTCGTCGCGTATCTGTTTGAGCACGGGGTCGTCGAGTTGGAAGAAACTCAGTTGCGTGCCCGTGGTGGTATCAACCTGCGAGATGCTTTCTCCCTTGGGCAGGTTGCTTCCCGCCTTCGCCCCCGCGCTTTCGAGGTCGTGCAGGATTTGGTTGGCACGCTTCACGATTGAGGCGGGCATACCCGCGAGGCGGGCCACATGTATGCCGAAAGAGTGCTCCGAACCGCCCGGCTGCAATTTGCGCAGAAACACCACGCGGTTGTTCACCTCGCGCACCGAGACGTTCCAGTTCTTGACGCGCGGGAAGAGGCGCTCCATTTCGTTGAGCTCGTGATAGTGCGTGGCGAAAAGCGTACGGGCGTGCGCCCTCGGGTTCTCGTGGATATATTCCACAATGGCCCATGCTATGGAGATGCCGTCGTAGGTCGACGTGCCGCGCCCGAGTTCGTCGAAGAGCACGAGGCTGCGCTCGCTCAGGTTGTTCATGATATTTGCCGCCTCGTTCATCTCCACCATAAAGGTGCTCTCGCCGAGCGAGATATTGTCGCTCGCCCCCACGCGGGTGAATATTTTGTCTACCACGCCGATAGTTGCGCTGTCGGCAGGCACGAACGAGCCCATTTGCGCCAAGAGCGTGATGAGTGCCGTTTGGCGGAGCAGGGCACTCTTACCTGCCATGTTCGGGCCGGTCACGATGATGATTTGCTGCGTCGTGGTGTTGAGCATCACGTCGTTTGCCACATATTCCTCGCCGATCGGCATCAACGTTTCAATCACGGGGTGCCGTCCCTGCCGAATGTCGATGGCGAGGCTTTCGTCCACCGCCGGGCGCACGTAACGCCGTTCGCGGGCCACGGCCGCGAGCGATTGCAGGCAGTCGAGCGTGGAAAGCGCGGCGGCATCTTCCTGCAAGGGAGCGATGTAGCTGCCTACGTAATTCAGCAATTGTGCATAGAGTTCCGTTTCGAGCGCAAGAATTTTGTCCTCAGCCCCTAATATCTTCTCCTCGTATTCTTTCAGTTCCTGCGTGATGTAGCGTTCGGCCTGCGCGAGCGTCTGCTTGCGCACCCAGTCGGCGGGCACTTGCGCCTTATAGTTATTGCGCACCTCGATGTAATAACCGAACACGTTGTTAAATCCGATTTTCAGGCTCGGAATGCCCGTAGCGTCGCTTTCGCGCTGCTGTATTTTCAGAAGATAGTCCTTGCCGGAGGAAGAAATGTTGCGCAGCTCGTCCAGCTCTTCGCTCACGCCGGAAGTAATCACGCCGCCCTTCGCCACGAGTATGGGCGGGTCGGTGGTGAGGGTCTTGCCGATGCGCTCGCGCAACTCTGGCAGCGGGTTGAGCCGCTCGCCGATTTTCTTGATAGAGGGGTCGTCGGAATGCGTGCAGGCATATTTCAGCAGCGCCGTGCTTTCGAGCGCACCTCGCAGCTGCTGCAACTCGCGCGGATTGACGCGCCCCGTGGCCACTTTCGACACGATGCGCTCCATATCGCCCACCTTCGGCAGTTCCATTTCGCAGAGGTCGCGAAACTCCGGCTCGCGGAAGAAATGCTCCACGCCGTTTTGCCGCTGCACGATGTCGCCCACCGCCCGCAAGGGAAAGAGCACCCAGCGATGCAGCAGCCTTGCGCCCATCGGCGTGAGCGTGCGGTCGATGACGGAGAAGAGAGAAGCGCCGCCCTCGCACATCGGTTCTACCAATTCGAGATTGCGGACGGTGAACTTGTCGAGGCGCACGTAGCGGTCTTCCTCAATGCGGCGCAGGGAGGTGATGTGGCCGATGTGCGTGTGCTGCGTCATGTCGAGGTAGCAGAGGATAACGCCTGCCGCCACCGTGGCATCTTTCAAGTGTTCCACGCCGAAGCCTTTGAGGTTTTTCACCTCGAAATGCTTCAGCAGCTTCTCGCGCGGCGTGTTGCCCGTGAAGGCCCAGTCGTCTACCTCAAAGATAAAGAAGCGCGTGCCGAACATCTGCGTGAAGCGGGCCTTGCTGCCGCGCTGCACCAGCACCTCTTTCGGCGCAAAGCCGCTCAAGAGCTTGTCGATATATTCCGCCCGCCCCTCTGCCACGAGAAACTCGCCCGTTGAGATGTCGAGCAGCGACAAGCCCACGGCCGCCGCGCCGAAGTGAATGGCACAGAGGAAATTGTTTTCTTTCGCGTTGAGCACGTTGTCCGCCATTGCCACGCCCGGCGTCACGAGCTCCGTGATGCCGCGCTTCACGAGTTTCTTCGTGAGCTTCGGGTCTTCCAACTGGTCGCAGATGGCCACGCGGAAACCTGCGCGGATAAGGCGCGGCAGATAAGTGTCGAGCGCGTGGAAGGGAAAGCCCGCCATCTCTGTTGCAGGCCCGCTGCCTTTGTTGCTGCGGCGCGTGAGCGTGATGCCCAGCACGCCCGCCGCCGTCACGGCGTCGGAAGCATATGTTTCGTAAAAGTCGCCGCAGCGGAACAGCAGAATGGCATCAGGGTTTTTGGCCTTGAGGTCATAAAACTGCTTCATCATCGGCGTGAGTGTTTCCTCTGGCATATTTTTATTATTGGGTAGACGGGTAGACGCCAAAAAAACGAACAAGCGCCTTCTTTTTGCAAAAATACGCTTTTCCCGCTTGAAAGTGCTCTTTTACTATTGGTTTTTTGAATAAAACGGCAAATATAAGGAGATTCTGGCACTCACACGAACCTCCCTTATTACGCGAACTCTTCAACTTTATATCTTAGACAAAATGCAAACGGCGTCTCGCGAATGAGGGATACATTTGTAATCATTTTGTCCACGAACTGCAATGGCAATTCGTGGACAAAAACGTTTTCGTATTCATGCTCCTTTTCTCGACATTTTGCTTTGAGATTTTTGGCTGCGCCCGGCAGAGCCTAAGTAAACTTGGCCTCTGCACTCGCCTTGCACAAATGTTGCAATTTATTCAACCAACAATATCAATAATTTGTTTGTTTCCCGCCCTTGTCAATCGCGCGCCACGCATAGAATATATATGCCAGCACGAAGGGAATGAGTAGCGAAACTGCCGACATCACTTGCAGCGTGAACAGTCCCGAGGAACTGTTCGCGATGGTGAGCGAGCAGGCGGGGTTGGCGGTCGAGGGATAATAGGCAGTGTTGTTGAGTCCGGCGAGGAGCAGCAGGCCGAGTACGGCGAGCACCGTGCCCGTGCCGGAAAGCCAGATGCCGCGCACGAAGCCAGGGCGCAACCAGGTCAAGGCCATGCCCGCGAGCACCAGCACCGCGCCTATCAGCAAAGTGGCGGTCACTGCTGGCAGGGCGAGGGCGTTGTGCAGATACTTGAAAGGTTCGGCGGCGATGATGCCCGTTTCAGGATTGCTGGCGAGGCCGTCCATCGTGAGCACGTGCGCCAAGAACGCCACGAAGAGCAGGGCGAATGGCACGCCGTCTATGAGCATTCTGCGGCGCAGCCGCGCGCGCAGGGTTTCCTCGCCGTCGAGATTATTCACCATATACATGGCACCCAGCACGCGGGCGAGGAACATTACTGCCAAGCCCAGCACCCAGTTCCAAGGGTTGGCCAGTGCGTCCAGGCCGTGCCAGCAGTTCGCCCAACGGCTGATGACGGGCAAGCAGTCTGTGCCGGGCAGTGTGCCGATAGCGCTTTTGTCTACCGTGAACGCCGCGCCGTTGAAGAACGTGCCTACCGCCATACCGATGAGCAGCGGAGCGAGCAGGCCGCTCACTGCCAGCACGCGCCGCCATGACTTTTGGCTCAGCCAAGCGCCTTGCTTGGCCTGGAACTCATAGCTCACGGCTTGCAGCACGAAACAGCAGAGGATAAGCATCCACACCCAGTACGCACCGCCGAAGCTCGTGCTGTAAAACAGGGGGAAGGAGGCGAAGAATGCGCCGCCGAAGGTGACGAGCGTCGTAAACGTGATTTCCCACTTGCGCCCCGTGGCGCCTACGAGCCGGCTGCGCTCTTCGGGCGTATGCCCCACGCAGAAGATTAGGCTGCCGCCGCCTTGAACGAACAGCAGGAACACGAGCAGCCCGCCCAGCAGGCTGACAAGAAACCACCAATATTGTTGCAAAAAAAGCTGTGACATAATCGTTATTAATTTTTTAGTAGACGAGTAAACAAGTAGACGAGTAGACGAGACATGAATGCCGCGCTAATTATATTTTATATGAGTAACTTGTCTCGTTTACTTGTTCACTCGTTTACTTGTTTACTCAAAAACTTGTTTACTCGTTTACTCAAAAACTTGTTTACTAAAATATTTATTCCGCTTTATGCTCGCGTATGGCTTTGAACATAATGCGCAGTTCCACGAAAAGCAGTGCCGTGAAGAGCGCGAGGAAGATGAAGAAGGTGGTCTGCACCGCCTGCGGGCTGAGGCTCGAAACAGCCGCGTTCACGGGCAGCAGGTCTTGAATGGCCCACGGCTGACGTCCCACTTCTGCCACAATCCAGCCCGCCTGACCGCCGAGATAGGCCAGCGGCAGGCACCACATGCCCGCATGGAGCAGCCAGCGGTGCTCGGCGAGGTTGCCTTTCTTGCGCGAGAACCATGCCACGAGCACGAAGAGCAGCATCAGCGCCATGCCCGTGCCCACCATGATGCGGAACGACCAGTAAACCAGCCATACGGGCGGCACGAGTTGCTCCTTGTCGCTGATAAAGCCGTAACCGAAATAGGGCAGATTCTCCTTGAACTCTTTATTGGCTTCCAGCTGCTCCTCGGGCGTGGCGAGCGTGTCGCCCTGTATGGCGCGCAGTTTTGAGAAGGCTTGCACTGCCAGTTTGCCGCGCTGCATTTTCTCTTCGGCAGAGAGATGCTCCGTGCCGTCGGGGGCGGTGTAGCCGTCGAGCAGGTTGTCGATGCCCGGCACGTAGCCGTTGAAGTCGTGCGTGGCGAGCATGGAGAGCATGCCCGGCACTTCCACGCCTGGCACGATGGAGAACGGTGCCTGCGGGCCGCCCTGGCGCAAGCCCTCGGCGGCGGCGAGTTTCATAGGTTGCCCTTTGGCAATATTGACGCCCGACTGGTCGCCCGTACCCATCACGATGAGGCCGCTTGCCAAGCCCGTCACGGCAGCGATGCGCATGCTTGCCATCGCCGTGCGCACGTTGCGCCCGCGCAGCAAGAACCAGCTGCTCACGGCTACTACGAACACCGCGCCCGTGAGCCAGCCGCTGCTCACCGTGTGCAGGAATTTCATGGCTGCCTCGGGGGCAAACGCCACGGCGAAGAAGTCGGTCATCTCGCTGCGCACCGTGAGCGGGTTAAGTTCCATGCCCACGGGATGCTGCATCCAGCTGTTCGCCACGAGAATCCACCAGGCAGAGAGCGTTGCGCCGATGCCCGTGAGCCACGTGGAGGCGAGGTGGAACTTCCGCCCAACCTTGTCCCAACCGAAAAACATCACGCCGATAAAGGTGCTTTCCATGAAAAACGCCACGATGCCCTCGATGGCTAGCGGCGCGCCGAAGATGTCGCCCACAAACCACGAGTAGTTGCTCCAGTTCGTGCCGAACTCGAATTCAAGAATAAGCCCCGTGGCCACGCCGACGGCGAAGTTGATGCCGAAGAGTTTTTGCCAGAAGCGGGCGGTGTCTTTCCAAAACGCCTCGCCCGTGCGTACATACTGCGTTTCCATCAACGCCATAATCAGTGCCAGCCCGAGCGTGAGCGGCACGAACAGCCAGTGATAGCAGGCCGTCAGGGCAAACTGCGCGCGCGACCAGTCGATGAGCGCAGTGCCGATGCTTTCCAAGAGATACATATTTATATATATAAGGTTAAAAGGTTATTGTGGCTTGTTTGCTTGGCGGGCGTTTGGCGGGCGTTTGGCGGGCGTTCTGCAGAACGCCCCTACTTGTTCACCGGTGTCGCTCTATTTCGCCCTTTCCGTCAGCGTGCCGCCCACCGTGTCGCTCCGCTCGCTGTCAGAAAGCCCGGCGAGGGCGGGGCGGAAGAAGCAGAGGCGCAGCACGGCGAAGATGATTATCAGCTTTATGATGACCAGCAGCCAAAGTTGCCGCCCCCATGTCATGCGGCGAATGCCATTGATATACATTTTGAAGAAATTCATCTTTTATCGCGCGTAATATTGCCGCCTAAGTTATTAAAAAATCCATAATTCGCGCACTGAATGCCGTGAAAAACGCCTTTTTCAGTAATAAATACCGTACAAACGCTCTTGAATCCTTGCCATAATGGCGTTTTTTCCCTAATTTTGCCGCCGAAAGCACGCCTTTCCCCCTTTTGCCTTGCGGCAGGGTGGCTTCTCCAAAAGAGGATGCCCGGATGGTGGAATGGTAGACACGAGGGACTTAAAATCCCTTGGCCATTACCGGCTGTGCGGGTTCGAGTCCCGCTCCGGGCACTAACTAAGAGGCTGTGTCGTAAATTTAGGTTTACGGCGCAGCCTCTTTTTTGTGGCTACTGGGTTTGGACATCTTTTAGTCGTCGTTGCTGTAAGTCTTTGTCTGTGTTTTTGTAGACATGTACTTCTATAAAAATAGGTTTGTGCAAGGTGAACGCATAAAACAACGAATAGACCTCCGGCGCACCGAAAGCGGTGCGCCGGAGGTCTATTCGTTAATGTCTATAAGTGGCGTTATTTATTTTTCTTCAATCACTCTTTTCTTGCCGAGGGTGCGGTAGGCGATAGGAGCGGCAAGGAAGATAGACGAGAGCGTGCCGTACACAACGCCGAGAATCATGGCGAAGGAGAACGAGCGGATGCTGTCGCCGCCGAGGAAGAAGATGCAGAGCAACACGAGGAGCGTCGTGGCGGAGGTCACGAGCGTACGTGCCAAGGTGCTGTTCAGCGACTCGTTGAAGAGGCGCATCGTGCCGCGCTTCGGATAGAGGCCGAGGTTTTCGCGGATACGGTCGAATACCACCACCTTATCGTTAATCGAGTAACCGATAGCTGTAAGCACGGCGCCGATAAACGTCTGGTCTACTTCGAGCGAGAAGGGAACCCAGCCCCAGCAGATGGAGTACGTGCCGAGGATAAGCAGCGTGTCGAAGCAGAGGGCTACGACGCTGCCCACGGAGAATGCCACGTTGCGGAAGCGCACAAGAATGTAGAGGAAGATAGCCACGAGTGAGAGCAGCACGGCGATAACGGCGCTCTTGGCCATGTCGGCTGCAACGGAGGGACCTACCTTCTGTGCCGATATGATCGAGCCGCCGGCGTGGTTGTCGCGGTCGATGAACGTAGCGTAGTCGGCCTTGATGAGGTTCTGCTCGTGCAGGGCATCGTAGATGAACTTTTCTACTTCCTGGTCGATATTCTCGGAGTCGTCGTCGATGCGATAGTTCGTGGTGAGGCGCACGGCGTCGTTGTTGGTCGTGGTGATGGCAATGGCGCTTACGGTTGCCTCTGCGTCCTTGGCCTGTACCTTTGCGGCCACGGCTTCACGCACCTGCTCGGGCGTTACGCCTTTCTGCTCGAACTCAATCACGTAGTTGCGGCCGCCGGTGAAGTCGATACCCTTCGAAAGTCCGCGAATGCCGAGGAAGGCAATGCAAACGGCTGCTGCCACGAGGAAGATGGTGATAGAGCCTTTTGCCTTTTCCATGAAGCGCACGCTGGCGTTCTTCATGAAGTTGCGGCTGAGGGCGGTGGTGAAGGTGATGCCGAGCCACTTGTCGCGGTTGTGGAAGTGTTCGTAAACCATACGCGTCATCCAAACTGCGGTGAAGAACGAGGCGCAGATACCGATGCCGAGCGTGAGCGCGAAGCCTCGGATGGGGCCAGTGCCGAAGTTATAGAGGATGATGGCGGTGATGATTGACGTGAGGTTGGAGTCGAAGATTGCGGAGAAGGCATTGCCGTAACCGTCGGCGAGTGCCGTCTTGATGTTCTTGCCGGCTGCAAGTTCTTCCTTCGTGCGCTCATAAATCAGCACGTTGGCATCGACTGCCATACCGAGCGAGAGCACCATACCGGCGATGCCGCTCATCGTGAGGGCTGCCTGGAAGGAAATCAGCACGCCGAAGGTGAAGAAGAAGTTGAGCAAGAGGGCGCAGTTGGCCACCATGCCGGGGATAAGGCCGTAGAAAGCGCACATGAAGATCATCAGGAGCACGAATGCCACTACGCAAGCCGTGAAACCGGCGTTGATAGAAGCTGCGCCAAGGCTCGGGCCTACGGTTTCTTCCTGCACGATCTTGGTGGGTGCGGGCATCTTACCGCTCTTGAGCACGTTGGCGAGGTCGCGCGTGTCGTCGGTGGTGAAGTGGCCCGAAATCTGCGACTGTCCGCCGGTGATTTCCGTCTGCACCACGGGTGCGCTGTACACTACGTCGTCGAGCACGATAGCCACGCACTTTTTGAGGTTCTTCTTCGTGAGCGCAGCCCAGTCGCGTGCGCCGTTGGTGGTCATCGTCATCGAGACGATGGGGTTATGGTGCTGGTCGAAGTCGTCCTTTGCATCTGCAATCACGTCGCCGGCCATAGAGGGCTTGCCGTTTTCGGCTTTCAGGGCGTAGAGTTCAAAGATAGGCGCCTTGAAACTTTCGGAGGGCTTCACGCTCCAGGCGAAATGCACGTCGGCGGGCAGCGTGCCCTGTGCGGCTTCGCTGTTGAGCATAGCGTTAACTTCGGCCGTGTCGGCAGCGAGTGCCATACCCACGATGCAGCCTTGCGGCGACACGATGGGCTGACTGCCTGCGCTCTGCATCAGCTTGGCGAAGAGCGGGTGGCGTGCGGCTGCATCGGCAGCAGCCTTTTCCTCTACGCTCTTGGCTGCGGCAGAGTCGGCAGCGGTTGTGTCGGCGGGAGCGGTGCCCTTGGCGAGGCGGTTGTCTACCTCAACCAGAGCCGGCTGAAGCTCGTTGAGCGTATAGGTTTCCCAGAACTCGAGGTTGGCGCTTCCCTGAAGCAGTTTGCGCACGCGCTCCGGTTCCTTGATACCCGGCATTTCCACCATGATCTGACCGATCTGGCCTTTGCCGCGCAGCACTTGGATATTGGGCTGAGCCACACCGAAGCGGTCGATACGCGAGCGCACCACCTTGTTGGAGTTTTCAACGGCTGCTACCACCTCTTCGGCGAGCACCTTCTTCACTTCAGCGTCGGTGGAGTTGTAGGAAATATTCTTTTCTTTGAGCTTAGAGGCGAAGATGCCGCCGAGGCGGTTTTCGCCGTTCTGCTTCTGATAGACGGAAACGAAGATGTCCACGAAGTCGGTGCTTTCCGTCTTGGCTTGCTCGCGTGCATCGGCGAGAGCCTTGGCAAAGGCCGGGTCGTTGGCGCTTTCGCCGGCGAGGCTCTTCACCACATCGGGCACGCTCACTTCGAGGATAACGTTCATGCCGCCTTTAAGGTCGAGGCCGAGACCGATTTGCAGTTCTTCGCATTCTTTGAGTGTTTTCCAGTTAAGGTACACTTTCTCGTTCCGCATGGAGTCGAGGTATGCGCCGCCGTCTTTGCCTTGCGCCGTGAGTTCGGCTGCTTTCTTCTCGTAGTGGCTTGTTACGGCCGAGAACGAGAGGTAGAAAAGGCAAATCAAAGTCAGCAACACTGCAATTACTTTAACAAATCCTTTGTTTTGCATTGTGTGTGATTGGGGTTGTTTTTATGATGTTATTATTAATATTGTATACCTCTTAGATGCTAACAAGGCATTTTGACGTGCAAATATACGGCATTTTTTCTGAATACGTGGCTTTTCCCCTTGTTTTTGGGCAGATAATGGCTTTTTTAGTGGTTCGGAGGAGTAAGGAAAGGCTGTTTTGCTTGCTTCCGGGCATAAAAAAAGGGATACCTCTGTATCCCAACCTTGTTAACCTTAAATCTAATACTATGAAAAACACGATGCAAAGATAGGGGCTTTTCGCATAGCCTGCAAGCCTTTTCCAAGGAAAATGCATTTCTGTAAGTATTTTTAATATATTACGCGCAAAGTGTCACGTATGCTTTGCAAAATCGTGCTTTTGGCTGTGCTTTTTCCCGTGCGGGCGAAAAAAGGAAGCCCCGCTGGCGGGGGCTTCCTTTTTTATACGTGTCGTTTGGCTGGTTGCCAAAGTCGATTAGTCTTTGAAAATAAGCACGCCGATGGTGGTGAGGAACGAGGCGATGCTGATCCACATGCTTATCTGTCGGATACTGTTGTCGTTGTTGGTTGACTGTCCCACGCGCATACGGTTCGGCTCTACGTAGACAATATCGTTCTGTTTCAGATAATACACGGGCGAGGTCATGATGTTCTTCGAGCGGATATCGAGGTAGTACGACTTCGTTTCGCCGCCCTCTTGGCGCAGCACGAGGATGCGGTCGCGGCGGCCCTGAATGGTGAGGTCGCCTGCCAGGCCGAGGAGTTCGGTAATCGTCATTTGGTCGCGCGAAAATTCGTAGCGTCCGGGGTTTTTCACCTCACCCATCACCGTAACGTATTGGCTGTAAGGCGTAACGGTCACGATGGCGTCGTTGAGGATGCCGTTGCGGAAGAGCGCCTGGATGCGCGCTTGGGCTTCCGAGCGCGTCAGTCCGCCGATTTTCTGCTTGCCGATAGAGGGAATCTCCACATCTCCGTTCTCGTCGATGGTATAAAGTGCCACTTGGTTTGCGCTGCTGCGGAGGCCCGCCCCGCCTACCTGCTGCGTGACTACGGGCAGGTTGTAGCGAGACACGTGCTCGGGCGTGGCGGCTGAGCTGACAATGATCGACACCTTGTCGCCCGGTTGGAATTTAATGGTCTCAAGAAGTTTCGTGGGTACGGCCTCGCCGTTGGCAAGGTCTTGGAAATAAAGGACTTTTTCCTTCGTGCGGCAGCTCGTGAGGCAGAGCGCGGCGATTAGAAGCAGGAATGCAATTTTTTTCATGTGTATTTGCTGTGCAATGATTATCTTATTGGATGTTTTTGCAAAAGTAGTATAAATAATTGAAGCGTAAAAGTTTGTTTGAAGATTTATTAATTTTTCTTTGTCATATCTGCCACGATTTTCATAGTGGCGATGCAGAATAGCCGACTCCGAGGCCGTGGCAACCAAGTGCGCTGGCAATCCACATTATCCCCTTGTTTTTTTTACGGAATGTGCAGATAGTTTTTATTCGCTTGCTGAAATTTTTTCCTTCTTCCTTGAAAGTTTTTGTTACAAAGCTTGTAATGCTTGTTACAAACTTTGTAATACGTGTTACAAAGTTTGTAATATGTGTTAGCAAGTTTGTAACAAACTTTTTCTGCGTAGATAATGAAAAATATCACGGACTTAGGAAAAATTTTCTCCAAGCAAATAAAAAATGTCTTATAGAAAGCCGCGCGCTTCTGCGCTTATAATCGTCCGTTTTAAGTAGTCGTGTTCTCGCCGGCGGCGGCAAAATTCCGCCTTTCGGCGGTTTTTTAGTAAGAAAATAGCGGATAACGCGCCTAAATTCGTAACTTTGCGCCGATTATGCCGCAGAAAGCCCTGGCGCAAAGCGGGAGCGCGGCACAGGAAGCATACACAATATTATATATATACATGGCACAGGAAGACGTATTCAAGAAAATCGTGTCGCACTGCAAGGAATATGGGTTCGTATTCCCCTCGAGCGACATTTACGACGGTCTCGGCGCAGTCTACGACTACGGACAGAACGGCGTGGAACTGAAAAACAACATCAAGCAATACTGGTGGCAGGCTATGGTGCTGCTCCACGACAACATCGTGGGCATCGACGCAGCCATTTTCATGCACCCCACCGTTTGGAAGGCAAGCGGACACGTAGATGCCTTCAACGACCCCCTCATCGACAACCGCGACTCTAAGAAGCGCTACCGCGCCGACGTGCTCATCGAGGACCAAATCGGCAAGTACGAGGAGAAGATTGAAAAAGAAATAGCCAAGGCGCGCAAACGCTTCGGCGAGGCCTTCGACGAAGCGCAGTTCCGCGCTACCAACGGCCGCGTGCTCGAACAGCAGGCCAAGCGCGACGCCCTGCACGAGCGTTACGCCAAGGCGATGAACGACATGGACCTCGAAGAGCTCAAGCAAATCATTCTCGACGAGGAAATCGTGTGCCCCATCTCCGGCACGCGCAACTGGACCGACGTGCGCCAATTCAACCTCATGTTCAAAACGGAAGTGGGCTCCACGGCCGACGGCGCCTCCACCATTTACCTGCGTCCCGAAACGGCGCAAGGCATCTTCGTGAACTATCTCAACGTGCAGAAGACCGGCCGCATGCGCCTGCCCTTCGGCATCGCCCAAATCGGTAAGGCCTTCCGCAACGAAATCGTGGCGCGACAGTTTATCTTCCGCATGCGCGAGTTCGAACAGATGGAGATGCAGTTCTTCGTAAAGCCCGGCACGGAGCTCGACTGGTTCAAGAAATGGAAGCAGACGCGTCTCAACTGGCACCTCGCCCTTGGTTTCGGCAACGATAACTATCGCTTCCACGACCACGAAAAGCTGGCGCACTACGCTAACGCCGCCTCCGACATCGAGTTCCACATGCCCTTCGGGTTCAAGGAGGTGGAAGGCATACACTCACGCACGAATTTCGACCTCTCGCAGCACGCGAAATATTCGGGCAAGAAAATCGAATACTTCGACCCCGAGACCAACGAGAGCTACACGCCGTATGTCATCGAGACGAGTATCGGCGTAGACCGCATGTTCCTCTCCGTGATGTGCCACAGCTTTGAAGAAGAAAAACTCGAAAACGGCGAGACGCGCACCGTGCTCCACCTGCCCGCAGCCCTTGCGCCTACAAAACTGGCCATCATGCCGCTCGTCAAGAAAGACGGCCTGCCCGAAAAGGCACGCGAGATTATGGACAGCCTCAAGTTCCACTTCAAGTGCGCCTACGACGAAAAGGACTCTATCGGCAAGCGCTACCGCCGCCAGGACGCCGTGGGCACGCCCTTCTGCATCACCGTCGACCACGACACGCTCAACGACAACTGCGTCACCCTGCGCGACCGCGACACGATGAAGCAGGAACGAGTGAGCATCGACCGCCTGCGCGCCCTGATTGAGGACAAAGTGTCGATCACCTCCCTGCTGAAAAAGAATTAGTTTTTCGAACTTTGAAATAATTAGTAGACAAGTAAACAAGACAAGTTACTCATATAAATATAGTTTGCAAGACAAATCTGTCTCGTCTACTCGTTTACTTGTAAACTCGTTTACTAAATCACTTCCCGACCCAATGAAACTTACCGCCACACTGCTGCGGCCCATCATGTATGCTTGCCTTGCGCTGCTCGCCGCCGCGCTCGCTTCGTGCGAAGAAACGGAACAAACCAATACGGAGTACGACGATTGGTGCAATCGCAACAACGCTTACTTCGCGGAGCGTATGGCAGAAGCCCGAGCCGCCGTGGCGCAGGCCAAGGCGGCGTATGGCGATGACTGGGAAGCGCATTGCGACTGGCGCACGTTTCGCAGCGCGGCAAAAGCCACCGACCCCGCAGCCCCGGCAGCCGTGACCGACTCTATTTGCTGCAAGGTCATCGACAGGGGCACGGGCACGGGTTTCCCTTTCAGCACCGACTCGGTGCGCGTGAACTACGTGGGCAGGCTGATGCCTTCGGCCTCGTACGCCAATGGCTATGTGTTTGACCACTCCGGGCTTTATGCCACCGACGACTACGTGTTCAATCCCGACCTCTCCACGCCCGCGCGTTTGCTTGTAAGTTCCACGGTAGACGGGTTCGCCACGGCCGTGCAGCATATGCGTATAGGCGACCGCTGGAAAGTGTTTATCCCTTGGCAGCTCGGTTATGGCGCAACGGAGAAGAACTCAATTCCCGCCTATTCAACGCTCGTGTTCGACTTGCAGCTCAAAGGCTTCGCCCGCGCAGGATATGCCACGAAATAAGCGAGAGGTGCTGCATGATTGATATTGCGTTGCTTATTGCCAGTGCTTTTAAGGCGTAATCGCATTAACCTTATTATGAAAATCATAGATTTGGGAGCAAGCAGCTCCGTGATAAACTGCTTCATGGCGCAGCTGCGCGATGTGAACGTGCAGGGCAACCGCACGCTGTTTCGCAACAACTTGAAGCGCATCGCCCACGCCATGGCTTACGAGCTGAGCCGCACGCTCGCGTATTCGCCCAAGGCTGTTCAGACGCCGCTGGCGCAGGCCTCGGTGCTGACTTACGACGACCGCATCGTGGTGGGCACGGTGTTGCGTGCCGGTTTGGCGTTCCACGAGGGTTTCCTCGACGTGTTCGACGGGGCGGACGCAGCCTTCCTCTCGGCCTATCGCGATGAGGGCAAGGCGGAGGACATCAAGATACACATTGAATATATAGCCGCGCCGCGCCTCGACGGCAGCACCTTCCTGCTCGTCGACCCCATGCTCGCCACGGGCGGCAGCCTCGAACTGGCTTACCGCGCCTTCCTCTCGAAGGGCACGCCCGCCAAGCTCCACATCTGCTGCGCCATAGCCTCGCGGCAGGGCATCGAGCGTTTGCAGCGCGCCTTCCCGAGCGACGACGTGACGCTCTGGGCGGCGGCGATTGACCCCGAACTCAACGACCGCGCCTACATAGTGCCCGGTCTCGGCGATGCGGGCGACCTGTCGTTCGGGGAGAAGATTTAACAAAGGGTTTTTATTATTGATATTTGTGCAAGCGAGGGCAGAACAAAGCCTCGCTTGCACTTTTTTTATAAGCCGCCCCGTTGTCCGAAATAATTAGGAATGGGCAAAAACGTGCGAATAGTATGTCTGTTTGTCAATCCTTGAAGTATTTCTTATGGGATAATCGATTTTTTATTTAATTTCCGGCGCCACGACCTTTGAAATGCGCGTTGTAGAATAAGTCAAGACATAAGGTCTCACGAGTAGGGGCGTTCTGCAGAACGCCCGGAGAATGGTTGACTGATTGATGTTTGCTTGGTCGTCGTTTGCTGATGGCGTTCAGGCGAGCACTTTACCGTTTTGGGCTCGGGGCGGGCGTTCTGCAGAACGCCCCTACTTTCAGTTCACTTATATCACCTTTGGACAAAAACATCAGGCAGAGAGTCTTTGCTCCCTGCCTGATATTTTTCTTTTTCCTAATAGTGCTTTGATACTACCAGAACGGTTATTCATTGCCCTCTACTGTCAATGCCTTTCTCGGCGCACGCTATATCCGCCGCCGGAGCGCGAGGAGGTAGAAGGTTTGCGCGTTTTGGGCGTCTTGGCTTTCTTTGTGGAGGTCGATTTGCTGCTTGAGGATTTAGAAGATGATTTCGAAGAAGAGGACGATTTGCTGCTGACGCTTGAGCGGCGCGAGGTGGAGGAGGTGCGGCGGCGTGAGGGCGCTTTTGTGACGGTCGCCGTCGTGTCGCGCACGAGGGTCACCCTGATGGTGTCGGGTGCCACGGAGTCTTTGCCCCAAACGTGGCGGTCGAAATCGTCGAGTTCTTTCTCAATCCTTGCCTGCTCCTTCTTCATGGCCGAGTCCTCGGTACAATAGTTGGCGAGGATGCGGTCTTGCAGGTTTACGGTCTTGTAGATGTCGCCCTCGTAGCGGTTGAGCGTGAAGAAGTCGTCGGCAGACATCATGGCGGCGTTGTTGAGGTTGCTGCCCATGAGCATGAGTTTGCCGAGATAGGGGGCTACGTCGTCCATCTTAACCCAAAACATGGGGTACTGCGAGTCTGCACCGCCGAAATCGTCGCCGCGCTTGAGCACGGGGCAGAGGGCTGTGACCTTCTTGCGGATCGTGGCGGTGTGCTGGTCGAAGTAGGTGCTTTCCTTAATGAAATATACCTTTACCTCGTCGGAGGGCAGGTCGCTGTCGGTGACGCGGATTTTGCCGTCCTTCTGCTCATAGAAGATGTGGTAGCGGTCCATGAGCTCCTTGGCCTTGACGATGTTTTTCTCCGAAAAATCCTCGTTGCCGTCGAGCTTGTAGTCGTATGCCTTCACCTGTCCGCGCAGAAGGAGCTTGAAGAGGTAGGTGAAGAGGTTTTCGCGGCCGTTGGTGGGCGTTGTAGGATAGTAGAGCGGGGCGTTGGCGTCCTTCGTGAGGTCGAGGGAGCGGTAGATGTCGCGCCGCCACGACACGTCTTCGGGCATGGCCGCCGCTGTGGGGAAGTCGCGATAGGCAGAACCTTTGGGTGCGGATTGCGCGGCCGTCTGTTCCTTGTTTTCGGCCGCCTTGCGGCGTGCAGGCGGCTGTGCCACGGCTGCAAGGGTGCAGGCGAGGGCAAGGGCTAACGCGAAGAGCGTGCGGCTGTTATGGGATAAAAGGGAATACATATTATATATATATTTGAGATATTCTTTTAGTAGACAAGTTTTTTAGTAAACGAGTAAACGAGTAGACGAGTAAACGAGTAGACGAGTAGACAAGTTTTTTAGTAAACGAGTAGACAAGTTTTTAGTAAACGCGTCAACTAAATCAATTCACGATTACTTCCAAGGCTTGCGGCAAGGTGCGGGCTATGCCGTCGGGGCCGATGACGTGGACGTTGGTGATGTAGAAGCGAGAGCCGCGGCGCGTTTCGCGCATGAGGGAGCGCTGGTTGTCGCTGAACGCTGCGCCGTTGGACGTTTCGGGGCGGGCATTGCCCATGCGGTCGAAGAACACGGTCTCGAACCTCTGCACCTTGAAAGGAATGTTGAGCAGGCCGTCGTCGATGGCCGCGCCGATGCCCGGTGCGCCGAGCAGCGTGCCCTTGGCGAGCTTGCCGCCCTTGAAGATGTCGTCGCCCACGCGAATAAAGGCCGTGGGGTCGGGCAGTTTGCGCACCTTGAAGGTGAACACGCCCATGGTTTGCTGCTTGCCGTTGACCACGCCCGTCACGGTGAACGTAACGTTCTGCCCCACGGCGGCGGGCTTGGCGATGTATTTGCCATCGCCCTTCGGGGTGAGCGTGCCGCCTGCCATGGCGAGGCTGATCTTGTCGGGCGATACGCCGCTGGCACTTACGCTCACGGGGTTCTCAAAGCCGGCGTAAAGCACGTTCATGAGGTCGGCGGCGACGGTGGCGCCCATCGGCGGCGCGATGACGTTGTATTTCTGCACGAAGTCGCGGCGTATGATTTCGCCGGCGGCGTTGGGCATCATGATGTAGCCGTTGAAGGAATATTCGCCGGGCGAGCCGACGGTGAAGTTGTAAGAGCCGTCTTCGGCGATTCGCTTGCCGTTCACGTAGATTTCGGGTCGCTGCGTGGTGTCGACCGCCGCCATGAAGATGTGCGAGCGGAACGTTTCGCCGGGGAAGAGCGTGGTGGCTTCGGGCAGGCAGTAGGCGTTGAGCTCGTTCACGCGGATATCCTTGATGTCGATGTTGGATACGAGCGTGTGGAGCACCTCGTTCTCGGCCTTGCGCACGTCGCTTTGAAGCTTGGCGAGCATCGTGACGGCGGCAATGGCCGGCATCTGCTCAAACATGTATTGCTCCCAGTTCTTGCCGATGTTGTCTTCGCCGCCCGGCACGTCGGTGGAAAGGTTGGAGGCGAGGATGGCGCGCTGGCGCGGGTCGGTGACGTATTGCAGCACGGTGGTGCGGAATTTCCCGATTTCGTCATAGAGTCTGCGCCCGTAACCTTTCACGGGGGCGAGCATGATGCGGCTGGAAGCCTCGAGGTCTTCCTTGTTTTCCAGATTGTCGGGGTTGCCGTGCTTGCCGTCGGCCTCGCGGGCAATGGCGATGCGCAGGCGTTCGGCGAGGTTGTAGAGCGAGTCGGCGGAGGTTTTCACGATGTGCGCCTTGTCGAACCACGGCTTCACCTTTTCAGGATTGGCTGCCAGTTGCTGCTTGATGTCTTCGTATAGGGCAAGGTTCTCCTTCATGGCGTTGTCGGTGGTGCGCAGCAGGCTGTCGCTGATGAGCGAAAAGCCTTTGAGCACATCGTTCGACACGTTGAGCGCCAGCATGGCCAAAAGGACGATGTACATGAGGTTGATCATCTTTTGGCGCGGAGATACCGGTCTTTTCTTTACTGCCATTATGGTTGTGTTATTTTTGGTTATGAGTATGGGGCGGGCGTTTTGCAAAACGCCCCTACTCCTTGCGGCGCGTAACCCTTTACTTATCTGCTAAATCTTTTGCAGGCTGTGCGCCGCGCATGTTCACCGTGAGTGCCTCTATCATGCGGCCGTAAACGCCGTTGAGTTCTTCGATTTGCTGTGCGAGGCGGTTGGTCTGCTCGTTGATTTGCTCGATGGTGCCCACTTGCAGGCTGATGCCTTTGAGGTGGAGTTCGTACACCTTGTTGATGCCCGTGAGCGTGCGGCTGAGGTTTTCCATTTCCTCGCTGTCGCGCGTGAGTTTCGCGCTCTGTTCGTCCACTTTCGCGAAGGTTTCGGAGAGCAGGCGCAGTTTGTCGATATAGGTCTGCGTGGCTTCCTCCATTTCGGGCGAGAGGGCGGCCTGTGCGCGGCGCAGCAGTTCGTCGTTGGCTGCGCGGATAATGGCGGCCAGGCGTTGTGCCTCGTTTTCGAAGGGTTCGTCGCCCTGCGGCGTGTTGAGCGCGATGGCCTCGCGGGCAGCCTGCACGATGTCGGGCTGCTGCGGCGTTGCTTCTGCGGGCGAACCAGTCTGCTGCGAGCCTGTGCCGCCTGCCACAATGATAGTGCCGCCGCCCGTGCCGCCGCCGATCACTACGCCGCCGCCTCCGATGGGCTGACCTTCGGCGCGGTAGGTGTCACCTTCGCTGTCGGGTTCATTGGTTTCATCATCATCGCTGATGCCCATGCGGTCGGCAATTTCTTCGTCCGTCTCATAGTCGGGCGGGAGTTCCTTGCCCACCTCGTTCTTGTCGAACGGGCGGTCGAAGGCTGCGAGGAAGAACACCACGACCTCCGTGCCCATACCGATGAAGAGCATGAAGTTGCCGCCCGGCAGGTGCGTGAGTTTGAAGAGTGCGCCGAGGATAACGATCGATGCGCCCCAGCTGTATGCGTAGTTAAGGAAGGTCTGTCCCGGCACGCTGTCCATCCAGTGTTGCAGGCGTACCACGATGTTTATTTTCTTGGACATAATGGGTTGAGAATTATTTTTAGTAGACGAGTGTACAAGTAAACGAGTAGACGAGACAGAGAAGTCTTGCTAATTATATTATTATGAGTAACATGTCTTGTTTACTTGTATACTCGTTTACTTGTTTACTAATGCCTTATTTATTCTTCTTTCGCCCGCTGTTGACGGTGCTGGTGGTAGTGGCTTTGGAGCGCACGCAGCGGAAACCGATGTAAGAGCGCGGCTGGTTTTGGTATTCCGCCGTGCGCCAAGCCGAGCGGATAACTGAGAAGGGGTCTTTCCACGAGCCGCCGCGCACGGATTTGCGCTTCAGCAGATAGGGGTCTTCCTTCGCTGCGTTGTAGCGCAGCTCGGGGTTGAGGTCGGCCATGGCCTGCACGCCCGCTTCCGTGTAGACCGTGCTGGTCCATTCAGCCACGTTGCCCGCCATGTCGTAAAGGCCGTTGGAGTTAGCCCCGTAGATGCCCGTGCGCGAGGTGATGAGGTTGCCGTCCTCCGTGTAGTTGCCCTTGTCGGGCTTGAAGTTGGCAAAGTAGCAGCCCTGCTCGCTCTTAGTTTCGTTGCCCTGCCACGGGAAGGGGTTGCCCTCCTTGCCGCGTGCGGCATATTCCCACTCTATCTCGGTCGGCAGACGATAGCGCTGAATGAAGCGCGCCTGCGGCCCCATGCCTTTCAGCAAGTATTCCGTGCGCCATGCGCAGAAAGCCTGCGCCTGCTCCCACGTAACGCCCACTACGGGATAGTCGTTGTAGACGGCCGAAGAGAAGTAAAGCTTCATGTAAGGTTCGTTGTTGGCGTTGGGGAAATCGTTTACCCAGCATGTGGTGTCGGGATAGACGCGCACGATATAGGTGTTGAGGAAATCGTAGAGCGAGGTGAGCGGACGCTCGATGGTTTGGCGCACAATCTCGCCGTTCTCGTCCACGTAGGCCGTGTCTTTGGAAATCATCACCACCTCGTCGGGGTCGGCGGGGCGGTCGGTGTTGAGGCTGCGCTCCTTAGGGTCGAGGCGGTACTTGCGCAGAGCCGCCTTTTCATAGTCGAACACCTCGTAGCGATAAATCATCTGCTTGGCGTCGAGCATCTTCGTGCCGTCGATGGGGTGGGTGATATAGACGCTGTTGATGGCACGCTCCTGGTCTTCCGTAGGCTTGCGCCAGGGAATGGGCTTCGTCCAGTTGAGGTGGGGCTTCACCGGCTCGCCGTAGCGGTCAACCTCAATTTTGTAGGTTTCGTCGCCGCCGTAAGAGGGGTCGGCGAGGCGTTCGCGGATGATGCTGTCGCGCACCCACTCCACAAACTGGCGGTACATGGAGTTGGTCACTTCCGACTGGTCCATCCAGAAACCATCTACGGAGATTTCCTTCGACGGCGTTGCCGTGCCCCAAAGCGTATCGGGCTCTTCGAGGCCCACTTTGAGGAAACCGCGCTTTATTTCCACCATACCGTAGGGGGCGGGCTCTGTAAACGATGCCGCCCTGCTGCCCGTCACCTCGCCGCCGTTCTGCATCGCCCGGCTGTTGCCCATGCAGGCAGCGAGCAGCAGGCAGCAGGCTGCCGGCAGGAGCAGCTTCAATGTATGAATGCTTAAAGAATGTCTCATTATTTATATTGTATAGTTTTTTATTCGTAGTTGCTCACGAGTAGGGGCGTTTTGCAAAACGCCCGAAAAAGGTTGTGTAAGGCGGGC
>JALFUO010000001.1 GCA_022784065.1 Bacteroidales bacterium | reverse complement strand
GCGATTGATACATTCGGCATTTTTGCGCCTGCGCAAAAATGCCACGCGCCGAAAGCGCGTAACCCATTACGCCCTTAACGCCACACGGGGCGTTCCCCCAGGGCGTTGCCCTAGGCTGAGTGCAGCAATTGGGCTTACAGCCCGCCACACTTGTGCAGCCATCACGGCAAAAATCGAAATCGCCGCTTTGAAATTCCACCGAATTTGGACATCGCCGCACGTTTTCCCCCTCCGCTCGGCGCGCGGCATGGCACTTTCATACGTGACACGAAAAAAATATTTGTCCGTTTGCGCTGATTTTGCTAACTTTGCGCCAAATTTGCGATATGAAAACGTTTGTATTGAAATATATAGTGCCCGCCGCCGCTTTCGCCGGCCTCCTCTCGCTTCTTTCGGCCTGCGGCAACGCAACCAAACTTGAGAAGGTGCGCGACTACTCGGTGCGCTACGAACTGGCCAAGCAGTATTACGCGCAAGGGCAATATAACCGCGCCGCCGAGACCATCGGCGACATCGTGACCGTGCTGAAAGGCACAGACGTGGGCGAAGAGTCGCTCTACCTCCTGGGATACAGCAGTTTCAAAGCCAAAAGCTATTCAGCAGCAGCGGCTTATTTCAAGAAATATTACCAAAGCTATCCGCGCGGCACGTATGCCGAACGCTCGCGCTTCAATGCCGGAAAGGCGCTCTTCAATTCAACGCCCGAACCGAAACTCGACCAAACGGCTACCTACGAGGCTGTGACGGAATACCAGAACTTTATCGAGAACTACCCCGACAGCCCGCTGCGGCAAGAGGCACAGGACGACATCTTCACCCTGCAAGACAAACTCATTGAGAAGGAATGGCTCTCGGCCAAGCTCTACTACAACCTCGGCGAGTATATAGGCAACGGCGTGAACGGCAACTACAAGGCCTGCATCGTGACCGCCGAAAACGCCATTAAGGACTATCCCTACACCAACCGCCGCGAAGACTTCTCCATCCTGATTCTCAAATCGAAATTCGCCCTCGCCAAAGCCAGCGTGGAGGCGCGTAAGGAAGAACGCTACCAGGAAGCCATCGAGGAGTATTATTCTTTCGCCAACGAATTTCCCGAGTCTAAATTCTTGCCCGAAGCAAAGAAACTCTTCGCCTCGGCTGGAAAATATGCACCCCAAACAGAAGAAAACAACGAATAACATTATAAAAATCATGGACTACAAAAAAAGCAAGGCACCGACCAACACCGTGACGCACAACCTTATGGACTTCTGCAAAGGCACCGACAACGTATATGAAAGCGTGGCTATCATGTCGAAGCGCGCCAACCAGATTTCTGCCAAGATGAAGGAAGACCTTGCACGCAAACTCAAAGAATTTGCCTCAAGCAACGACAACCTCGAAGAGGTGTTTGAAAACCGCGAACAGATTGAAATCTCGCGCTACTACGAAAAGCTGCCGAAACCCACGCTCATCGCAGCACAAGAGTTCCTCGACGACCAAATCTACTACCGCAACCCCGCCAAAGAAAAGGAAAACCTCGGCAACGACTTATGATACAGCGCATTCAAAGCATCTACCTGCTCCTCGCAGGCATCTTTGCAGCACTCGCGTGCGCCGCGCCCTGCGCTCTCTTCACCGGCGCGCAGCACGAGGCCTCGTGCACGCTTTATGGCTGTCACTACGCAGCAGAACCCGCGGCAGAGGCATTGTTCACCTATCCCTTCGGCGTGACGCTGATGACCGCGCTCTGCACGGCATTGCCCCTCATCGTTATCTTCGGTTATAAGAACCGCAAGCGGCAAATCAGCCACGTGAACCTCGCCATGCTCATGGCCGTGGCTTGGTACGCAGTCTGCGCCGCCTACTGCTTTGCAGCCGCAAACCGCACGGGCTTCGAGGTTGCGCCGTCGTTCGGACTGGTATTCCCCGCCCTCTCCCTGCTTGCGCTCTATCTGGCGAAACGCGGCATCAAGCACGACGAAGCACTCGTACGCGCTGCCGACAGAATTAGATAGATCACTTATAATTGGTTCATTTATTAGTAGACGAGTTAACAAGTAAACGAGTAGACGAGACAAGGATGTCTTGCTAATCAGATTTTACATAATATACTTGTCTTGTTAACTTGTATACTCGCCTACTCGTTTACTTGTCGACTTGTTTACTCGTTTACTAAATTATTGATTATGTCCCTGAACAAAGTAATGCTGATTGGCAACGTGGGCAAGGATCCCGAAATCCGCTACATTGACAACGGCGTTTGCACCGCCACGATGAGCCTTGCCACCTCCACGCCGGGCTATACGCTGCCCAACGGCACGCAGGTGCCCGAGCGCACAGAATGGCATCGCATCGTGCTGTGGCGCAGACTGGCAGAGATTGTGGAACGCTACGTGCGAAAAGGCGAGAAAATCTATATCGAAGGACAGCTCCGCACGCGCTCCTATACAGACAAGAAGGGCGCAACGCGCTATGTCACGGAGGTTTGGGCCGACAATCTCGAACTCCTCGGCGGCCGCCCCGCAGCAGGGCAGCCTGCTGCAGCGCAAACCACCGCAGCCCCCCAGCAGGCGCAGCAACCCTCCGCGTCTCCTTTTGAGACACCTGCGGCAGACGGTACGGATTTGCCGTTTTAAGGATGCCATGCCTCTTTAAGGTACAATAATTATATGGCATCGTTTGAGCCAAACATACACATTGCGGCGGAAGAGCACTCATTGAGTACTCTTCCGCCGTACTCGTTCGAGCAGGACGCAGAAAGGCTGCAAATCTACCTGTGGCGCTATCCCGCCGACCTCTCGCCCTCCCACCCGCTCTGCACGCTCGAACTGCAACAGGCAGCCTGCGGCAACCCCTCTGCCGACGCAGCCTCTCGCGAAATCCGCTCCACGGCACGCATGGCCGAGCGCCTCGCGGCGCAGCTCGTGTTAAGGCAGATTTTGGGCAAGGGCGTGATGATCGGGCACAACGCCGACGGCAGTCCTTTCATCGGAAAGAGCGCGGACTACGAGCCAGAAACCGACAGCCGCGCCCTCCGCCTGCGCCTGAGCGTGTCGCACACGGCCGGCGTGATTGCCCTCGCCCTGTCGCCGCGCCCCGTGGGCATCGACATTGAGCGATGGGACGGCCGCGCCCTACGCCTCGCCTCTCGCTACCTGCAGCCACTGGAAATCAGGCAGCTGATGCAGCCTACTGACATGGCTGCCACGCTTTATTGGAGTGCAAAGGAGGCGGTGTATAAATATTTCAACGACAAGGCACTTTGCGATTTCCGCCTTATCCAGCTCCACCCTCACGCCCACGCCTGGCTCTCGGCTCGCACGCGCCAACCCCCTCCCCTCCCCGTCTATTACAGATATTTCAAGACGTTTGTCCTCACGGCTGCGGCGAGAGAAGAATCAACGCACTTATTTGAGTGATATTATGTCGCTCCAACGCGTCGTGGGGTTGGGGCTTTTGTGGTCGCGGCGCACGGCATCGGCAAAGGTGCCGCTTTTCTCTCCGGCGGTCTTCGGCGCGTAGTTCTGCCCGGCGAGTTTCACGGTTTCGCGGCCGAAGATGCGGTTGATGCGGTCGCAAGCACTGTCGAGCGCTTTGAGCTTCCCGTAGTCCTCGGGAGAGATGCCGAAGAGGTCGTATTGCATCGGGTTTTCAGGGTTGATGCCCATCACGACAACGCCCGCTTTCTTGTACCGGTAGCCCTGGCGGAAGATTTTTCTCAAACCCTCGCGGGCGGCATTGGCGATGGTGACCGTGGAGTTAGAAGCCGTGACGAGGCGCACCTCGCAGAAGTCGCGGTGCTGGGGCATGTCTTCTCTGAAAGGATTAGTGGAGATAAACACGCACACCACGGACGCCACCGTCTCCTGCGCCCTAAGTTTCTGCGCGCACAGGGCGGCAAAGTTGGCGACATGCGTTTCGAGCACGCCGAGGTCGCCCTCCATGCGGTCGAAGCTGCGGCTCGTGCAGATAGATTTCTTTTTGGCATATTCTTCGTCGGGCACGCAGTCCTCGGCGTTCAGTTCGCGCCAGGTGCGGAGCAGGGTGACGTTGTTGAAAACCGTGCGCACCCAATCGCCGTGACGGATGGCGAAATCGTAGGCCGTGCGAATGCCATTGCCTTGGAGTTTCGCCGCATATTTCCTGCCGATGCCCCACACCTCTTCCACGGGATAGAGTTTAAGGGCTTTGATGCGCCGTTCCTCAGAATCTATCACGCAGCAATGGCGATAGCCGGGAAATTTCTTTGCAAAATGGCTCGCCACCTTTGCCAGCGTCTTGTTGGGCGCAATGCCGATGCTTACGGGCATACCCACCCACTGCTTGATCTTGCTGTGCAGCCGCTCGCCCCATTCTTTGAGTTCGGCAAAGCTGTCGCCGTCGAAGCGCACAAAGCACTCGTCTATGGAATATCTGAAACAGTAGGCCGCCTCGCCGCGAATGATGTCTACGACGCGTGCCGTGAGTTCTTCGTAAAGTTCGTAGTTGGAAGAGAACACGGCAATCTTTTTCCCGGGGAACTGCTCCGCAAGCTGATAATAAGGCGTGCCGGCCTTGATGCCGAGTGCCTTAGCCTCGTTGGAGCGCGCCACGACGCAGCCGTCGTTATTCGACAGCACCACGACGGGCACGCCTTCCAAGTCAGGTCGGAACACGCGCTCGCAGCTCACGTAACAGTTGTCGCAGTCGATGATGCCGTACATACAAGATTAGTTTTAGGTGGGTTCTATAAATTCCCACCGTAAAAATTTACAATAATGTTGGGTTGACGTTTTGTCATCTTTTGTTTTCTTTTCGGTCTCAATCGTAAGTCTCATCGGTCACGTAGCCCGCTACGCTCCCTCTTCAACTTACAATTTATCCTCGAAAATAAATCCAAAATCTGCCAAA
>JALFUO010000099.1 GCA_022784065.1 Bacteroidales bacterium | reverse complement strand
GGCTGTTGGGGCGTTTTGAAACCCGCCGGGGAATTGATGTGTTTTTTAATTTGACCATTCGGCGCACACGGCGGGCGTTTTGCAAAACGCCCCTACTTTGTTTACTTGTTTACTAAAAAACTTGTTTACTCGTTTACTTGTTTACTAAAAAACTCGTTTACTCGTCTACTCGTTTACTTGTTTACTAAAAACTTGTTTACTAATGAAAGAATTTATAACCACTGAAGCCAAGGCAGAAACCGCCGTGCTCGTAGCCCTCATCACCAAGACGCAGGACGAGCGCAAGACGGAGGAATATCTCGACGAACTGGCTTTCCTTGCCGAGACCGCCGGCGCAGTAACCGTGAAGCGTTTCACGCAACGCCTGGACGGACCCAGTTCCGTGACCTACGTGGGCAAGGGTAAACTCGAAGAGATACGTGCCTATATCGAGGCGGAAGAGGAAGCCGAGCGCGAAATCGGCATGGTGATTTTCGACGACGAGCTCTCGGCCAAGCAGTTACGCAACATCGAGCGCGAACTCAAAGTAAAGATTCTCGACCGCACGAGCCTTATCCTCGACATCTTTGCAATGCGCGCCCAGACCGCCAATGCCAAGACGCAGGTGGAGCTGGCGCAATACCGTTACATGTTGCCGCGCCTGCAACGCCTGTGGACGCACCTCGAGCGACAGGGCGGCGGCTCGGGCTCCGGCGGCGGCAAAGGTTCGGTAGGTTTGCGCGGCCCGGGCGAAACGCAGCTCGAAATGGACCGCCGCATCATTCTCAACCGCATGTCGCTCCTCAAGCAGCGCCTCGCCGACATCGACCGGCAGAAAACCACGCAGCGCAAAAATCGCGGGCGGCTCATACGCGCAGCCCTCGTGGGCTACACCAATGTGGGCAAGTCCACGCTCATCAACCTCCTCGCCAAGGCTGAGGTCTTTGCAGAAAACAAACTCTTCGCCACACTCGACACCACCGTGCGCAAGGTCATCATCGACAACCTGCCTTTCCTCCTGGCCGACACCGTGGGCTTTATCCGCAAACTGCCCACCGACCTCGTGGACTCCTTCAAAAGCACGCTCGACGAGGTGCGCGAAGCTGATATCCTTATCCACGTCGTGGACGTGTCGCACCCCGACTTCACGGAACAGATTGAAGTGGTAAACAAAACGCTCGCCGACCTCGGCTGCTCCGACAAACCCGTGCTTCTTGTGTTCAACAAGACAGATGCCTACACGTGGGAGGAGAAAGACCCCGACGACCTCACGCCGCCCACCGAGCGCAACCGCACGCTCGACGACTTGAAGCATACGTGGATGGCACGCCTCGGCGACGATGCCATATTTATCTCCGCACGCGAGCAGACCAATATCGACAATCTCAAAGACCTTATCTATAAACGAGTGCGCGAGCTCCACGTGCAGAAATATCCCTACAACGACTTCCTGTTCAACAACTACGATGCCGAAGGCAACGTAGAGTAACGGCGGATTAATTTTTATTATCTCCAAATTTCCATGATTTCTTTCACGCTTTCATTCATTGCCCTCGTCATAGGGTATTTCGTTTACGGGCGTATCGTGGAACGCCACTTCTCGCCCGACTTTTCACGCCCCACGCCGGCCGCTGCCCACAGCGACGGCGTGGATTTCATTAAGTTGCCCACGTGGAAAGTCTTTATGATTCAATTCCTCAACATCGCCGGCACAGGACCTATCTTCGGCGCAATCATGGGCGCGAAGTTCGGACCGGTGGCGTATCTATGGATAGTGCTGGGCTGCATCTTTGCCGGCGGCGTGCACGACTACCTGTGCGGCATGCTCTCCCTGCGCCACGACGGCGCGGGCGTGCCCGAAATCGTGGGACGCTACCTCGGACGAAAGGCGCGCGGCGGCATGCTCGTCTTCTCCGTGTTCCTGCTGCTTATGGTGGGCGTGGTCTTCGTGTTCTCCCCCGCGCTGATATTGGGGCAGATGTGCGGCACGCAACCTGCCGTCTGGGTGTTCGCCATCTTCGCTTACTACATCCTGGCCACGATGCTGCCCATCGACAAAGTCATCGGACGCATCTATCCCCTCTTTGCCTTTTCCCTTATCTTCATGGCCGTAGCCCTTATGGCGGTGCTCTACATCAAGATGCCCCAACTGCCCGAACTTTGGAACGGGCTGCACAACATGGGCACGGCTGCCGACCCCGGTTTCACCGAGCAAATCTTCCCCTGCCTCTTCATCACGATTGCCTGCGGCGCGTTGAGCGGTTTCCACGCCACGCAAAGCCCGCTCATGGCGCGGTGCATCGACAGCGAGCGGCACGGCCGCGCCGTGTTCTACGGCGCAATGATTACCGAAGGCCTCGTAGCATTGGTATGGGCCACGGTGGCGATGTATTTCTTCTACAATGTGCCCGAAAGCGGCTACGCGCTGATTGACGGGCCGGGCAACCAAGGCTTCCACACCGCCGCCCCCGCCGTCGTGACGCTGGTTTGCCAAGACTGGCTCGGCATTGCGGGCGGCATCTTGGCTGTTTTGGGCGTCGTGGCTGCGCCGATTACGAGCGGCGACACGGCATTCCGCAGTGCGCGCCTCATCATTGCCGACTTCCTCCACCTTCCCCAGCGTGCCATCGCCAAGCGCCTGCAAGTTTGTCTGCCGCTCTTTGCCGCCGCCATCGTGCTCCTGCTGTGGCAGATAGAGGACAAAGACGGGTTCAACATCATTTGGCGTTATTTCGGCTGGGCCAATCAGTCGCTCGCCGTCTTTGTGCTTTGGGCGGCCACGGTATATTTTGTGGAAAAAGGGCGTTCGTGCCTCATCACGCTCTTCCCCGCGCTATTCATGACCGCAGTCTGCTCGTGCTACTTCTTCGTGTCTCAGCAAATGCTCGGCCTGCCGCTGCCCATAGGCTACGCCCTCGGCTTCTGCCTCACCGCCGCCATCGGCGTGCGCTTCGCTTTTTGGAAGAACGTTTGTGCAAGGTGAGCGCAGAGACCGACAAACTTGTTTGATCGGGCTATGCCGAGCCGCAGCCAATTTTCGTGCAAGCGAGTGCAATAGAGCTTGCTCATATTGCCGAGCGCAGCCGAAAATGTCAAGAAAAGGTGCATTTGTATGAAAGGTCGTAATAATCTCTAATTATGCATTTTTCTCCCCATCGCCATTGCTCCGAAACCCTACGCATCGGCCTGCCCATTGCTATCGGTCAGGTTGGGGTGATTATTCTCGGATTTGCCGACACGATGATGGTGGGGCGCTACGCCACCTCCGCTTTGGCGGCCGCCTCGTTCGTGAACAATCTGTTCAACCTCGTCACCATGCTCCTCCTGGGCTATTCCTACGGACTTACGCCCCTCGTGTCGGGCTGCCTCGGCAGGGGCAGCGCACGCAGCGGCGGCAGCGTGCTGCACACAGCCTTGCAGAGCGGGGCGAGCTTCACGGCACTCATCATGCTCCTCTGCGCAGCCGTGTTCATCTTGCTGCCGTGGCTCGGACAACCCGCTGAACTCCTGCCGCTCATCCGCCCCTACTATCTCCTGATACTCGCCTCAATGCCCTTCGTGATGCTGTTCAACCTTGTGCGGCAATTCACCGACGCGTTTACCGACACCGCGGCGGGCATGTGGGTGCTGCTCATCGGCAACGCCCTCAACATTCTGCTCAACTACCTGCTGATTTACGGCGTCGGCCCTTTCCCCGAATGGGGACTTACGGGAGCAGGCGTTGCCACGCTTGCCGCACGCGTGTTCATGGCACTTGCCATCTGCGCCTACGTGTGGCAGGGCAAACGCTACCGGCAGGCACGGCTTGGGCTCGCCGCCGTGCGCCCCACCCCGTCGATGCGCCGCGCCATGCATAGGCAGTCCGTACCCGTGGCCTTGCAGCTCGGTATGGAGACCGGCGCGTTCACCGTCAGCTGCATCATGGCAGGCTGGCTGGGCGTTACGGAGCTGGCGGCTTATCAAGTGATGGTGACCATCAGCACGCTCGGATTTTTGGTGTATTACAGTTTCGGCGCGGCGATGAGCATCAGGATTGCCGGTTTCATCGGTGCGGGCAACCTCGCCGCCGTGCGTCCCGCCACGCGTGCCGGCGTAGTGTTGTTGCTTGCTTCTGCCACGGTGGCGGCGGGCGTATTTCTCGGTTTCGGCGACAGCCTTTTGCGATTCTTCACCAGCGATGAAGCGGTTTTGGCTATGGCAGCCACGCTGCTCTTTCCCCTTGCCCTCTACCAGTTTGCCGACAGCATGCAAACCTGCTTTGCCAACGCCCTGCGCGGCACGTCGCACGTGGTGTCGATGATGTGGATTGCCTTCGTCAGCTACATCTTGGTCAACATTCCCTTGGGCTATCTCCTCGCCTTTCCCCTCGGCTTCGGCATTCGCGGCCTCTATTTCGCCTTCACGGGCGGCCTGCTTTGCGCCGCCGTGCTTTACGCGGGGCGTTTCTATAAGGTTTTAGGAAAATTACATTAAAGCGCATCGCTTCTTTCGGAGCTTTGGCACAAACTGTCCGAGAAAGAAATTAATTTCTTTCTCGGACAGTTTTTTATTTCCCCCTTTATAGTTTTCACTTTTTCCAAGCTATTTTTTATTTGCTTGCTGATATTTTTTCCTGTCATATAAGAAAGTTTTTGTTACAAACTTTGTAACATGTGTTAGAAAGTTTGTAACATGTGTTAGAAAGTTTGTAACACGTATTACAAAGTTTGTAATAAGCGTTACAAAGTTTGTAACAAAAAATATCTGCGCAGAAAGGAAAAAATTGCTTGCTGATAGAGAAAAATATCAAGGAGAAAGGAAAAATTGTCTCGGCAGGAAGCGTCGCGGATCACAGCAGGAAGCATCGCGGCTCTTGGCAGATAGTCGCGGCCAAATGCAAAGAAAAATCCGCCCGCCCGAGAAGTTGTCTCTCGGACGGGCGGATCGCTATAAACAGGTATGTCTTAATTCTTAAACTCCAACGCATCGCCGTGCGCCGTGACGCGGATGGGCCGGCGGCGGTCCACCGTGCCACCGAGCAGGGCGCGGCTGAGGTCGTTGAGCAAGAGGCGCTGCAAGGCACGCTTCACGGGGCGCGCGCCAAACTCGGGGTCGAAGCCGGCAGAGGCGATGAGGCCTACTGCGCTCTCGTCGACCGTAAGGCTGACCTCCTGCGACTGCAAGCGGCGCACGATGGCATCGATTTGCAGGCGCACGATCTGACGGATTTCAGGCTCGGTGAGCGGGCTGAACATGATGATGTCGTCGATACGGTTGAGGAACTCGGGACGAATGGTCTTCTTCAGGAGCTCCATAACGCCCTCCTTGGCTTCTTCCAAGGCGCGTTCGCGCCCGGCGCCGCTTGGGGCGAGGCCTTCCAGCTTGCTCTGAATGAACTGCGAGCCGAGGTTGGAGGTCATGATGATGATGGTGTTCTTGAAGTTGACGGTACGTCCCTTGTTGTCGGTGAGGCGGCCGTCGTCGAGCACTTGCAGGAGAATGTTGAACACGTCGGGGTGCGCCTTCTCTATTTCATCGAACAGCACCACGCTGTAAGGCTTGCGGCGCACGGCCTCAGTGAGCTGGCCGCCCTCGTCGTAGCCCACGTAGCCCGGAGGCGCACCGACGAGGCGCGACACGCTGAACTTTTCCTGGTATTCCGACATGTCGATGCGGGTCATCATGTTCTCGTCGTTGAAGAGATAGTCGGCGAGGGCCTTTGCCAGTTCCGTTTTGCCAACGCCCGTGCTGCCGAGGAAGATGAAGGAGCCGATGGGGCGCTTGGGGTCTTGCAGTCCGGCGCGGCTGCGGCGCACGGCGTCGCTCACGGCGCGTATGGCCTCGTCCTGCCCCACAACGCGGCGGTGCAACTCTTCTTCGAGGTGGAGGAGTTTCTCGCGCTCGCCTGCGAGCATCTTGCTCACGGGTATGCCCGTCCAGCGGCTCACCACGTCGGCAATGTCGTCGGGCGTGACCTCTTCCTTGACCATCGCCTCCGCGCCCTGCCGTTCCCGCAGTTGCTGCTGCACGCGGGCAATGTCGTCGCCGAGGGCTTTGAGCTGGCCGTAGCGTATTTCAGCCACGCGCCCATAGTCGCCCTCGCGCTCGGCACGCTCTGCCTCAAACTTGAGGTGCTCCGCCTGTTCCTTGTCCGCCTGAATGCGGGAGAGGAGTTCTTTCTCGCCCTCCCACTTGGCGCGGAGGGATTTTTCGCGCTCCTGCAAATCGGAGATTTCGCGGTTGAGGCCTTCGAGTTTCTGCTCATCGTTTTCGCGCTTGATGGCCTCGCGCTCGATTTCGAGCTGGCGCAGGCGGCGCGTGATTTCGTCGAGTTCCTCGGGCTGCGAGTCGCGCTCCATGCGGAGTTTGGCAGCCGCCTCATCCATGAGGTCGATGGCCTTGTCGGGCAGGAAACGCTCATTGATGTAGCGGTGGGAAAGGTTCACGGCGGCGATAATGGCATCGTCCTGAATACGCACGTGGTGATGGTTCTCATACTTCTCTTTCAGACCGCGCAGAATAGAAATGGCGTCTTCGGGCGTAGGCTCGTCCACCGTGACCGTCTGGAAGCGGCGCTCGAGGGCCTTATCTTTTTCGAAATACTTCTGATATTCCTCCAAAGTGGTGGCACCGATGCTGCGCAGTTCGCCGCGTGCCAGCGCGGGCTTGAGGATATTGGCTGCGTCCATTGCGCCCTCGCTCTTGCCCGCCCCGACGAGCGTGTGGATTTCGTCGATGAAGAGAATGATACCGCCCTCGGCCTGCGTCACTTCGTTGATGACGCTTTTGAGGCGTTCCTCAAATTCTCCCTTATACTTCGCGCCTGCCACGAGTGCGCCCATGTCGAGAGAGTAGAGCTGCTTGTTTTTCAGGTTCTCCGGCACGTCGCCGCGCACGATGCGCTGCGCCAGTCCCTCCACGATGGCCGTTTTGCCCGTGCCTGGCTCGCCGATGAGAATGGGGTTGTTCTTGGTGCGGCGCGAGAGGATTTGCAGCACGCGGCGTATCTCTTCGTCGCGCCCGATAACGGGGTCGAGTTTGCCTTCGCGCGCCTCGTTCACGAGGTTGCGGGCGTATTTCGCCAACGCCTGATAAGTATCTTCTGACCCTTGTGAGGCTGCTTTCTGCCCGCCGCGCAGTTCCTTGATGGCCTGTCGCAGGGCTTGCTCGGAGAGGCCGGCATCTTTCAAAATCTGTGCCGTCGTGCTCTTGGTGAGCAGGAGGGCGAGCAGGAGGGCTTCGAGCGTCACGAACTGGTCGCCCATTTTCTGCGCCTCAGCGGTGGCGCGGCTGAGGGCCTCGTTGGCCTCGCGATCGAGATAAGGTTCGCCGCCGCTCACGCGCGGCAGGCTCTGCAACTGGCTGTCGAGGGCGCGGCGGAGCACCGGCTCCTGCACGCCCGTCTTGCCGAAGAGAAACTGCGTGACGTTCTCGCCAGCCGCCAGCACGCCCGAAAGCAGATGGGCGCAGCCGATGGCCTGATGCCCTAAGGCCTGCGCGCGGTCGATGGCGTGCTGCACGGCCTCTTGGGACTTGATGGTGAAGTTGTCGAATTTCATAACTTTTTATTTTTAGTTTTTATTGATGCAATAGATATTACGATTGTCTACCGAGAGACAGCACAAACAGTCTGCCAAAGCCTTTTCTGCTAACATTTCTTTGGGTTTGCCGCCGTTTTGACGCGGTTTTTGCCTCTTTTCTTATGACAAAAAGGCAGGACGAGGCTTTTTGTTTTCTCTATTTTGTCGAATATATTCGATAAAATAGGGGCATTTTTATCGAGTATATTCGATAAAAACGTAACTTTGCAGTAAGAAAGTTTTAATTGCTTTGCGTTATGACCAAAGATTTAGTGAAACAACTTATTGCAGAATACCAGCAATTTGCGACCAGCGTGCAACTGGTGGAGCGGCGGGTAGACTTCATGGACGGGCAGAACTACGTAATGGTTGGCCTGCGCCATGCGGGCAAGTCGTACCTGATGTACCAACGGATTGCGCAACTCATCAAAAGCGGGCACAGCCGCGAGGAGATTCTCTTCTTTAATTTTGAAGACGACCGCATCGACTCGCTGCAACTGATCGACCTCGAACTCATTAAGGTGTGCTACGAAGAGATGTACGACCACCGCCCTATCTTTTTCCTCGACGAAATACAGCTTGTGGAGGGTTGGGAAAAGTTTGCCCGCCGTTTGGCAGACCATAAATATAATGTATATATCACCGGCAGCAACGCCAAAATGCTTTCGAGCGAAATTGCCACCACGCTGGGCGGCAGGTATATGATACAAGAGGTTTACCCGTATTCCTTTGCCGAATATCTCAATGCCAATGGTCTTGACCTCAAAAAGCAGAATGCACTCATAAAGAACGGAAAGCAAATAGCACGCTTGGCGGAACTCTATTTCAGAAACGGCGGACTGCCTGAAACGGCGTTGATGAAGAATAGTCGCCCTTGGCTGAGCAGCCTGTACAACAAAATCTTCTTTGGCGACCTCGTGACGCGCTACGCCATCCGCAACGACTTCGCGCTCAAAGTACTTATCCGCAAACTGGCGGAAAGCGTGAAGCAACCGCTCTCCTACAACCGCCTCGCCAGCATCGTTTCGTCCACGGGCAAAAAAATCAGCACTGACACGGTGATTGATTACCTTGCTTACATGAAGGACTCCTGGCTAACGCTGCCTTTCGAGAACTTTATGGGAAAACTGCAAGACAAGGAGATGAACAAGAAGTATTATTTCATCGACAACGGATTGCTGGCGCTGTTTCTCATCGACCCCGACACTTCGCTTTTGGAAAACATCGTGGCCATTAACCTGAGGCGCACGCATGGCAGCGATTGCTATTTTTTCAATACGCCCAATGCGGAAGTCGATTTTTATCTTCCTTTGGAAGGTGCGGCATTTCAGGTGAGCTATTCTCTGCGCGATGCCGAAACGCGCAAGCGCGAGGTGGACGGACTGGTTAGCCTTGCCAAATTCCAAAAGCTGCGACGCCTTGCCATTATCACGAAGGATGAGGAGGAGACGATAGAGCGCGACGGCCTTACGATTGAGGTCGTGCCGCTGTGGAAATGGCTTTGCTCGGTTGGCTAAGCAGTTTGCATGTTTTTCCCAATAAAAAAAGCCTTCGGACGAGTTGTTTCGTCCGAAGGCTTTTTTATTATTTCCGCTTTGCCGGTTGCCTTAGAGGCTGGGCAGGGTGACTTGGAAGAGGGAACTGTTGGTGTGTTCGCGCAAGATGATTTCTTTCATCTTCTTCACGATGTCGGGATATTGCGCCGCCACGTTGTGGTCCTCGTGCAGGTCGGTGGAGAGGTCGTAGAGCAGGCAGTTGCCGGCATTGACCACCATCTTCCAATTGCCCATACGAAGTGCCATCATATTGGTTTCGTGGAACTCCCAATAGAGGAACTCGTGCTCTTGCTGCCCTTCCTCGCCGAGGAGGGTGGGCTTGAAGGAGATGCCGTCGAAGCAGTCGGTGCCGGCGTTCTTGTTGAGGAACCTGTCGGGGTAGCCGTCGATGCCGGCGAGGTCGCAGAAGGTGGGCAGGAGGTCGTAGAAGGCGAGTTGATGGTCGTTGACCGTGCCAGCCTGCACCTTGCCCGGCCAGCGCACGATGAAGGGAATGCGTATGCCGCCCTCATAGGTGCTGCGCTTCTTGCCTTGGAGGAGTCCGTCGCGGTTGAAGAAGTCGGGGTCGGCGCCGCCTTCCTCGTGCGGGCCGTTGTCGGAGGTGAAGATAACGATGGTGTTCTCGTCGAGCCCGCGCTCTTTGAGTTTTGCCATTATCTGCCCCACCTGCGCGTCGAGGCGCGTGATCATCGCGGCAAACTCGGCGTGGCCGTAGTCGGTGGGGTTGTAGCGCGAGCCTTGGTTGCCGCCAAAGGTCTTCTCTTGGCAGAAATGTCCCTTGTAGGCGAGGAGGATAGAGTCTTCGGGCTGTACCAGCTCGGCGTGCGGCAGGGTGTAGGTGAAGATGCCGAGGAAAGGTGTGTCAGCAGTCTGCTTGTCGAGCCATGCCATTGCCTTCTGGTGGATAAGGTCGGAGGAATACTGCGCACGGTTGCGGTAGCCGTCGCCATACATCGGGTAGTTGATGTTTTGGTCGAGCGTCACGCGGCTCACGCCCTCGTCGCCGCGCGAGCGGCTGTACTCGTTGAGAAAGTTGGGGTAGTAGAGGTGGGCCTGGAACTGGCAGATGTAGCCATAGAACTCATCGATGCCGCGCTTGTCGGGCGTGGAGGGCGAACCCTCGTAGCCGCCCGCCCACTTGCCGAACATGCCCGTAGTGTAGCCCTCTTGCTTGAAGATTTCGGGAATGATAATGTGGTTCACGTCGTAAGGCTCTTGTCCCACCACGGCGTAGTCGGCGTTGCTGCCGTACATCACGGTGCCGGAGTTGCCCCAATATTCCTTATTGCCGCGCACGTGGGTGTGGCCGGAGTGCTGCCCGGTCATGAACGTGGCGCGCGAGGGGGCGGAAACGGGACTGCCGGCATACGCCTGCGTGAAGCGCATGCCTTCGGCGGCGAGGCAGTCAATGTTGGGCGTGGCGATGTATTGCTGGCCGTAGCAGGCGAGGTCGCCGTAGCCCATGTCGTCGCACATTATATATATAATATTGGGTCGCTGTCCCTGTGCGCCCGCTGCGAGGGCTGCCATGGCACCGAAGCCCATTAAATAAAATCTTTTATCGTTTTTCATAATTGCAGATATTGTTTGAGTTACGAGTAGACGAGGAAATGAGTAAACAAGTAAACGAGTAAACGAGTAAACGAGTAGACGAGACAGATTTGTCTTGCAAACTATATTTTATGAGTAACTTGTCTTGTTTACTTGTTTACTCGTTTACTTGTTTACTTATCAACTTGTTTACTAAATATTTATTTCACGCACACCTTTGCCGCATCAGTGCCGCCGTCGGTGATGATGTAGGCGATGTAAGTGCCTTGCGGCAAATGCTTCACAGAGAGTTCGCGGCCTGTGGTCTGACCCACGAGCGCACCGTCGGCGGAGTAGAGGCGGAAACTGCGCACGGATGCATCGCCCACAGCACGCACCACGCCCTGACCTGCTTTAATCTGTACGATGGCCCGCTCAACATTTTGCCCGATGGCATCGATGCCGGTGCCAATTTCGTTGGTGTTGGGCGTAAACAGTGCCACAAGGTTCACGTTGTGGTCGAGCGTAAAGGTATATTCCGCATCGGTCGACACCACTGCGCGTCCCTCGCGCCAGGCCAGGAAGGAGGCCGTGCCGATGGGCGTGGCGAGGGCGGTGGTCGGCGCGGTGAGGGTTGCCGTGCCGCGCGTGGGGTCGGCGGTGCTTACGGTTGCCGTGAATTCGGTGGCATCGCTGTCGGTGATGTGAAGGATAAAGTCGATGGTCTGTCCGTTCACGTCGTCCTCGGCATCGGTCAGGCCGTTGTCGGTGAGGCGCAGGCGCAGGCGGCTCTTGCCGATACGTGCATCTTGCGGCACGGTCGTGGTGAGTTGCATCTGCTGACCGATGGTTAGCTCGTGCGCGGTTTCAAACACACCGTCGCCATTCCAATCGAAGTAGGCGAAGCATTGCGTGCCCTCCGCCGGCGCGGCACTGAGGCCGAAGGTGGCTTGCAGTTCCCTGCCGCGGGCGAGGGTGGCTTGCGAGTGGGTGAAGAGGGTGTACCACTTAGTGGGCTGCACGCTGCCGGTCGCGGTGGACGAACCGCTGAGCGTGGCGATGGGATAGTGCAGGGGCGTGAGGGCAGCCGGGCCTTGCACGGCGGCCTGGGCGACATACGTGCCCGAAAGCTGGCCGCACGGCAGGCGGTAGATGCCTGCGCTGCGGGCAAACGCGCTGCGCACTTGGCGGAAGCGGAAGAGCGAATCGCCCTCCACCGTCAGTGCGCAGGTCTGCGCGATGTCTGCGCCATAGGGGCGGAAGAAATAAGCATCGTCGCCAGTAGAGGCGGGATAGACGCACCATTTGTCGGTTGCGCCCGAGGTGAGCGTGCGGTCGCCGCTGCGGCATACTATTTCATAGCCGCCGGCGCGGTTGCTCTCACCTACGAAGTACCACGTCTGTGCGTCGCCCTCGTCGAGCGGTTGCCATTCAGGCGTGCCTTCGCCGTTCATTTGCAGGCCTTTGCCTGTGGTGGTGCTGACCATGTTATAGAGATAAGTGCCGTTGCCCTTTTCGCTCACGGGAGTGAAGGGGCGGGCTTCGTATAGGTCCTCCGTATCGACGACTTTCCAATACGAGCCCACGCGGTACGTGCCGTTGTTAGGCCCTGCCTGCCACGTGATGATGCTTGATGATGCGCCGTCTTTGTTCAGGGCACGGGGCGAGGCTGCCTCGTTGCTGTAATTGGTGCAGTCGGTGGAACTGAAATAATAGCAGCCCGTGATTTCAGCGACCGTTGATGCCGTGCGTCCCATGTAGTAAGGCACAGGCGTGTCCACGGTCTTCAGTTTTGAGGCCGAGGAGGGCGTGAGGTTGCAACTTTGGATATAGCGTCCCGTGGCGGTGTTGCGCAGATAGTACACGTTCTCGGCGTCAGTGGGAACGAGTTGCCAGAACATGCGGCGCGAGGTGTCGTATTCTGCCACCACGAGCGAGCCGTCGGCTTCTTCCGCCATATAAAGTTCCGTGGTGTTTTTCCATTTCAGGTTTACGATGCGTCCGTTCGGGTCGGGCTCCGGCTCGGGGTCGGGCGTAGGCTCTGGCGCTTCGGAGTTGGTAAATCTGATTTCCGACAAGCCGAAGAAGCAGCCGACGTTCGACGTGCCTGCTGTCACGGTGAGCGTGAGCGTCAGCGTGCCGGCGGCGGCGGTGGCCATAGTACCCGAGGCGGTCCAAAGTTGATGCACATTGCCCTCCGAGCCTACGCCGGCGGCGATGTCGATGTCGGAGAGCGTGGCGAAATCGGCGGGCGTCCCGTCGGTGTCGATCTGCTCGCGCACGTTGAACTTACGGGCTTTGCTGTCGTTGTTGTACTGGTAAGCGCCGCTGCCGTTGAGGGCGTGGATATCCAGCCCGATGCCGTCGAAGGCAAAGTCGGCGGGCAGTCCGCTGAGCGAGAGGGTGAACACGATGGTCGGCGAGGCGTTGCCGTTGGCGTTGGGGCAGAGGATGCCCGACGTGATGTTGGTGCCCGAGGTCTTCATGTCGTGGGAGAGGGCCAGCGTGCCCGTGGCTCCGCTGACGGCGTGTCCTGCGAGGTCGCCCACGCTTACGGCAACAGATGCGCCGTTTGCGCCAGTGCGGTTGAAGGTCACGCTCAACCCCGACGGCGTCTGTGCCCGCAGCGTGGCGGCGAGGGCCAGCAGCAAGCAGCATAGCGAGGTGCGTAAATAGTTTTTCATATATATTTTAAGGTATTAAAGCCAATATGATGCAAAGATAATTTTATTACGTGATACTTGCAAATAATGGGAGATAATGCAGGATATTTTGTCTTTTAATGCGCTTCGCTTTTATGCTGGGGTATAAAAACGCAGGCGGGCGCAGCATTGATTTGCCGCGCCCGCCGAAAAGTGGGTTATGGAATCAGACGGAGGTTAGAGGCTCCAATCTTCCTGAGTCTTGCGCACATAACTCTGGTAACGCTTCTTGGCAGCAGCCTCCGTGGCGGCGAAGAGTTCGTCGGCCTCGGCGGGGAATGCCTTTTTCAGAGAGAGGAAGCGCACCTCGCCTGCGAGGTAGTCCTGGAACTTGCTCCAATCGGGCTCCTTAGAGTCGAGGGTGAAGGGATTCTTGCCCTCATCGGCCAGAGCGGGATTGTAGCGCCAGAGGTGCCAGTAACCGCATTCAACGGCGCGGCGTTCTTCTTCCTGGCTGCGACCCATGCCGCCCTTAATCTTCAAGCCGTGGTTGATACAGGGGGCGTAGGCGATGATGAGCGAAGGACCGTGGTAAGCCTCGGCTTCCTTGATGGCTTTGAGGCATTGTGCCTGGTCGGCGCCCATAGCCACCTGTGCCACGTATACGTAGCCGTAAGTAGCCTGCATCAGGCCGAGGTCTTTCTTCGTGACGCGCTTGCCGCTGGCAGCAAACTGTGCGATGGCACCGATAGGCGTGGCCTTGGAAGCCTGGCCGCCGGTGTTGGAGTAAACCTCCGTGTCGAGCACGAGAATGTTTACGTCCTCGCCGCTGGCAAGCACGTGGTCGAGACCGCCGTAGCCGATGTCGTAACTTGCGCCGTCGCCGCCGATGATCCACTGGCTGCGCTTGGTGAGGAAGTGCGTGAGTTCTTCGAGTTGCTTGCAAGCGGGGCAACCCTTGGCTGCGCTCTCATGGATAAACGGCACGAGTTTTTCGGCTGCCGCGCGGCTGCCTTCGGCATCGTTCTGAGCGGCAATCCATTCCTTGGCGGCTTCCTTGTAAGCCTCGGGAGCGTGGTCGCTGGCAATCATCTCTTCGAGCAGAGCCTGGATGCGGGCGCGCATCTTCTTGTTGGCGAGTACCATACCCATGCCGAATTCGCAGAAGTCCTCGAAGAGCGAGTTAGCCCAAGCGGGACCCTGGCCCTTTTCGTTGGTGGTGTAGGGCGTGGAGGGGATAGAGCCGGAATAGATAGAGGAGCAACCCGTGGCGTTGGCAATCATCTGACGGTCGCCGAAGAGTTGGCTGACGAGTTTCACGTAGGGCGTTTCGCCGCAACCGGAGCAAGCGCCGCTGAACTCGAAGAGCGGGGTGGCGAACTGCGAGTTCTTCGGGTTGAGCTTCACGTCTACCTTGTCCTGCTTCGTGCCCACCTGCTTCACGCAGTAATCCCAGTTGTCGGCCTCGGGCAGTTCGCCTTCGAGGGGCACCATGGTGAGCGCCTTGTTGCCGCGCATACCCGGGCAGACATCGGCGCAGTTGCCGCAACCGAGGCAGTCCAACACGTCTACCTGCATGCGGAAGTGCATGCCCTTCAACGTGGCGGGTGCTTTCATTTCGAGCGTGGGGGCAGAGAAGCCTTTGAGTTCTTCCTCGTCGAGGACGAACGGACGGATGGCAGCGTGGGGACATACGAAGGAACACTTGTTGCACTGGATACAGTTTTCAGAGTTCCAAGTCGGCACGAAGGCTGCCACGCCGCGCTTCTCATAGGCGGCAGTGCCCTGCTGCCAAGTGCCGTCGATGCTCACCTTGTAGGCGCTGACGGGCAGGAGGTCGCCGTTCTGGGCGTTGATGGGGCGCACGAGGTCGGAGATGAAGGCGGGTTCGTCGCGAACAATCTGCTCGTCCTCGGGAAGCGCGGCCCAAGCGGGGTCGATGGCGAGTTGCTTGTACTCGCCGCCGCGGTCAACGGCCTGATAGTTCTTATTCACAACGTCCTCGCCCTTCTTGCCATACGACTTGACGATGAATTTCTTCATCTGCTCGACGGCGAGGTCCACGGGAATCACTTCCGTGATGCGGAAGAAGGCCGATTGGAGAATGGTGTTCGTGCGGTTGCCGAGGCCGATTTCCTGTGCAATCTTCGTGGCGTTGATGTAGTAGACCGTAATGTTGTGCTCGGCGAAGTAGCGCTTGGCGTTGTTGGGCAGGTTCTTTGCCAACTCCTCGCCTTCCCAGATGGTGTTGAGGAGGAAGGTGCCGTTGTCGCGCAGGCCGCGCAGCACGTCGTACATGTGCAGATATGCCTGAACGTGGCAAGCCACGAAGTTCGGGGTCTTAATCTGATAGGTAGAGCGGATGGGCGTGTCGCCGAAGCGGAGGTGCGAGCAGGTGAAGCCGCCCGACTTCTTCGAGTCGTAGGAGAAGTAAGCCTGGCAATACTTGTCGGTGTTGTCGCCGATAATCTTCACGGAGTTCTTATTGGCACCCACCGTACCGTCTGCGCCGAGGCCGTAGAACTTGGCTTCGAAGATGCCTTCGCCGCCGAGTGCCATTTCCTTTTCGAGGGGCAGGGAGCGGAACGTCACGTCGTCCACGATGCCCACGGTGAAGTGGTCCTTCGGCTCGTTGAGGGCGAGGTTTTCGTAGACGGAGATAATCATTGTGGGCGTGGTGTCGCAAGAGCCGAGGCCGTAGCGTCCGCCCACGATGAGGGGACGGTTCTCCTCGTTGTAGAAAGCGTCCTTCACGTCGAGGTAGAGCGGCTCGCCGTTAGCGCCGGGTTCTTTCGTGCGGTCGAGCACGGCGATGCGCTTGCACGTCTTGGGCACGGCGGCGAGGAGGTGCTTGGGCGAGAACGGGCGATAGAGGTGCACGCTGACCATACCGACCTTTTCGCCCTTGGCGTTGAGGTGGTCGATGGCCTCGCGGGCGGCCTCGGTCACGGAGCCCATGCAGATGATGACGCGCTCGGCGTCTTCTGCGCCGTAATAGGAGAAGAGTTTGTACTCGCGGCCTGTAATCTTGCTCACGGCAGCCATGTATTTCTCAACGATGGCGGGCACGGCATCGTAGTATTCGTTGCATACCTCGCGGTGCGCGAAGAACGTTTCGGGGTTCTCGGCCATACCTCGCGCTTCGGGGTGCTCGGGCGTGAGGGCGCGGCTGCGGAACTCGCTCACCTTGTCCATCGGCACGAGGGGGCGGATGTCTTCCATATCCATCTCCTCAATCTTCTGATACTCGTGGGAGGTGCGGAAGCCGTCGAAGAAGTTGATGAACGGCACGCGGCTTTCGAGGGCGGCGAGATGGGCCACGGCCGAAAGGTCCATGACTTCCTGCACAGAGCCTTCGCAGAGCATGGCAAAGCCTGTCTGGCGGCAAGCCATGACGTCGCCGTGGTCGCCGAAGATACAGAGCGAGTGCGTTGCAAGGGTGCGGGCCGAAACGTGGAACACGCAGGGCAGCAACTCGCCGGCAATCTTGTACATGTTGGGAATCATCAGCAGCAAGCCCTGGGAGGCGGTGAAGGTTGTGGTGAGCGCACCTGCCTGCAACGAACCGTGCACGGCGCCGGCGGCACCGCCTTCCGACTGCATCTCCTGTACTTTCACCGTGTCGCCGAAGAGGTTCTTGCGGCCTTGGGCTGACCATTCGTCTACGTGCTCTGCCATAGGCGAAGAGGGCGTAATGGGATAGATGGCAGCAACTTCCGAGAACATATACGCGATATGCGCAGCGGCCTGGTTGCCATCACAAGTGATAAACTTTTTGTTTGCCATAATTATTTTATAAGTAAGTATATATGGTTAGATATATTTTTTATTGTAAAGCGGCGATGTCGGCAGATGAAAGCCCGGTGGCTTTCGTGATGCTCTCCATAGGCAGATGCATCGCCAACAAATGCTTGGCGATTTCTATGGCTTTGGCGCGTTCACCTTCCGCACGACCTTCCGCCCTGCCTTTCTCCTCCGCGCTGTCGATGCAGTTCTTCACATCGCGGAAGGCTTTGAGGCTGTCCTCGTAGTGGCGGAGCTCGGCAGGGGTGAAATGCGCGATTTCTGCCTCCTTGAACACGCGGTCGAACACCTTGTCGCGCAGCTCCTTGGGCTGGCGTTCCAGGCGCGAGAGGTTTTTCAGAACAAAGAGCCACTTGTCGTAGCACGTCTCCAACTTGTCGAGCGGCTTGTCAAACTTGGCGATTTCAACGTACTTGAAGGTGAGCTTGTCGTTGAACACGCGGTGCGTCTTCTTGTCGAGCAGCCCCACGTCGTGGTGTATGTCCTCCTCGGCAAAGGCAGCCTCCTGCAAATCGTAGTTGAGCAAAGCCACCACGTAGACGTGCTGCAGCTGAAAGTCCCACGCGGAGCCTTTCGGTGCCTGCTCACGGATGGGAAAAGTGGCGTAGTAGAGCGAGCGGTCCTTGAAATACGTCTGGTAGGCGTTCTGCATCTCCACGATGAACTTCTCGCCGCGCTCGTTCTCGCAATATACGTCGAAGATTGCCTTGCGCTCCGCATAAACGTCGCCCACGTGCTCGCTGTTGAGGTACGTCACGTCACGGACCACCTGCTCGCCGTCGAAGAGGGCGTTCAGGAAGTCGATGAGCAGCATCTTGTTGGGCTTCTTGCCGAAGATGCGCTTAAACCCGAAATCGGTCAAAAGACTGATATATTTTTCTTCTGCGGGACGCATAATCATTACGAGAAATTTAAGACAACGACGATAGTACTGCCTCCGAAAGCCCGGTGGCTTCGCATATATCAGGCACACTGAAACCTTTGGCAAGCATTCTGCGTGCTATTTCTATTTTTGCCTGATCAACGCCGATTGCAATTCCTTCGGCACGACCTTCGGCACGACCCTCTTCTCGTCCTTCCGCTCTGCCTTTCTCCTCCGCGCTGTCGATACAGTTCTTCACATCGCGGAATGCTTTGAGGCTGTCCTCGTAATGGCGAAGTTCTGCAGGGGTGAAATGCGCGATTTCCGCCTCCTTGAACACGCGGTCGAACACCTTGTCGCGCAGCTCCTTGGGCTGGCGTTCCAGACGCGAGAGGTTTTTCAGAACAAAGAGCCACTTGTCGTAGCACGTCTCCAACCTCTCGAGCGGCTTGTCGAATTTTGCGATTTCAACGTACTTGAAGGTGAGTTTGTCGTTGAACACGCGGTGCGTCTTCTTGTCAAGCAGCCCCACATCGTGGTGTATGTCCTCCTCGGCGAAGGCGGCCTCCTGCAAATCGTAGTTGAGCAAAGCCACCACGTAGACGTGCTGCAGCTGAAAGTCCCACGCGGAACCTTTAGGCGCCTGCTCGCGGATGGGGAAGGTGGCGTAGTAGAGCGAGCGGTCCTTGAAATACGTCTGGTAGGCGTTCTGCATCTCCACGATGAATTTCTCGCCGCGCTCGTTCTCGCAATATACGTCGAAGATTGCCTTGCGCTCCGCATATACGTCGCCCACGTGCTCGCTGTTGAGGTACGTCACGTCACGAACCACCTGCTCGCCATCGAAGAGGGCGTTGAGGAAGTCGATGAGCAGCATCTTGTTGGGCTTCTTGCCGAAGATGCGCTTAAACCCGAAATCGGTCAAAAGGCTGATATATTTTTCTTCTGCGGGACGCATTTAAGGAAGCATAATCATTTTTAATACAAAAATCCAAAGAGCCAAAGCGGTATCTCCTGCTCGCGGCCGAGTTCTATGTTGTATTTGGCATAGATGATATCCTCACCCTGTCGCACATGTCGCGGGCGGTCGCAGACGCAGATATGCGTGCCCTCGTTGATATTGAAAAATCCCTTTCTCCTGCCCTTCTTCACGGAGTGGTGCCGCCAGAGGGAGTTGACGAAGAAGGTTTCCATAATGCTCTGCTCGTCCATCTGCGGTGTCTCGATGGCATACATCAGGTTGGCATCGTGCATATAAATCACGGTAGGCTTCTTGGCCATGGAGTCGCCCTCGCGATACACCATATTGATGAGTCGTGCCTCTTCGAGATATTTCAGGTAGTTCATCACCGTGGCGCGCGATGTGCCGATTTCCTCTGCGAGCCGGCTCACGTTGGGCGCGTTGCCGTTGTCGATGGCGAGGAGATAGAGCAGTTTCTTGATGCGCGAGAGGTATTTCAGCTCCACCTGCTTGTTAAAGAGAATGTCCACCTCGATCATATTGTTCATCGCTTTGAGGAGGGCTTCGGTGAAGTTGTGGTTTTCGAGGAAGAAGGGATAATATCCGAAGCGCAGGTAGTCGCCGAAGAGTTTCCACGGGTGTACCTTCGGAATGATAGATTTCAGGATTTGCTTGTGCGAGAAGAGCAGTTCGTCGAGCGTGTAGGCTTTGAGCTGCAGGCCGCATTTGAGGTTCACGTACTCGCGGAAAGAAAATCCGTGGAGCACGTAGGTGTGGCTAATCTTGGAGAGTTCCGAGTCGTCGCCGCCTTCGTCGGGGAAGACGGAGGTGGTGGTGTACACGATGCGCAGATACGGATATTTATGATAGCACTCGCATAGCTGCTCGCGCCAGTTGGGCAACTTAAACGCCTGGTCGAGCAGCAGCACCGTGCCTCCCTGCTCCACAAATTCTCCGGCAAAGTCCACGATGCCGCGGCTTTGGAAATAGAAGTTGTTGAGGTTGATGTAGAGGCACTGTCGCAGGCGGTTGTCGAAATACTCCTGTGCATATTGCAGCAGAAACGAGGTGCGCCCCACGCCACGCGGGCCGCGTATGCCAATCAGGCGGTAGCTCCAGTCAATCGTGTCCATCAGCGAACGGCGCACGGGAGCGTTGACGTGTTCAAGGAGGAAAGAATGTGCTTGGTAAAATGGTTCCATACCTTTTGGCATTATGTGGTCGAATATACCGCGATGCCGCGTGCGGCATCAGCGCGAGTGTTTTTCCGGGGGGGCGCGTTTTGCAGCTTACTTTCAATGGCGTGCAAGCGTACATAGGCGGGCGTTTTGCAAAACGCCCCTACTGCTGAGTGCTGCCGACTATGTGTAATTGACGTGCAAGCGAGGGCAGAAGCCAAGTTTACTTGGATTATGCCGAGCGCAGCCGACAATATGTAATTGTGCAAATTTACGAACTTACATTGTAAACCGCAAAGCGCAATAACCGATTTTTTTGGCGTATCTTATAAGAGAAAGGTCAAAAAGTGCCTCAGGCGCGCCGTGCGCCGCGCCCGCGCCCCGGCTTCCTACACAATATTATATATACGCGCGAGCGCGTGCAACCCACCAGCTTTGCCCGAGCGCCGCCAGGACCCCGGGCAAACAAAAAAGTGGGCAAGACAGTCGGACGGATGCTAATTTTTGCGTAATTTCGCAACCGCACTATCGGAAAACACTTATGCCTATTATAGAAGCTCTGGCGCATTATCTGCGCGGATTCAGCACCTTTTTCTTCTTCTACTGGACCTATTATTTCTTTCCCCTGCGCCGCAGGGGCAGACTGCTTAGGCTCGTGTTTGTCTTCTCCCTCTGTCAATCGCTGGGCTACCTGAAAGATGCCGTGTTTCTCTTCCCGCAACTTTCGGGCAATCCTATGGTGGACGATATCGTTAGCCTCGCCGACCTTTGCCTCGTGCCCTTGGCGTGTAGCCTGTTCTACGAGGGGACGCGGCCAGGCAGACTGAAGTGGAAGTTTATTGTAGGGTGTTGCCTCATGCAGGCGGCGTTCCTGATTGCTTACTTATTGCAGCCGCAGCGGGGCATAATATTTCTTGCTGGCCTCTTTGCTGCCGGGATTAGCCTTGTCACAATGCTTTTGGTGGCAATTTTTGCGTGGCGGCACGGCAAATATCTTAAAGCCAACTATTCTTATACCGAAAACATTGATGTGCAATGGGTGGTGCTGTGCGCAGGCGGCTACTTTGTGCTGTGCGTGGCGTACCTCGCAGCATTCAGCGACCCCTCCTGGGCAGGCGAGTGCCTGTTTTGCCTCATCAACATGGTGATTTGGGGCGTGGTGAACCTCTATGCGCGCCGCCACCGCGTGCTGATTCTCCATCCCAGCGGCTGCGACACGCTGCTGCCTTCTGGCTTAGAGGTTTCTGTAGGCATGGAAGCCGCTGCCATAGAGCCTTTACAAGCGGCAGAACCCGCCAAAGCACCAGAACTCGCCAGCCTTGCGCCCGAAAACTACCCCGCAGAGGCACCAGCGGCGCACGAAACGCCCTTGTCGCAAGAACTTCTTCGCCTCATGGAAGAGCGCAAGCCTTATCTCAACCCCAAACTCACGCTCTCCGACCTCGCACAGGAGATGCACATCAACCGCACCTACCTCACCACTGTGCTCAACCGCGACATCGGCAAGTCGTTTTACGACTTTGTCAATGAATTCCGCATCACGGAGGCATGCTCCATCATCGATGCCCTGCCGCCTACGGAGCGTCCAAAACTTTCCGACGTGGCGAGCCGCAGCGGCTTTAATTCGCTTTCCACTTTCAAGCGTTCATTCCTCAAAGTAAAAGGCATGCTCCCCAGCCAATACGGGGGGGGTGAAACGACCAATACCACTACCACATAACCCAGGCGCATGATGTGCGTCAACTGCAAGGACATTCCCCTAAAAAAGGGAATGTCCTTTTTGCATAATGTTTTATAGGCCTTACAATCGTCAATGCAACAAAATCAATCGTCAATAAAACAATTTTTCACGTTGACGGCTTTTTTGTAATAAAGTGTTTATAGGCTTTTTGATAAATTTGCATGGATGTCTTATATGAAAAACAACGTTTCCCATATGAAGCAGAGCAGTAAAAAGCAGTACGCGCCGCCCGCAATGCGCATCACTGATTTGTTTCCCGAAAGCCGCATTTTGCTTTCGGGCTCCACGGGCGGGGGCGGCTCAATATCGAGCGGCGGCGACTCAAAGGACAATCCCAGCACGCCAGACCCAGCCACAAACAAGAAGCAAATCTCCGACGAGGCCTGGGAGTGGTTTAGGTCGTAAGGGAAGATCACTGAGAAATTATTAACTGGGCGCATGCATACGCCATCACAAACAAAAAGATTATGCGCATTCCCATACAGATATTGCTTTCAATGCTCCTGTCCGCGCTTCCTGCCGCAGCGCAGGACGTGGAGGCGTGGACTTATCCCACCGACGAACCGACGGAGATATGCTCCGCGGGTACGGGCTCGGCGGACGACCCCTATCAGGTGACCGACGCGCAGCAGTTGGCCAACATCGCCTACCTCGTGAACGAAACGGAGGAGACGTTTGCCGGCAAGTGTTTTATCTTGAAAAACGACATCGTGCTCAACAGCGGCGTGCTTGCCGCCGCGGAGGGCGGCGCTGCCGGCAGCCTGCGGCAATGGACGCCCATAGGCAGCCGCGCCAATCCTGACGACGATGTGCACAGTTTCTGTGGCTCGTTTGACGGCGACGGGCATACCGTGAGCGGACTTTATATCGACAACAGCAGCAAGGGCGTGGACTTTCTGCGCTACACGGGACTATTTGGAGCGGTAGGCATCGGCGGCTTGCTACACAATATATATATATGTGATGCCTACATTGCCGAAACCGTATGCCGCGCCGGCATTCTCTGCGGCTACGCCTACACCGAAGGCACGGCCGTGACCGACTGCACCGTGCGCGACAGCAAAATCAAGATATTCAAGACCAGCGCAGGCGGCAGTTCGTCCGCCGCCTACCAGAGCGGCTACATCGGCGGCATCGCCGGGGCCATCGGCGGAAACGGCAACATCGCTTTCTGCACGGCGGAGAACGTTGTCATCGAGCACGCCGACGGCCACAACGCCTACATCGGCGGCATCGCCGGAGCCGTGGCAGGCGACGCGGGCTTTTGCAGCGCGCGCGGCCGCATCGTCGTCGGCAGCGACGGCATCACCGACGACACCTCCAAGCGCCACGCCGGCGGCATCTGCGCACAGGCGGGCGGCATCGTCACCGACTGCCTGAGCGCTATGGACTTCACCATTCAGGACAATGCCGACGTCAATGCCGCGGGCATCTGCTTCGCAAGCGGCAGCGCGGTGATGCGCTGCGTGAATCGCGGCTCGTTTGCCCTCACTGCCCCAACGGCGGAGGAAACCGAGTTGAGCGATGTCTTGGCAAGCGGCATCTGTATGGGGGCAACCGCCGTGAGCGACTGCGCCAACTATGGCAGTTTCACCCTCACGGGCTATACGTCCGTGGCCGACACGCCGCCCTCCCTCGCGGGCATCTATCTGGATTATACCGGCACGGAGCAGGCGGAGCGCTTTGACCGCTGCCTCTGCGTGAGCCCAGCCAACCGTTTCCCGGCAGGACTCACGGGCGTGCGCATCGCGCCGATGATTGCCGCGGAAACAAATCCCGAAGTGACGCTTTGCTACTATCTGTTCAGCGATTACACCCGGCAGCCCACCGACTTGGGCATTGCCGCAGGCACTGACTATTTCAAAGGCGCATTGCTCCTCTCCGACCTCAACGGCAAGGGCGAATGGGCGGCAGCCGCGGCCGACCGCCTGCCCGAGCCGCTCGGGTTCGACGCCTTGGGCGGCACTTTGGTGCTGGACGAACTGTCCGCGCACCAGTCCTCGCTCCTCGCCCTCTGCCACGGGCGCACCTTTCCCACGGTGGTGTGGCGGCGCACGATGCTGCTTAATTCCTGGAACACGCTCCTCGCCCCCTTCGCGCTCTCGGCCGACGAACTGCACGCCGCTTTCGGCAGCACGGGTCTTTACCTCGAGCAGCTCAAAGCCGTGCGGGACGAAGATGCCTATGTGACGCTCTCGTTTGGCAACGTGCTCCCCTCGGGCACGCTGCAAGCCGGCACTCCTTACCTGCTTTGGGTGTCCGAGACTGCCAAGGCCCTTTCGCGCTACACGTTCACCGATAAGACCATTCAGGCAGGCATCGCGCCAGTCCGCGTCTCCACGCCCGACGATTACGTCATCGAGATGACGGGCTGCTACGACCGCGCCGACTTGCCCACTTTTAGCTATTACATTCAGAACGATAAGTTCTGGTTCATCAGCGACAGCCCCGCCGTCACGTCGAAGGGCTATCGCTGCTACTTCACCGCAGCCGAAGAGTTATCGCTCACGCGTGCCTTGGTGCGCCACGGCGACGACACGACGACGGCTCTGCCCGCTCCGCTCACGCCGGTGCGTGCCGCCCTCACCCCCGCGCCGCGCTACGCCCTCGACGGCCGCCGCGCCGCCGCCCACACGCGCGGCATTGTCATTGCCGGCGGCAAGAAAATCTGGATAAAATAAAGGCGGGTTCTATAAATTCCCACCTAAAATTTACAGTTGGGGCGTTTTGCAAAACGCCCCTACTGCCATAGCGGGCGGCAAGAAAATCTGGATAAAATAAAAACATAAAAACATTAAAACATATATACTATGAAACGTATCAACACATCATTATGGCGTATCAGCCTATTCCTATGGCTGCTTTGCCTGCCTGTGGCAACCTTTGCTGAGGACTTCATTAACAAAGAAGGTGCGATGATGGCCTATCAAGGCAGTTCGCAGTCGTCAATCAAGATGAAAATCATGTTCGACGACTGGGGTAGTCGGCATTATTATGTGGAAAAACTGACTGTTATAGCAAAGTACACCGATGCTAACAAGAACCAAAAAGTAGAATCACTGCTATTTTTGCGTTCAGGTTCTTCATATGACGATGACGAGGCAAAGAATGTCATCAATCACGGCACCTCTGGATATGCCCATGATTATGATAACAACAAAGAAGCAGATGCGCTTTGGTGCGGTATTCAGGCCTTGAAAGGCACAGTAATCGTCACAAATGGTTATTCTGGCACTTTCACCTCCAAGAAAAATAACACGTTCCGTGGTTCGTCCAACTATACGTTGAGCAGTAGCGATACGCAGCAGACCGCCTGTTGGATTAACAATAAGGTGCACAGCGGACAGGTGTCTGCCGAATTGGAATGGTTCGCGCCTGTGGAAATGGCAGGTGCAACAGATGTTCAGCTTATTGCCCGTTATGAATGTTCCGGCGCAAGCGATAATCCCAACCGCCTGCTATCAACTATGACTTTTACCATTGCGGAACAGGAGACGATTATCAATATTTTAGACCCGATGCTCTCTACCGACGACCTGCATCCCAACAAGATCGCCGTGAATTATTACACCACCCAAAGCCTTACGGGCAATATCTCGTGTACCTGGAATGAAGATAGCATCAGAGGACCGCAGAGAACGATGGCCGTTACCGAAACGCCCGCCAACAACTTCGGCACCATCTATCTTGATGCCGACAAGGAATACTATAATTTCAAGATCAAGGGGAACTATAAGTACAATTCGGGAAGCAATCCCACGCTCACGGAGTCGGCTCCTTATGCCTATATTCCTTCTTATCGGCAGATTAAGTTTGCGGAAGCTCCGGTCATGGCGTTTGACAATCAGGGTTCTGTCAATCTGAAATTTACGATAGACCGCCCGGAAGGCAAGGATATTTGGGACAATATTGACTTTGTGGAGGTGGAACGCGCTTTCAGTCCCGACTTTTCAGATGCAGAGTCTATCGGGACTTTTACTCTTGAAAACGGCGAGGCAGAATACACGCTTAAAGATTCTTCTAATGTGTTGCTGCAGCATTACAATAAAAAAAGTTCAGATTGGAATACCGATTACCCGAAGGCTTATTATCGCATAGCGCGTAGTTCTTCGCAGATATGGAGCAATAGGGGTTGGGCAACCGATTCGCTTACCCTGCTCTACACCTATGGTTTCATCACCCCTACTTATTACTCTCCCGTACTCAACAAATCGAAGGATTGGGATAAAAACCATACGGCACTTTTCTTGGTTCCGAAGGAAAACATAAGTCTAAAAGATTCGACTTCTATAAGAGGTAAAAAAGCGTATGTAGATGTTATTTGGAACGAAGAGGTTGCCAAATGGGTGTTAAACTATCAAGGCCTTTATAAAGATGCCGAGGGCAACCAAAAGACGGCAGAATTCAGCCAAGACATCAGCCTTGAAGATTTGCTCTCGGGCGACTCTATAGAGGTACTGCTGGAACGCCCCTGCATGCAATACAAGGATTTCAAATTGTGGTGCGTGCCTCAAGAAGGATCTGGGCAGTTAACCAGGCTGCACGTCATGGATTGGAGTTTGGAAACTTATCATATTAAGGATAAGTTCTATTATGACTCTGCGGGAAAGGTGGAAAACCTGCAAGCCTCTCGCGGTTATTACAGCAACAAGGTAAATCTTCAATGGGGAGCTGACGGCGGCACTATTGACCGCTACACCTTGGAGCGCCGCAAGTACACGCTATATGGCGAGACATGGCAGGTTGTTGCCTCTAACCTTACCGAACAGTTCTACACCGACACACGCATCACGCCGGGCACGCTCTACGAATATCGCGTAAAGGCGATTTGCGAGTGCAATGCCACGGTGATTGAAAACATTAGCAACACCTGCTACGGCTATGCCTCTGCCACGGGTACCGTGGATGGCTACGTGCGCTTCCCCGACGGCAACGGCGTGCCTAATGTGGAAGTCGTGGTGGATGGGGAGTCTCTGGTTGATGGTAATAAAGTTGCCATCTTAGACGGCACTGCGGCTAATGCAACGTCCTACTATTTAGCCAGCGAAAACACAACGCCCCAACCCCAGAGTTTCACGGTTCAAATGTGGGTGAAGCCGCAAGATATTAGAAACGAGATAACACTCTTTCGCTTCGGAGATTATAAGTTGCAACTTCAACCTCATGAATGGTATAATACCTTTAGATATAGTAAATCTTTCAAAGTGCGCGGCAGCGAAGGGGAATCCGTTTTGGCATCTGCGGGGGAAGATATCTATTCCAAAACTTTCTATCATCTTACGGCAACATACGATGCAGGTACCGATAGTATTAAGATTTATCTAAATGGTGAGATCAATGCATTGATGAAGAGCACGGTGAAGCCCGCTGGCACTGGTCAGCCTGCCTATCTGGAGCTTGGTGGCGAAGCAACATTCCTCAACAATCGACAACTCATTGCATTAGATAATTATCTGATGCACGGCAGGTGCGTGTATGATGATGTACGCCTGTGGAACAGGGCACTTTCGCCTTCGGAAATCAAGCAGAACTATTCGCGCATCCTGGGCGGATCAGAGAATGGGTTGATGCTTTACTGGCGTTTCGACGAACACGATTTCAGTGCCAGCAATCCCTTGAGCAAGCGCATAGCCGACTATACCAAACACGGCGAATACGATGTGCAGCATATGGACGGTATCGTATATCGCAGGCGTACCGATATGGGCACGCAAGTAATAGACGGTAAAACTTATTATAACTGCGAAGAGAAAGACCTGAAAGGAGGCATGGCTTCAGATAACGGATTGGGCACAGACAAACTTTGGTACAAAGGCCTCACCAACGAGACGGGTTACTACCGCATCAGCGGTCTGCCTGTCCAAGGCGAAACCACATACACCCTAACGCCACAGTCGGCCACGGGGCAGAAGTTCTCGCCCGACGGCGGCATCAGCGTCACCTTCGATGGTACGAACTACGAGAAGAACAACTACAACTTCGACCTCACCTCTTATTATATGTTGAGCGGTACGGTGCTCTACGAAGGTTCGAGCATTCCCGTGCGCCATGCCAGCTTCCTCATCAACGGAAGCGAATTGCAGCGCAACGGCAAGGCCGTTACCACCAACGAACAGGGCGAGTTTGAGTTTTACGTGCCGCGCGGCGTAAACACCGTACAGGTCGTCAAGGACGGGCACACCTTTATGAACAACGGTTACCTGCTCGACGAGGAGGGCGACAAATACTACAACTTCGAGCGTCCCGTCTATGAGGTGCGCTTCTGGGACGAGACCAAGGTGAAACTCATGGGACGCATGGTGGGCGGCATGACCGAAGGCGGCAAACCCCTCGGCCGCTCCCTCTCGACCAACAACCTCGGCGACAGCCTGCGCCTCGTGCTTCAGCTCGAGGGCGACAACACCTCTTGGATTGTGAAAGACCAACTGGACGACGAGGTGCGCACGCGCCACAAGGAGTTCACCCACCTCAACGCGGCTTACAGCAACACCGTGGACTATGAGCGCCACCGCATCATCATTCGCCCCAACGAGCAGACGGGCGAATACATCGCCGAACTCTATCCCGTGCAATACAAGGTGGTAGAGGCTTCCGCCGAAGGCTACACCACGCTCTTCCAGGAGGGCAAAGTGGGCGAGACGCTCGACCTCACGGGCGCCCTCGAGCTGGTAGACTCCACGGCAACCTACGTGGCAGATAAAGACACCCTGACCGACACCGTCAGCTACAACGCCCTCTACGACCGCATCTATCGCAGCGAAGCAAAGATCACCTACAAGCAAATAAACTTCGACAAACAGGGCTATTTCGGTATGCTGAAGTACGATGCCGCCAATATGGCTGGCAACAAAGCCACCGTGCCGCTCTATGATGCGAATGCCAAGACCTATACCTTCGGTTATCCCGTGTTCCAAGCCGGCGACTTCTATGCCTTTGAAGTTTCGGCGCACGAGGACTACTATTATAACAACGATGTTCTTGGCAAATACTCTTCCAGTCCGTTGGCAGGCACGAAAGTGAAGGTGCATAATGGTTTCTATGCAGAGAACAAAGATGTAACTGTAACACTGGACAGCCTCGGCAAGAGCAAGATACAGGTACCTGTCACCAATGTGACCTACACGCAAACGGGTACCGATGCCTTACGCAGTTTTTCCATTTCTGCAACGTTAGAAAACCGCACGATTGAGTCCGATGTGCTTCGTGCCTATGTACTGGGCGGCAAGCAGAAGCCCGGCGGTAAGATCATTACCAGCGAGCCTAATGCCTGCCTGTTGGATATTTTGCGCGATCCTCCCGGTTCGGGTAGTAAATCAACTTTAAAGCAAGGTGCCTCTTATAGTTATTCCTACAAGTATAATTTAGATATAAAAGCTGGAATAAAAGTTGGCCTTACCTCCGGAGGGGGATTTAACAAATTTTCCGGTGTGACTGCCGCACCAGCTGTATACGGCGATTATTACAATACCAATAAATCAGCTGGTTATAACCTTGATCTCATTTCGGGCTATCATGTAGACAAGAACACTACGCTTAAGATATCAACCTCTACCGATATCTCCACCAGCAGTTCGCAAGCTATGGTCGGTAAAGACGCTGACGTATATATCGGCGCAATGCAGGCTATGGTTATTACGCCGATGTTGAGCGTCCGTGCTATCGACGACAAGATGTATCAGCAGATGCGCGGTAGCGAATTGGGCAAAACCCTGAAAGTGATAAGTTCTTCCGTTGCAGAGAATGGTAACAAATACTATTTGGTGAGCGATGAGAGTTACAATGTGGGGAACGACATTACCACAGATTTCGTCTATACCGGCTATTATATTGAAAAGACCTTGATTCCCAACTTGGTTGCGCAGCGTGACCAACTGCTCTTCACTGGCACTCACGCAGAAGCCAAGCAAATGGCAGAGAAACTGAAAGCACCAGTATATTGGAGTTGCAAGCCCGTTGGAGATAAAGATTTCGGCAGTCTTAACTCAATAGTTGTAGCTGGTGAAGACTCCATTCTGACTTACAACACCACTTGCGACACCGTAAGCTATATGATTATCGAACCAGATAATTATCAGTCAGAGACGCGTTATGACAAGGTGTACAATATCAATAAAAGCATCATGACTTGGATTGGTTTCCTTGCTCAGAACGAAATGGAGAAAGTCTGTGTATCCGAGAAAATCAACACTATTTCGTTTAGCGGCGAAGCGCCGATCAGTTATTCTGAAACCTACCAAGGCGATGTCAATACCTCGAGGTATGTCATCACGCCAACGGCCCTGAAAGCGGAATTGCCTTCTTTGAGCGGTTTAGGGTTCATTAGCAAATGGATGAAGAAATTTGACAAACGGAGTTCTGCTTGGAAGGATATAACGAAAGGCTTTGAACTGGAATTTTTCGGATACAAACTGAGTCTGAGTCTCATCCCGGTATTAGAGATGAATTGCGGCAATCCTTCAAACGGCTCTTACACTACATCGCGCAGCCGCACAATCAGCTATACCCTAAGTGCCAACCGCCGTAGCAATCTGACGGTGGACGTGTACCGCACTGTCGAGGAGCACGATACACTCGCTTCCTATGTTAAAAATGGTTGGGCGGCGGAGACCGACGAGTATGACCGCTATATGCAGGATATACACGATGAGGTCGACAACGGAGGTGCTGCCTCGTTTTACGATAAAAATGCGCGATATTATTCCGGCATCGTGTTCCGCACGGTAGGCGGTGCTACCTGCTGCCCCTATGAAGATGAGTACAAGCCTAAGTATTATAACAGCAGTACAGTGATAAATGCAAAGACGAAGCAGGTAGAGAAACCCGTAATCCACGTGGAGCAACGCAGCGTGAGCAATGTGCCAATCGACAAACCTGCCATCTTCAACCTGCGCTTCACCAACGAGGCGGAAGTGCCCGACCCGAACCAAGTGGGCTTCAACCTCTATCTCTCCAACAACCCCAAGGGCGCAAAAGTGCTGATCGACGGCGAAGCCATTACCGACGGATATCCCATGGTGATACCTGCCGGACAGGCTTCCTACCGCACGCTTGAAGTTTGGGCAGGGCAGGACTTCGACTACGACGACCTCACCCTGCAAGTCATATCGGGCTGCGATCCCACGGTGAACAGCAAGGCCACAATCTCCGCACACTTTGTGCCTTCGGCGGGCGAAATCAATATCACTACGCCGGAAAACAAGTGGGTGATGAACACCGAGTCGCCGCAGGAAGACGGACGCTATTACCTGCCCGTGCGCATTGACAAGTATAACGTCAACCAGCGCGGTTTCGACCACATCGAACTGCAATACAAACTCACCAACAAGCCCGAGAAGGACTGGGTGAACATTTGCAGCTACTACGCCGACTCCACGCTCTATGCCGCTGCCGGCGGCACGAAGGAGATGCTCGGCACGAACGGCTACATCAGCGCGCGCTTCTTCGGCGAGACCGATCCCACGGAGCAGCTCTACGACCTCCGCGCCGTGACCTACTGCCGCTACGGCACGGGCTTCGTCACCTCGTCCACGCCTGTCCTCTCGGGTGTGAAGGATACGCGCCGCCCCGCACCCTTCGGCAACACGCAGCCTGCCAACGGCGTGCTTACGGCAACCGACGACATCAAGATTATATTCAGCGAAGACATCGCCGGCAACTATCTGAGCAAGGTGAACAACTTCGACGTGACGGGCTATCTCAACAGCAGCGAAATCACGCAGAGCACCTCGCTCCACTTCGACGGCAGCACCTACGCCGCTACCAACGTGAAGCGCAACCTCTCCAACAAGGACTTCACCATCGAATTGCTGGCCTATCCCGAGGCTACGCACCGCGACATGACGCTCTTCAGCCACACGGGCGATGACGGGCACTTCGCACTGCGCCTCACCGGCGACAACCGCCTGCAAGCCATTGTTTTGGGCAAAGACACCGCCATCGTCACCTCCAATGAGCAACTGCTCTTCAAGGGCTTCACGCAGCTGGCCGCCACCTACGATGCCGGCACGCACCGCCTCAAGCTCTACCAAGGCAACAAGGCGCTCGCCGCCAACCTCGACACCATTCCCGACTACAAGCAGACGGGTCGCCTGTGCTTCGGCGCGGCCGACCCGACGGGCAAGGAAATGGGCGATGCCTATGTGGGCAATATGCTCGAAGCACGCCTGTGGAACAAGGTGCTCGGTCCTGCCGAACTGAACCAAATGAGCTTCAAGCGCCTCAGCGGCTACGAAGCCGGACTGGTGGACTGCTATCCGATGAACGAAGGCACGGGCACCACGCTCCACGACAAGGGTCAGGGTGCAACGGCCCTGCTCAACGCCGCCTCGTGGACGCTGCCTAAGGGCATGAGCGCGAAACTCGACGGCACCGCCGACGGCATCCACCTCGACGAACGCTATTTCAGCCGTACCGCCACGCAGGACTACACCATCTCCTTCTGGTTCAAGACCGCCAGCCGCGACACGATGGCACTCCTCTGCAACGGCCGCGCGGACAGCACCGATACCGACGCGGAGAATAAGTTCTATATCGGTCTCGAAAACGGCCGTCCCGTTTACCGCTCCGGCAAGCATGAGGCACGCATCGACCGCGATTACAGCGACGGGCAGTGGCACCACTACGCCCTCACCGTGAACCGTCCGCGCAACCTCGTGAATATCTTCGTGGACAACGCCCTAATGACCACCTTCGCAGTCGACTCGCTCGGCGGCTTCAGTTCGCCGCGCACCTACATCGGTGCCTGCCACACCCTCACCGAAGCAGAGGAGGGCGGCTTCACCGACAACGTGACCGACCGCTTCGAGGGCAACATCGACGACGTGATGCTGTGGTCTGCCGCCCTGCCGCCTACGGTGATCAACGACATCTACAACGTGAACCCCAACGGCGACGAAATGGCACTCGTGGCATGGCTGCCGTTCAGCCGCAGCGAAAAGCAGATGGACAATACTTATAAACTTACCTTCACGCCGCTCAGTGCCAAGCGCTACAAGGACCCCTTCGGCAACTACACCAGCCGCGTGGACACACTCATCATCGGCGATGTCTCCATGCTGGCCGACAAAAAGGACTTCGCGCCGATGCGCGACCTCGGACTGAAAGAGAACGTGAAGTTCAGCTACGCCGCCAAGAACGACCAGCTCATCGTGAACCTCGACGTTCCCGACAAGGAGATTGAAGGCACTACGGTCTACGTGACCGTGAAGGACGTGACCGACCTCAACGGCAACGAAATGGCCAGTCCCGTGATGATGTGGGTTTACGTGAACCGCAACGACCTGAAATGGGAGAACAACCAAATCAAGCAGGAGTTCGAATACGAGTGGAAGGAATACATGCAGTTCACCACCACTATCCACAACAAGGGCGGCAAACGCCGTCACTTCCGCCTCGAGGGTATGCCCGACTGGCTCACCGTGACCCCGATTGAGGGCAACGTGACCGCGCTCGGCTCGCAGGACATCTCGTTCTCTATCAACCAGAGCATCAACCCCGGCACCTACGACGAGGTGATCTATCTCGTGAACGACAACGGCGTGGCAGAGCCGCTCGCCCTCACCATCAAGGTGAACCCCATCCGTCCCGACTGGTCGGTTAATATGGACAAAAGCGAAAATTCCATGAACATTTGCGGGCAAATCCGCATCAACGGCAAAATCTCTACCGACTCCGACGATATGGTGGGCGTGTTCTGCGGAAAGGAATGTATCGGCGTGGCCCACAACTCCGTGGACAACGTGACAGGCGACAGCCACGTGTTCCTCACTGTCTACGGCACGTCAGGAACGGCAGACCCCCTGACCTTCTACATTTGGGACTCGGGCACGGGTGCTATCTATCAGGCCATGCTCACTGAGGACGGCAAGCCCGGCACGGTGTTTAAGTTTGCCGCCAATGCCCTCCACGGCACGCTGCAGAATCCCCTTATCATCGAGGGCGGCGACATCTTGCAGCAGAGCATACAGCTGCACGCGGGCTGCAACTGGGTATCCTTCGCCGTGAAGAGCCCATCCAAGACCAAGAGCTACACCTTAGGCGACGTTATTAAACTCCTCCTGCCCGAGAACAGAAACACCGTATTGGATTTCAATATAGGCAAGGCTGTCACTTGCATAAAGGGTGATAGAGTTACATACAAAGAAGAAGAAGATCTAAAGATCCCCGTGGACAACAAGCACCTCTTCAAAATAAAGGTGAGAACGCCGCAAACTATGCGCATCTCGGGCCTCTTGCTGCAACAGACCGACGAATGTACCATCAACCTGCTGCCCGGTTGGAACGGCATCGGCTTCACGCCCATTGTCAACCTGCCGATTAGCGAGGCACTCGCCGACTACTACGACGAAGCCGCCGACGGCGACATCATCAAGTCGCAAAACGAGTTTGCCATCTTCTCCGACGATGGCGCAGGCCACCGCCTCTGGCGCGGCAACCTCTCCTACCTCAAAGCCGGCGAGGGCTACATGATGAAGCGCACCGCAGCCACGCCTGCCTCATTCACCTATCCCGTGCTGCAAACCAACGGTTCGTATGCCCTCGCCTCGCCGCAGCAGATGCGCGGCACGGAGACCGGCGAAACGTTCCGCAACCCCTATGCAAGCAGCATGACAATGGTGGCACAGGTGACGGGCATCGATCTTGAACCGGGCGACCGCCTCGCCGCCTACGCGGGCAGCGAACTGCGCGGCATTGCAACTGCCGCTCCCGACGGACGCTTCTACCTCAGCATCGGCGGCGACATGGCCGAAGCCCTGCGCATGGAACTGCTGCGCGGCGAGACCACCGTGGCACAGACCGCCAGCCCCGTGGGCTATACGGTCAACGCCGTAAGCGGCACGTACTTAGCGCCCACGCAAATCAACTTCGCCTCCGCAGCGGGCTGCAAGGCAGGACCTAACCCCTTCGACAAGTTCATCGACTTCTCGGCAGCCGCACCCGCAGGCACGGAGGTGACCTTCGCCGTCTACAACCTCGGCGGCACGCTCGTGCACCGCTATCAGGCCACGGCCGATGCTCCGCTCACAAACTACCGCTGGGTGGGTGCCGCCGCACTGGCCGAGGGCGTTTATATCGCAACGATTACGTATAACGGCGAAAGCCATTCATTCAAACTTATCAAACAATGAATTTCCGTTTGACAAAACATCTCTATTATTCCCTGCTGCTTGCCTTGCCGCTCTTTGCGGCAACGGCATGCGGGTCGGACGACCCCGCGTCGCCCGCCACGGCCGAAACGCCGCAAACGCCTACGACTGGCGGATTGACCGAAAGCGCGCAACCCGCAGCACCGCACTGGACGGTGCAGTGGCAGGGCACGGACGAGCGCCCCGCTTGGCAAACTCCCGACATGACAGCCTACGAGTGCAGCATGATGGGGTTGGTGACGCTCTGCCCCGCCCTGATGCCCACAGCCTCGGAGGACGACATGATTGCCGCCTTCGTGGGCAACGAGTGCCGGGGCGTGTGCAACCTTTATCTCTACAAGGAGGACGGTGCAGAGAAGCAGGAGTGCTTCGGCTTTCTGTTCCTGCGCGGCAATACGGGCGATGCTGCCGTCAGCCTGAAATACTACTCCGCCCGTCTGAAGCGCGTGTTCACAGTGAATAATTGCTTTGAAATGATAGCCGACGGCGACTTCGCGTCCAACGAAGACCTCGTGCCGGCTTTCGACGAGGGCGGTCCCTACGCCTGTGCCGAAACCATCGGCGTGCGCCTGCCCGAGACCGTGCCTTTCACGCCCGGCGACGGCGACGAACTGGCGGTGATGTGCGGCAGCGAGTGCCGGGGCACGGTGGCAAGCCTTGCCGACGGCCTCTATCGCCTCAAAGTCTACGCCCACACGCCCGACGAGCCCCTCACCCTCGCCTACTACTCCGCTGCGCAGGGCAAGGTGTACCGCACCACCCTGCCCTTCACCCTCAAAGCCGCCAGAGGTACCACGCTGTATCTAAGGTAGGAGGGGTGTAAATAATCCTAAAACATTTTATTATGTTCAAACATCATTTCTCACACAAATCACGGCTCGCCTTCTTGCCGGTACTGCTGATGTTCCTCGTAGCCTGCTCCGACGACGACACACCTGCACAGATGCAGACACCCACACCGCCGCCCGCACAGCAAGAAAAGAGCATCGTGCTTCTCTTTGAAAACGACGTGCATTGCAACGTATCGGGCTACGTCAAATTTGCCGGCTACCGCGATGCCATCGTTGCCGCCGACACCGCCTACGTGGCTTGCACTTCCAGCGGCGACTTCTCGCAAGGCAGTGTGGAAGGCACGCTCTCAAAGGGAGAGTATATCGTTGACCTCATGAACCTCGTGGGCTACGATGCCGTGGGACTGGGCAACCACGAGTTCGACTACGGCGCAGACCAAATGCTCCGACTCACCTCCATGCTCAAAGCACCCGTCACCTGCGCCAACCTCATCGACCTGCGCACGGGCAAACTGGTGCACAGCCCCTACGTCATCAAGCAACTCGGCAACCGCAAGGTGGCGTTCATCGGCGTGCTCACACCATCGGCACAACTCTCCAACTCCTACTCTTTCTCCGACCCCGTCAGCGGCAAGTTTATCTACGACTTACAGGACAGCCGCGTTTATGAACTCGTGCAAAACGCTGCCGACGACGCACGCGCTGCCGGCGCCAACTACGTCGTGGTGCTTTCCCACCTCGGCGAATATAAGGAGAAGGACGTCGTGACGTACTCCATACCCCTTATCCAAAAGACGCACGGCATCGACGCCGTGTTCGACGGCCACCAGCACACCACCGTGCCCGGCGAATGGATCAACAACAGCGAGGGCAAACCCGTGCTGCGCCTCGAAACGGGCACAAAGATGAAAAACGTGGGCAAACTCGTCATTACTGCCGACGGCAAACTGCAGCCTGAACTCGTGCCTACCGACAACATGAACTACACGAACGCCGCCGTTTCCGCAAAGGTGGACGAGATTGCCAAGGAAATGGACCACCGCGTGGGCAAGGTCATTGCACACACCGACTTCACCCTGCACGCCGACGGCGAGTACGGACTTGAAACCATACGCTGCATCGAGACCAACCTCGGCGACCTCTGCACCGACATACAGCGCGAGGTGGCGGGGGCGCAGATTTGCCTGATCAACGGCGGCGGCATTCGCACCAACATCGAAGCCGGCGACGTGACAGTCCGTAGCATCATCAACGTGCTGCCCATGGGCAACTGGTTGTGCATCCTAAAAGCCACCGGTCAGCAAATCGTAGATGCGCTTGAGATCGGCTCCAAGACCTGCCCCGCCGTAAACGGCTCGTTCCTGCAATGCTCCGGCATCAAGTACACCGTAGACACACGCATCGCCAATAGCCTCGAAGTGTCCCCCGACAACCTGCTCACCGTGACAGGCGAACGCCGTGTGAAGAACGTGCAGGTGTTGCAGGCCGACGGCACGTATGCGCCCATCGACCTCAACGCAAACTACACGCTCGCCACCAACTCCTTCGTGGGCTACGCCGGCGGCACGATCCGCGTGCTGCGTCCGGCAGAGCGTTTGGAGGACGGCATGCGCTCTGACACCGAGATTACTATCGCCTACTTCTCGGAGCACTTCAAGAACGGCGTGCCCGACATCTACCGCGAACCCCAAGGACGCATCACGGTGATTAAATAAAAATCCACAGAAAAATAATCGGAAACCCCAAATACTAACCCTTAACACTTTACACAATTATGAAGAACTTGAACAAATGGCTCTTAGCCTTCGCCTGCGCCGTGCTCTGCTGCACAGTAACCGCCTGCGGCGACGACGACGACAACAACAGCAACGGCAACACTACCATCACCCCGACGAAACCAACTTCAAAGCAGTTCCAGTACCTTTTGTACACCTCTACCGACATGATAGCCGCTGCCGATGTGGAAGTGAGCTACACCGACCTTGCCACGGGCAAGGAAGTGAAGCGCGTGCTCACCGCCGACGACAACTCTTTTAACCAGAAAACGGACTTCTGGGGCAATCTCTGGGCATCATCTTCCAGCCACGCGGTTTACCCTTATAATTTCGAAAAGACATTCCGGTTCGCCACGCCCCCCTGCGCTGTTGGCAACGGCACGGCTTACAAAATTACGGCAACTATCAAGGCGAATAAAGCAAAGATGGAAAACTTCAGCAAGAACAACGAAAAGTTCTACTACTTCAGCCTTAATCTTTCCGCCTATCTCGACAATTCGCCCGCAACAAATTCCACAATGATAACCAGCCACACCACATTCACCCAATTAGAAAAATTGGAGGAATATCTGCAAGAGGATATTTACAACAAACCTGAGACCTTGAGCGAAACCGCCACTTGGTAACAGCCACTCACAATTTACAAACAGGTTTCCGTATATAGGAGGCTGCGCCGATGCCCGGCGCAGCCTCCGTTGCTTTATAGCGCACAGCATTAGCTAATCCCTGCGGCCAACATAGCCCTAATAGACATCCCCCTATACGCATTTTTTTACCCCGAAAAACCTTTCAACCTTTCAGCATTTGCCTTAACTATCTGGTATCAAGATGATTGCGGCTGAATGGTTTGTACCTCAAACCTTTCAGCAATGAAGGGTTGTGCCTTGTCATGAAATGGGTTGACCATTTTGTGCCTGGAAGGCACTACAGAGCGAAGCGATGGTAACCGGGCACGAAGTGCTCGGAAAGAAGAGGCGAGGACGATGTGCCTGGAATTTTCGTGCAAGCGAGCGCAGAGCCGAACTTGTTCGGGCTCTACCGAGCGCAGCCGAAAATCTCAAAGAAGAGGCACTACGCCTGTGACAATGTTGTAAGTGCATGTCCAATGGCGTACTGCCATTTCATTGAGATTTTTTCTTCAAGATTTTCGGCTGCACTCGGCAATATGAGCAAGCTCTATTGCACTCGCTTGCACGAAAATTCGGCGGCACTCGGCAATTCAAGTAAACTTGATTGCTCTCGATTGCACGAAAATTCCAGGCAGTTAGCAAGTAAAAGTTCACTCTCACGAAGCAAATTTTTCTTTTCTGCCTGATAGTTTTTCCTCTCCTATAAGAAAGTTTTTGTTCCAAACTTTTGAATATATGTTCAAAACTTTTGATTATATATTCCAAAGTTTTGAATAAGCGTTACAAACTTTGTAACAAACTTTTTCTGCGCAGAGAGTAAAAAATATTCAGGACTTAGGGAAAAATAGCTCGGAGCAAGCAAAAAATAGCTGCTTCAAAATTTGATATTTTCGACCGTATCGGCAGTAAAAGGGCGTATCGTATACGCCCGGGAAAGGGGCGACTGTGTCGGGTTGCTGAAGGGTTTGGAGCGCAAACCGTTCAGCGTTAAATAGCTAATACACAATCGAATAGAACCGAGAATGAATGGTTGAAGGGTTTTTCTGGGTAAAAAAATGCGTATAGGAAGTGCGTGCATTGCCCCATTCAGGGGCACACGCGCCTTGCGCTACAAAGCAAAAAGAAAGCACCCGATGCGCTGCACAGCGTATCAGGTGCTACATAAGAAGTTGTTTTTAGTTTTTGTGTTCGTTTTCAACAGACGTTTTCTTGACATTTTCGGCTGCGCTCGGCATAGCCCGAACAAGTTCGGCTCTGCACTTGCTTGCACGAAAATTAGCGGCGGCTCGGCATAGTCCAAGCGAGCTTGGCCTCTGCGCTCGCCTTGCACAAACGTTGGATTAAATTGAAAAACACCTTTATTTAACGTAAGTCTAAACAACTTCTCTCGGGGCGGGCACTTCCGCCCTTTTTTGGGTATCAGGCATATTAGAAGCCGGGACGGCCGTGGAAACCGCCACCCATACCCGGAGGCGGGGGCATACCGGGACCAAACGGACCTTGTCCTTGAGCCGCGCGGCGACGCTCGTTTTTCGGACGGAAGAGTCGGAAGAGTTGCTGCGGCGTGAGCCTTTCCTTGAATCGCTCATAGTAGGCACGCTTCACGGCAAGGGCACGCTCTTGGGAGGCAAACATCTTCTCAACAGCCGCCAATGCATCATCGTCGGTCATTTCCTTAATCTCCTTGTTCTTCTCGGGAAGGTCGATTTTCTGCGCCTTGCGCAGCGAGTCGGCATATTCCATGTAGAGCGGTTCGAACCATTCGCGCTCGGCCTTGTCGAGTTTCAACTCGCCTGCCACTTTCTGCGCCGCCATCTTGGCAAACTCGGCACGCATCTCGGGATCCATGCTGGGACGCTGCGCATTGGCATCGTTAGCCTGCGCTACCATCAGGATAAGCGCGGCAATCATCATAAATGCTTTTTTCATAATTGTTCGTTGGTTTAATCGTTTCAATCGTGACATCTATTTGACGCTTTATGCTCCAAATCGTTTAATGTATTTCGACAGAAATGCTCATTTTATAGATGAAAGGGGCAAAAAACAGAGTATTCGCCCTTATCTCTCCCACCCTTTTTCATAACTTCGCGGGAAGTAATTCAGAAAAAAACGATGAAAAGCCTTATAGAATGTCGCGACGCCGAAATTGGCGTTTATTATCTGCGCCATGCCTCGAATATGCGCCACGTGCGCATTGCCTTGAAAGGAGGGAGGATCGTGGTGAGCGGGCCGCCGTGCCTGTCGCCCGCAGAGGCGGCGGACATCGTGGCGGAGAAACGGCTGCTGCTGCAACGCTGGTTGGAAAAGACGGAAACGAACGCGGGCAGCGTAGCCCATACGGGCAGCATGGCCGCCGGCACATTCGCCATCGCCTCGCCCTTTATGCGCTTTTCGCTGAAAATCGTGGACGACGGTCCGGGCGCGCTTTACGTAGCCTATAAGCGCAGCACTGTGGACGCGCCGACGGCTTTCGGACGTGCACTGCCGGGGGAGCGCGGCAAGATGGTGTTTACAGAGGCGACAGGGTGCTTCGGGCGACAGGCGTTGGAGCGGTTGGACGGGACGCAGAGGGGCTTAATGGCTTGCCGCATGTATGAGGCGGCGGCGCGGAACGTGTTTGCCACGGCTTACGAAGGGCGCGTGGCGGCGTTGGCGGAACTGCACGGTTTCAAGTACTCAAAGGCAACGCCAAGGAGCGTGTCGTCGCGCTGGGGCAGTTGCTCGGCGCGGGGCGGCATCAGCCTCGCCATCACCCTGCCGCTGCTGCCCGTGGAACTGTCGGACTACGTGGTGCTGCACGAACTGACGCACACGGTGCATTTCGACCACAGCCCCGCCTTCTGGCAACGGCTCGACGCGTGCTGCGGCGGACGCGCCGAGGAACTGCGCGACAGGCTGAAAGCCTTGCGCCCGGAAACGGCGTTTTTTATCGGGGATTGAAAAAGCAATACAAAAAGCAATGTCCGCCAAGAGGCGCGCGCACCTCTTAGCGGACATTACGGTGTATTTGATTGATGTTATCTTTTTATTTTGCAGCGGGCGCGGGAGCAGCCGTGGCGGAGATGCCGAGTTTGGCCATCACCTTCTTCGTAACGTCTTCGCTGAGCGTTTCGTTGATGAAGAGGTTGCTGTTGGCGGCGGCTGACTGGTCAAACACGTAAACGTAGTTGCCTTCCTTGGCAATGGCGTTGACGGCATCGGCAATCTTCTGCATGATGGGCTGCGTCTTCTTAACGCGTGCCTGCTCGAAAGCCTGCTGGTTGTCCTGGCGTGCCTGTTCGAGGCGTTCGCCCATTTCCTGAATTTCCTGCTGGCGGCGCGTGCGGATATTCTCGGGCGTTTCTTCGGTCACTTCTTTCTGATATTTCTCATATTTGGTTTGCAGTTCTTTCTGCATGCCTTCGAGTTCGCTCTGGTACTTCTGTCCGAGGGCTTCGAGTTCGGTCATCGCGGTTTTGTATTCCGGCATAGCCTGCGCAACGGCGGCGTAGTCGAAATGGGCGAATTTGGCTGCGCTCTGCGCGCAGAGCGTAAGGGGTGCTGCAAGGAGCACGGCAAGAATGATTTTCTTAAACATTGCTTTAATTATAATAATGTGGGTTATTTAGTAGACGAGTTAATTAGTAAACGAGTAAACAAGTAAACGAGTAGACGAATGTTTCGTCATTTGCTTATATGCAAAGCGGCGGCAAAGTTATATATTTTATTTAGAATAACCTAACTTGGATAGCACTTCGTTGCTGATGTCGATGGTTGGGGAGGCGAAGATGATGCCGTTGTCGGCGGCGCGGTCGAGCACGAGCTGGTAGCTCTTTTGCTTGGCAATGGCCTTTACGGCGTTGTAAATCTCGTCCTGAATAGGTTCTATGAGGCTGGCGCGTTTCTTATAAAGCTCGCCCTCGGGGCCGAAATATTTCTTTTTGAGTTCGGCAGCCTCTTTCTCTTTGTCCACGATGGCCTGCTCGCGCTCTTTCTTCTGCGCTTCGGAGAGGAAGACCACTTCGTTCTGATAGTTCTTATAGAGCTGCTGCGCCTTATTGTTGAGTGCCTCGACCTCTGCCTGCCAGGCGCGGGAGGTTTGGTTGAGCTGCTCGTTGGCACGCTCGTAGGCGGGAATGTTTTGGAGGATATATTCCATATCCACCAATGCGAACTTCTGGGCGGAGGCGCTGAGCGCACAGCCGCAAAGCATAAGGAGGAAAAAGAGTTTTTTCATGGATGTTGTATTTTTTAGTAAACGAGTAAACAAGTAGACGAGTAGACAAGTGTGGCGGGCTGTAAGCCCAACTGTTGCGCCTAGCCCAGGGCAACGCCCTGGGGGCTTAAAATTCCTGTCCGATGATGAAGTGGAACTGGCTGCCGCCGGCTTTCTGTCCGTTCACGTTCTTCTGGAAGCCGTAAGCCCAGTCCACGCCCATAAGGCCTACCATAGGCAGGAGGATGCGCACGCCCACTCCGGCAGAGCGTTTCATGTCGAAGGGGTTGAAGTCCTTGACATTTGTCCATGCGTTACCGCCTTCGAGGAAGGCGAGGGCGTAGATGCTGGTGGAGGTTTCCATCATCACGGGATAGCGCAGTTCGAGCGTCATGCGGCTGTAAGCGTAAGCGTTGCTGCTGTAACTGCCGGCGAGCGCACCGTTGTCGTAACCGCGCAAACCGATGGTCTCGGTGGCGTAGCCGGAGGAGTAGCCCGACGTGCCGTCGCCGCCCACATAGAAGGCCTCGAAGGGCGACTTCTTATAGCGGCTGTATGAGCCAAGGATACCGAACTCTACACGCGTCATCAGAACGGGGGTCTTTGTGATACTCATCAGGCCCGTGAAGGAGCGGAACTTGAACTTCCACTTGTTGTATTCAATCCAGCGATACTTCTCCTTCGCCTCTGCCTGATAGTTGGCACTCTGATAGTTGGTGGCGAGGTTCTTGTAATCCTTGCCGTCCCAGAGCGAGTAAGGCGGAGTGGCGGTCACGGAGAGCAGGAACTCGGAACCCTTTGTGGGGAAGAAGGGGTGGTTGGTAGACGAGCGGGAGAGCGTCAGCGAGAGGTTAATGTTGTTGCAGTTACCATCGGTGATGAGGAAGTACTGCCAGGCTTTCAGCATGTAGCGCGTGTAGGAGAGTTCGGCCATGAAGGTGAAATAATCGTCGGGCCAGCGCAGACGCTTACCGAAGCCGAGCGACACGCCGAGCATCTTGACGTACTTGTCGGGGTCGTAGTAGTTGTCGTAGTTGTAAGAACTATAACTCGAACCGTAACCGTAGAGATAGTTGTAGTAATTGTTGTAATAGTTGGAGTTATAATAATTCGAGTTGATGTCGCTCTGCTTGGAGTAGAATATGGAGAAGGAGAGTTGGTTGGGGCGCTTGCCGCCGAGCCAGGGCTCGAGGAAGGAGAGCGAGTAGTTCTGATAGTACGTACCGTTGGTCTGCACGTTGAGCTGCAAGGTCTGCCCGTCGCCCTGCGGAATGAAGCCGGCGCGCTTGTAGCCCTTGCGGAAAAGGTTTTGCACGGAGAAGTTGGTGAACTTCAAGCCCACGCGCCCCACGATACCCGTCTGTCCCCAGCCGGCCGAAAGTTCGATTTGGTCGCCGCCCTTCGACACGAGGGGATAGGTGATGTCAACCGTGCCGCTCACGGGGTCGGGCTTGATGTTGCTCATCAGCTGCGCCTGCAAGGCTTCGGGGTCGAACTGGTTCATGTTGGCGAGGTCCATGACGGAACGCTTGATGGCCTCCATGGAGAAGAGGTCGCCGGGCTTGGTGCGCAGTTCGCGGCGTATGACGTTTTCATAGACGCGGTCGTTGCCGGCGATGCGCACGCGGTTGAGCGTGGCCTGGCGGTTTTCGGTGATGCGCATCTCGAGGTCGATGGAGTCGCCGTCTATGTTGATCTCCACGGGGTCGAGGTTGTAGAACACGTAGCCGTTGTTGTAATAAAGGTTGCCGATGGCGTCTTCGTCCTCGCGCAGGCGCTTGTCGAGGAGTTCCTGATTGTAGACGTCGCCCTTCTTCATTTGCAGCACGTGGGCGAGGAAGTCGGTCTTATAGACCGTGTTGCCCACCCAACTGATATTTCTCAGATAATATTTCCGGCCTTCGCGGAGGTCGAGGTAGATGTCTACGTGCTTCTCGTCGACCGTTGCCACGCTGTCTTTGAGCAGCAGGGCGTCGCGCAAGCCCCACGAATTGAGGCGGCGCACGAGCGAGGCCTTGTCCTCCTCATATTTCTCGGGCACGAACTTCTTGGAACGGAACATGTTGCGGAAACTCTTCTCCTTAGTCTTCTTCATCGACTTCTTGAGTTTCACGAGCGCCTTCTTCATGCTGGTGTGGTTGGCGCTGTCGAGTCCCGTGATATAAATCTTGTGGATCTTGATCTTCTCGTTCTTATTGATATTCACGTCGACGATGACGCGGTTGTCGGCCGTGACGTCCTCTTTCTGCACGATTTCCACGGTGGCGTTTTTATAGCCCTTGCCCTCGAAGTAGCGCTTGATGACGTGCTTGGCACGGTCGGAAAGGTCGGTGGAGAACTGGCTGCCGGCATGGAGGTCAATCTTCTTTTCGAGTTCCTCGCGCTCGCTCTTCTTCACGCCGTTGTAGTTGATGGAGGAGATGCGCGGCTGGGCGGTAAGTTTGATGTGCAGGTAGATTTTGCTGCCCACGATGCTGTCGGCCAAGATGCTGACGTTGGAGAACAGTTTTTGCTGCCAGTAGCGCATAATGGCCTCGCTGATTTCAGGCCCGGGCACCTCGTAGGTTTCGCCCACGGTAAGTCCCGAAACGCTGAGCAGCAGATTGTCGTCGAACCCTTTGATGCCATCAATCGTCAAGCCTGCAAGGATATAGCGCGGGCGGTTGGCCGTGTAATTTATGTCGGGCTTCACCTGCACGGACTCTTGCGCAAAGGCACTCGGCGCGATGCACAGTCCTGAAAGCAGCAGGAGGAAGAAAAGAAAGAACTTTCTCATTGTGTGTGTTGCGGTGGGAAATGGGAATTATGCCTGGCCTTCGACCTGCTCGCTGGTCTTACCGAAGCGGCGTTCGCGGTTCTGATAGTCGAGAATGGCTTTGCAGAAGCTATCTTCGTGGAAGTCGGGCCAGTATGTGTCGCAAAAATAGAGTTCGGAATAGGCGCACTGCCAGAGCAGGTAGTTGCTGAGGCGCAGCTCGCCGCCCGTGCGGATAAGCAGGTCGGGGTCGGGCATGAACGACGTGGCGAGGTTTTGGGAAATATATTCCTCGTCGATGTCGCCTGGCTTGACGCGCCCCTCTGCTGCCTCGCGGGCGATGCAGCGCACGGCGTGCGCGAGTTCCCAGCGCGAGGAATAGCTGAGGGCGATGACCATCGTCATGCCCGTATTGGCTGCCGTGCGCTCCTGCAAGGCGAGGATTGAGCGGCGCACCGCCTCCGGCACGCGCGTGAGGTCGCCGATAAGGCGCATGCGCACGTTGTTTTTCATAAACAGTTCCTCTTCGAGGGAGGTGAGGATAAGCCCCATGAGCGCGGCCACCTCCTCCGCCGGGCGGTTCCAGTTTTCGGTGGAAAAGGTGTAGAGCGTAAGGTATTTCACGCCGAGGTTTGAGGCGGCGGTGGTTATTTCTCTGACAATGGCCACGCCTTCCTGATGCCCCATGCTGCGGTCGAGCCCGCGGGCTTTCGCCCAGCGTCCGTTGCCGTCCATGATGATGGCGATGTGCGCCGGAATGCGCGTCATGTCTAATTGTTCCTTGTAGGTCATATACAATATATATATATTATATGTATAGGCTGCCTCAATCCTTGTTGCACGTGGGGCACTTGGGATTGAGGTCGTAGGTGAGCGTTATGAGCGTTTGCGAATAATGGTCTTTGTTGCGGAAGCCCGAGCTGCTGATGCCGAGCGGCGCGTCGAGACCGTCGATTTTGTCGGTGAGCGTGAGGTGCATCGTCCAGTCGAGCCCGAGATTGAGTCGCGGGGCGATTTTATATTTTATCCCTACGCCGAAGGGCAGCTGCAACGAGAGTTTGCCTTCGGTGGCGTAGCAGAGGCCCACGCCCATCTGTATGTAGGGCACGATGCGGCGGTAACCCTGATAACCGCGCTCATAACCGTAGGGCAGGAAATGCAGTTCGTACATGCCGGAGAGGTCGAAAAGCCCGCCGCTCACGGAATACGACAGACGATCCACGCCCGAGACGCTCGGGTTGGCGGGGTAAAACCGGCTGGCATTGTCGGTGCTGCCCTTGACCTGCTGATACGCCAGTTGTGTCTTGATGGCCATGCGCGGGTTCAGCGGGAAGCGGGCAATGAGGTCGGCAGCCAGTCCCGTCTTGCCGTACCACTTGCTGTTGACATCGTTGAGCGAAAAGCCGCCGCCGATGCCGGCGCCGAGTTCCAGGCGATACACCACCTCGTCCTGCGCCTCCGCGCTTGGGGCGCAAAGCAGCAGGAAAGTTAGGAGCAGGTATACGGTCTGGCGCATAGGGAAATTTTAGTGGCAATGGTTTATAGTAGACGAGTAAACGAGTAAACGAGTAGACGAGTAAACGAGTAGACGAGGAGGCGAGTAGGCCTATCCTATCTGGCGGGCATCTTGTTGAACGCGCCCGGCTCATTCTTCCAGCCGAGGCGATTGACACGCCCGCGCCACACTTCGCCCTGCCCGGCGCAAACCACCCAAATATAGTTTTGCTCGTCAGAGACAGCGGCAATAGAGGTCGCGCCAGTGATGCCGGGCTTCGCAAACACGCCCGTTTTCCAGGTGCGCCCGTTGTCGCGGCTCACGTAGAGCGGCGCAAGCGAACCGTCGGCAGTCAAGTCCACAAGCACCGATGCCCCGTCATAACGGAACAGCGACGGCAACGAGAGTGGGGGACAGCCATAAATATTTTCTTCTGTAACGGGATAATAAACCCAAGGGAATATTTCCCCGCCCGTGCAGTCGATATCGCGCTTCCAAACTACGGGTGCGCCGCCATTCTGGCCCAAGAGTAAGAGACTTTCGTAAGTTTCGTCCACCAAAGAAGGCACGCGCACCGAAGCGATGCTCTCTTTCGGCAAATTATTGGGCGCATCGTCAACTACCTTAGTCCAAACTGTGCCGTCGGCGGAACTATAAAATCCATCTGCGCCCATGCCTGCCAGTTCCGTCCTGCCGGCTGCCACAAGCACATTGATAGGCGCGTCGGCGGCAACCACCGTCCACGTGATGCCGTCGGCAGAAGCGAGCAAACCGCCGTTGCCAATGGCATAGTAGGCATCCTTAAACCGCTGAATGCCACGCGGGTCGGCGATGTCGGCATTTGCCTCATGCTCTTCCCACGCTTCGGGCTGCGCCGCAGAGGCTTTCAGGCAAAGCGTTTTGCCCGCGCTATTGTGCGCAAAGAGCGTGAGCGTACCGCTGGCGGCAAAAAGGCGCATGTTGGAAAGAGCCGCCAAGTTGGTTGCCGCAAACTGCTTCCACACAAATTCATCGGCTTCCTGCTTATGCACATTTACCTCAACCGTGTAGGAGCGCGAGGCCGTGCCATCGGTTGAAACGATGGTGAACAGGCGGTCAGTTGAAAAGTCTACGGTGTCGGCGGTGGTGTAAGCGACGTTGCTGCCCGTGCCGAGGTCGCGCACCAATATATTGCCCCGTGCGTTGAAGGCCGAAAATACCGTTTTCGACACAATGGTGCGCAGAGGCAGCGAGTCGGTATTGAAAATGCGATTGTTAATCTGGTCAACGTGGAAAGGATAATAAGAGCCGTTGATGCTCACCACATATGCGCTGTCTTGTCCGAAATAGCCGGTAGTGTGCATCTCCCGCGGAAGATTGCCGAGCGTCACGCCCGTTACGATGCAGTCGTTGGAGAAAGTGACGGTCTCGGTTACTTCGTCATCGGATTTGCAAGAAAACAACGTGCTTGTAAGTATCGCGAAGAGCAGGGCGGCCGTTGCTGTGAGAAAATGCTTCATAAAGCGAATGATATGTGTTGGCTTTGCCTATATGACAATTCGTCTATTAGTAGACGAGTTTACAAGGAAATTATCGTGCAAGCGAGTGCAATAGAGCTTGCTCATATTGCCGAGCGCCGCCGAAAATCTCAAAGAAAACGAGTAGACGAGACAAGTTTCTCATGTAAAATGTAAATTTGCAAGACATCTCTGTCTTGTTTACTCGTTTACTTGTTTACTAAAATATTCGTCTATTAAGCCGCAAAATTACGGACAAAATTGCAAATGCCAAAGATTTTTGCATACATTAAATGCGCCTTTCACGGCAGACAAGTGCCGTTTTGCCCGTTCCCGCAGGCGTCAGTTGCCGAGGAAGGCCGAGGCGTTGCCACCCCTGCCGGCGCGGGAAGGATAGACGATGAGCAGGTTGCGGGTGGAGAAGTTACGCTCGATTTGGTCGGGCAGATGCTCGAAATAATGGTGGTAGGAGATGCCGCCCTTGTGGGCGCAGACAAAAACCATGAGGTGGTCCTGCCGCGTGTTGTGGGCGAGTGGCAGCAGGTCGCGCCAGGAGTTGTATTCCTGAAACGCCGCCGCGAGGCTCTGCCCCTTGCCTTTCCACTGCTTCTCCACGGCGGCAAGCGACTGCCGCGCCCCGTAGACGGTGACGGCACAGCCCGTCTGGGCGGCAATCTGCGCCAGGCGTTCCGTCCACTGCGCAAACCCCGTTTCAAACTCCGCGCGGCGCGGCACGGCGATGTGCATGTGGCGCACCGTGTTGGCTGGGATAATGCCTCTGTAAATGAGGATTTGCCGGTCCACCACGGCGAGCAGGTCGGTGGTGAGTTTGCCGTAGAAACTTTCCGTGAGTTTCGACTTCTGGTGCAGGCCAATGAGCAGGTCGGTGGCGTTTTGCTCCTTCACGGTGTGGGAGATGCCGCTCACCACGTTCACCGACCAGCGGCTGTGCGTCTGTATCTTCACATTGGCGGCGGCGGCAATCTTCACCGCCTTCTGCAGTCCCTTTCCGCCCTCGGCAGCAGCGGCGGGTTCGTTTTCGAGCACCACGTTGAGCGCGGTGATGCTGCCCTCCTCGCGCTCGGGCTGCAGCATCAAAGCGATGTGTACCAGCGGACGCACGGTGTCGGGGTTGGAAATGGCGAGCACGATGCGGCCGCCTTTCGGCGCGTCGGCCTGCGCGTCGGCAAGCGTGCCCGAAGTCGCTACCTTGCGTGCGGCGCGGTCGGTGACGAGCGAGCTGACCACGCACGTCACGAGTATCAGCACCATCGCCCCGTTGAGCACGTCGTCGTCGAGCAGGCGCGTGCCGTCGGGGAGTATGATTTTATAGCCCACGAGCACTACGGCCAGCGTGGCGGCGGCGCGCGCTCCCGTCAGCCCGAACATCAGGCGGCGGTCTTCGGGCTGCATCTTGAATATCTTCTGCGTGGAAAAGGCGGCCAGCCATTTCGTGCCGATGCTCGCGAGGGTCATCACGGCCGCCACGAGTATCGCGCCGCTGTGGCCGAGGGCGCGCAGGTCGATGAGCATGCCCACGCCGATGAGGAAGTACGGAATGAAGAGGGCATTGCCCACAAACTCTATGTGCGACATCAGCGGCGAGGCAGGCGGAATGAGGCGGTTGAGCGCAAGGCCGGCGAGGAACGCCCCGAGAATGCCCTCGATGCCCACCATCTCCATCAGCCCCGCGCCGAGAAACACGAGCACCAATACAAATATATATTGCACCACGCCGTCGTCGTAGCGGCGGAAGAACCACCGCCCCGCTGCGGGAAACGCCAGTAGGATAGCCGCGCCGATGAGCATCACCTTCGCCACGAGCCACAGCCAGTAAAGCCCCGTCACCTGCTCCTTGAACATGCCGCCCACCACGGCGAGCACCAAGAGGGTCAGCGTGTCGGCCACAATCGTGCCGCCCACCGCGATGCTCACGCTCGGCAGGCGTGAAATGCCGTAGCGCAGCACTATGGGATAGGAAATCAGCGTATGCGAGGCGTACATCGCAGCCATCAGCACGGCAGCCGCCACGGTGTAGCCGGGCAGCACGGCGCGGTTCACGCCGAAGCCGATGACCATGGGAATGGCGAAACTCAGCAAGCCGAGAGTCAAAGCCCGCCCCTTGATTTTCTGCACGTCTTGCAGGTTCATCTCAAGGCTGGCGAGGAACATTATATAATATAGGCCCACCTTGCCGAACAACTCGAAACTATCGTCGCGCTCGAGCACGCCAAACCCGTGCGGCCCGATAAGCACGCCGGCGAAAATCAGCCCCACAATCGAGGGCACGCGCAGGCGTTCGAGCAGCATGGGCGCGAAGAGTATGATGCCAAGCACCACGAAAAAATTCCAGGTAGGGTCGGTTATCGGCACGGGAAATATCTGTCTATCATCGGCAAAATTGCAAAAAAAAACGCACTTTCTGCTAAGAAAGCCCTACAAAACAGCGCAGAAAGCGGCAAAACAGCGAATTAAGTTGTAATTTTGCACACGCAACTCCCTTTATGTGCAGTAGGGGCGTTCTGCAGAACGCCCGCTGGGCTGCGCCGAAAGGTCTCCACAATAAATAAACCATTTACCGGGCGTTTTGAAAACGCCCCTACTAAAAACTAAATAAAATAACGACAATGAACGTAGCAATCGTCGGTGCCAGCGGCGCCGTAGGCCAAGAATTTCTGCGCGTGCTTTCGCAGCGCGAGTTTCCCATAGACAACCTCCTGCTTTTCGGCTCGAAGCGCAGCGCAGGCAGGCAGTACGAATTTCGCGGCAAGCAATACACTGTCAAAGAATTGCGCCACGAGCCGGAAGACTTCAGGGGCGTAGACATCGCCTTCACCTCCGCAGGCGCTGGCACTTCTAAGGAATTTGCCGCCGACATCACGAAATACGGCGCAGTGATGATCGACAACTCTTCGGCTTTCCGCATGGACGAAGACGTGCCCCTCGTTGTGCCCGAGTGCAACGCCGCCGATGCCCTCAACCGCCCGCGCGGCATCATCGCCAACCCCAACTGTACCACCATCATGATGGTCGTGGCCCTGCAGGCCATTGAGCGCCTCAGCCATATCCGCCGCATCCACGTAAGTTCCTATCAGGCAGCCAGCGGCGCAGGCGCAGCAGCCATGGACGAACTCTTGCAGCAATACCGCCAGTCGCTCGCCGGCGAGGAAGTGACGGTGGAGAAGTTCCCTTATCAACTGGCGTTCAACGTCATTCCGCAGGTCGACGTGTTCCAGGACAACGGCTACACGAAGGAAGAGATGAAGATGTACCACGAGACGCGCAAAATCATGCACTCCGACGTGCTCTGCTCTGCCACCTGCGTGCGCGTGCCGTCGCTCCGCTCCCACTCCGAGGCCATCTGGCTCGAAACCGAGCAGCCCGTCAGCGTGGACGAGGCACGCCGCGCCATTGCCGGCGGCGAGGGCCTGATACTCATGGACAACCCCGCCGAAAAGGAATATCCCATGCCCCTCTTCCTGCAAGGCAAGGACGCCGTCTACGTGGGCCGCATCCGCCAAGACCTCGCCAACCCCTGCGGCCTCACGCTCTGGCTCGTGAGCGATCAGATCCGCAAGGGCGCGGCCCTCAACGCCGTGCAGATTGCCGAATACCTTATCAAGGTGGGCAACGTGGGTTAAGCCCGTTTTGGATTTATTCAAGGTGACGCATTTGCGCCCAATAAACCGCAAATTTTGCGGCTTATTGGGCGCAAATGCTTTTAGTATATCATTTTTCACGCATAGCTGTGCAGCCCCGGGAGCAGGGTGTTGGTGCCTACATAGGTCATCAACAGCACGAGGAAGGCGAAGAGGAAGTAGAGGTGGAGGGAGCGGGGTCTGCCGGCGGGCAGGAACATGTTGCCGTGGGCAGGCAGGGCGTAGACAAGGAGCGTGATGAGCGCCCACGTCTCCTTCGGGTCCCAACTCCAATAGCTGCCCCAAGAAATATTGGCCCAAACCGCGCCGAGGAAGATGCCGAGGCTGAGGAAGAAGAGGGAGGGAACGAGCAGGAGGCGGCTCACGTGGGCAAGCATCTCCGAGAGGCGCGGCACGCACAGGGCGATTACGGCATCGGCAAAGGTGAACGCCAAACCGGCATAGGCCAGCATCACGAGCGACACGTGCACCGCCAGCAACGGACTGCCCAAAACGGGCATCAGGGGCGTTATGGCTTCGTCCATAAAACTAAATCCGCAACTCAGGCAGCCGAAGCCTGCCACCATGAAGGCGGCGAGGTTGAGGCAAAGCATCGGCAGGGACGGCGCGGCAGCGCTGCCCCACCCTTTCAGCACGCGCCGCAAACCGCAAGCCGCTGCCGCTGTCAGCACGCACCACACGAGGCAAAGCATCGTTTCGTAGCCGCTCGCCATGGGCACGCGCCCTGCCGCCACGCCGCGCAGCGCAAGGCCGTAAGTGACATACGCCCAGGCCATCATCGGCAGCCAAGGCTGCGCAGCCGCGCGGACGAGCGCAGACAGCCGCGAGGGAGCGTCGGTGCGGCAGGCATAAAGCAGCAGGACAAAGAGGATAAGCCCGACCGTGAGGCACAGCCGCGCCGCCCATGCCGTGGAAAACGTCTTCCAGAGCAGATGCTCCGCCCGAAGCCGCGCATCGGAGGGCAGCGATGCGCCGCCTGCCTGCCGCTGCCATGCCTGGATTTTCTGAAATGCCTGTTCCACGCCCGCGCCCGTCCCTCTCAGACTGAGGCGAACATAGCGCAGGATATTGTTGCGAAAGAAAGCGACCTCGGCGGTGTCGGTCGCCATGGCATCGGGCGCAAGCCACGCTGCGCCGCCGTGCGCCTCAGGGGGAAACAGCCGCAAGGCCGTGCCCTCAGTCACGCCCTGCACCTCGCGCACGCGGCTGTCGAGCCGGGCGGCATCGGCGAGCCAGCCCTCGGGACGCGCCGCGCCATTCAGTACGTCCCAATAAGGCAGAAAGATGTAGTCACCGCGAGCGTCGAAGAGGTCAGCAAAGGCCACGTGTTTGCGCAGTGCATAGCGGCGCCGCAGTTCTTTGCCCTCTGCTTTAAGGAGCGGCGCGTGTTGCCACGCCTCGGGGAAGAAGGCGAAACCCGCCAAAACGTCCACGGCTGTATATCCCTGCCAATCGCACTTGCCCGTGAGGCGGCGCGTGAACTGCCGGGCATACGAGCGGACGGGCTGTATGCGCCCTTCGTGCTCGATGAGCAACGCGCCGAACTGCTCAGCCTGCTCGGGCGTAAGCGTAGGCAAGCGCGCCTCTATTTCTTGCGCATGGCCCGCAGGCAGGGCGATCAGCAGCACGGCGGCGGCTGACAGTCGGCGCAGCGTGCGGCGAAACACGCCGCCCCGCGAGCACAGGACGAAGAGGAACGAGCCTGCAAGCAGCGCATAGCCCGCATACGACACGGGTATGCCCCAAGGGTCGGTATTGACCAAAAGCGTCACGCCCTTATGGTCGGCATCGAGCCGTCCCAGCAGGAGGCGCGTGCCGTGGGTGCGCACGGGGCTGTTCATCGACAGGGCGCGGTTTTCAGGCTCTTCGTTAATAATCAGTTCGGCATGGTAGTCGGCCGCAGCCGATGTGCCGGGGTGATGCTCCACGGCGAACGCCGTTAGCGTGATATCGAACGGCAGCACCCCCGCGTGCGCCCCCTCGGGGACGGGGCGGCGCAGCGTTTCATCGAGCCGCAGGTGCAGGCTACCGCTCTCGGCGGTGAGCCACGTGAGCAGGGCCCCGAGCAATATGAGGAGCAAGGCGGCATGGAGCAGGAAAGCCGACGGGCGGCGGTAAATCTTCCTGCGCACAATCACGGCGAGCGCAACCGCCGCCGCCAACGCCCACAGCAGCACGAACCACCACGTGCCGTAGACGAGGCGATGCGCCTCTGCCGTGCCCCAGGCCTGCTCCACGCAGGTGGCAGCAGCCAGCACGAGGCAAATGACAAAAAACAGCGACAGGCAGGCCTTCTCCCACGCGGAGGAGGCCTGCCTCATCTTATCAATCAGGGTTTTGTGACACATATTATAATAATGGCCATCCCATAGGGATCATTAAACTATCTACTTGAAAATTTTTACTGTCACGGAGCTATTTTTTACGCTCTGCGCAGACATTTTCCACTATCTGCGCGGAGATTTTTATTACAAAGTTTGTAACGCTTGTTACAAAGTTTCTAACACATGTTACAAAGTTTGTAATACGTGTTACAAACTTTGTAACAAAAAATATCTTATAGGACAGGAAAAACTTTCAGGCAGGAAGGAAAATTTAGGTCCGTGAAAGGAAAAAATTTCTGCCTGATAATTTTGCGATTATACTATTTGCTGTAAAAAGTAAGGAAGAAATGCTTTACTTTTTGCATATTTTCGGCTGCGCTCGGCAATATGAGCAGGCTCTATTGCGCTCGCTTGCACGAAAATTTCTGTTTTTTGCTTGCCCTGTGTGGGCGGGCGGGAACCGACCGCAGCCAGTAGGGGCGTTTTGCAAAACGCCCGGTAATCGGTTAACTGCATTAGTCGAGCCATTCGGCGCAAACGGCGGGGCTGTGTCAAAATTGGCGCAGCCTCTTTGTTTTGTAATATATTGAAAAACATAAAACAAAGCCCTGACTTTCACAAGCCGGGGCTTTGTCATGTCAAAAAGTTTTTGTACCTTTATGACAAATAACAAATTACATGT
>JALFUO010000095.1 GCA_022784065.1 Bacteroidales bacterium | reverse complement strand
CTTTGGCAGATTTTGGATTTATTTTCGAGGATAAATTGTAAGTTGAAGAGGGAGCGTAGCGGGCTACGTGACCGATGAGACTTACGATTTAGACCGAAAAGAAAACAAAAGATGGCAAAACGTCAACCCAACATTATTGTAATTTTTACGGTGGAAATTTATAGGACCCACCTAAATAGTGTGCGCAGCCTTTTGGAAACTCCTCCAAGGCTGCGCACAATAATAATATGAAACGCCCTTACTGCTTCACTGCTCCCTCGGGCGCGGCTTCCTGATAGTGGAACACGTCCATGATGAGCGTTTCGGCGATAGAGGCAATCGTGTAATCCATCATAGAGCCCTTCATGCCCTCGTCGAGACGCTTCACGGCGTCGCGGAGATCGGAAGCCTGGATAAGCACGTTCTGCGAAGTCTTCTTTTCCGCGCCGCTCTTTTCGTCGAGCGTCACGAACACGAGCTTTGCCTTAAAGAAGCGATCTGCACTCTCGTCGGTGCTCTCGAAGAGCTCGGCATAGCGTACGCGCTTGATGTCGGACACCTCGAACACGCCCGTCATGAAGGGCGTGATTTCTTCGATGATGCGACGCTCTGCCTCGGTGAAGTTGATGGCATCTACGAGATAGGGTTCGGTTACTTTCTTAACCGCGCCGTTTTCCTGCGTCTTTTCGTATTTTACTTTACATTCAAACCATTGGTTCATCATAATAATATGGAGTGTGAGTTATGAAGTGAATAAAAAAAGTTATCTGATTTTCAGCACGTCGCCTGGACGGGGCACGTAGTCGGGCGCACACTGATTGAGTTTGTAGAGCCTGTCGAGTCTGATAGCGTAAGTTTGCGAAATGCTGTGCATCGACTGTCCTGCCTGCACGACGTGGGTTTTAGAGGGGTGCTTGCGCGAGGCTTTCCGCTTCTTCTGTTCGAGGAACACGGGCGCGCCGGGCTGCGGCTCGCGGGTGCGGTCGTCGTCATTATAGCGGCGCAGGCGCTTTTCCCTTGTCTTATACTTTTTTGCCAGCGATGCATAGGTATCTCCCTCAACGGCAATCACATAAAGCACGCCGTTGCATTCGCGCAACCGCGCTATCTCGTCCGAAATTGCCGGCACTGCATCTGCCGCCGCCTCGCCGTGTTTCGGTTTATGGCCATGCTTTATCTTGTCATAATGGTGCAGGTTGTAGCGTTCGATAATGTCGATCAGCGAATAGGCATAGCGCGGATTGGTGGCATAGCCGCAGCGTTTCAGCCCGTGCGCCCACCCCTTGTAGTCGGTCATTTTAAGATTGAAGAGCGAGGCGTAGCGGGGCTTTTTCAGGAAAAGCGAATGGTCCTCGTAACTTTCTTTTACCGAACCATACACGCGAAACTTTTCGTTGCGGGCATCGTCGTCTTTCAAAATATACGGCCCCGTCCAAGACCCTCCGACTTTTATGCCGAAATGGTTGTTGGCGCGCCTTGCCAGATCTCCCTTGCCCGCTCCGCTTTCCAGCAAACCCTGCGCAAGGGTGATGCTGGCGGGAATCTTGTGGCGGTGCATCTGGTCCACGGCCAAAGCCGCATAACGCTCAATGTAACGCTGATAGTCAGAGCGTTGCGCATTCGCGAAAACGGCAAAAACGCATAAGAAAATCGTTGCTGCCGTTTGCAACGCACCATTATATATATATATGTATGGTTTCATCTTATATATATCTTCTTTCCTTTCAAGATATAAACGCCCCGCGCTTGCGGCTCTGCCGTCAGTCTGCGGCCATCCGGCGTATAAAGGTTGCTGTCATCTTTGGCGGCAGGATTTTGCTTAATATTCGGCAAACCGCTGAGCATTTGATTGATGCTAATGATGCTCGCCGAGGCAAACCGCAGGCGCGGCAGGGCGAGGTAAGCGCGGCCGCCTGTACTTACGAATGCCTCGCCGCCGGGGGCGCCCCAGGCAAAGACAGCCTCGGCGGGATTGGCTTCATCGGAGGTCAGGCGATAGAACCAGCAAGGCGCATCGTCTTCGGAAGAAGTTATTGCCGTGTTCAACGCTCCGCGCAGCAGGTTGCCTTCCGGCCGCGCGCCTTCAGTCGGCACAGGCAGAAAATCATAACTGCCGGGCGCACCGTTGAGCAACACCGGCGTTTGGGGCGGCACCGCAGCGCCTGCGGGATAAAGCCAGACTATCTGCAAATGCCCTTTTGCCCCGACATCTTCTACAATAATGCCGCCGCGCAAGCCTTGCGGCATCTCGAAAGCCTCTGCCTTGTAGCAAGTTGCAAACCCCGTTGCGCCAACCAGCAAGTGCTTGCTGTCGGCCGCAGTAATAGTGGCTGAATAAAGGTAAAAGGCATGGGACACGTTGCTCGCGGCTTCTGACAAATCTTGCTCAAATCGGATAGAAACGTTTCCTTCGAGCGGTTGCGGGGCTGAGAAAGTGAGGGTGTCCATTTTTGTCGGCAGTTCTTGGGGATTGCCCAAGGGCACGTTGCCCACGAACACTTGAAGCGTCGCCGTGCTATTGGTTGCGCGCTTGGCCGAAACGCTGACGCTCGAAACGCTTTGCTGTTTGTTCAGCGTCAAACGGGCATAGGAACAGTCGCTCCCTTTCTTGCCGAATTGCACGCCGACGGAATAGCTGATTATAAGTTCTTCTGCGCTCCCCTCTCCTACCTCATATTGCCAGCTGTCAGCCTCGGGCGTAATCTCTATTGTGCCGGAACGCCTGCAAAGAAAGCTGTAGTCCGTTGCCACTTGGGCGGAAGCATCAACGCCCCACATCGCCAGGCACGCGAGGCAAAGCAATATTATCACGGAAAGGGAATGGAGACGATACATTTCTATGGATTAGGGAATTATAAACGATATCTTTTCCTGCATCACGCTCAAATCAGCCTGCGAAACCCGCTCATGCACCACGCGCCCGTCGATGCTTATCGGGGCATTGCCCGTGCTTTCAAAAGCGATGCTCTTGGTGCGCCACACGCTTACGTCCTTATGGCTGAGGAAGCGGTTGGTGAAGAGCAGCCATACGCCATGGAGCACTTGCGTGGGCTTCGGCGCGCTCACCATAGTCACGTCCAAAAGCCCATTATAAGGCACTGCGCTCGGCGTCTGCCCATAGCCGCGCGACGAACCTATGCAGAGCGTCATGGCGCGGCGGTCGTCCACCCGTTCGCCGGGCAGATGGAAAGTAAATCGGAAGGCGTGGCGCTTGAAAAGCAGGAGCACGGCGGAGAAAAGGTAAGAAAGCGTGTTGAGTCCGCAAAGGGTGCGCGTCTTGCGGCGCAGGCTCGTGATAGATGCCGCCACGCCGAGATTCACGCAGTTGAGGAAATAATATTTATGCCCGCCCTTGCCGCCGAGCGTGCAAACGCCCACATCGACCTTACGCTCATGTCCGCGCAGCACGGCATCTACGGCGGTGCGGCTGTCGCCCGCATTGAGTTCCCAGAAGCGTGCGAAGTCGTTGCCGTAGCCAGCGGGGATTACGCCCAAGACAGGCAGCCGCCCCTCGCCTCTGCCCACCGAGAAGATACCGCAGAGGGCATGGTTGAGCGCGGCATCGCCGCCCACTACGACAATCTTTTTATAGCCGGCGCGGGTCATCATCGACGCCAGGCGTTCTACCGACCCGGGGCTTTCGCTCCACACGTAGTCGAACGCAGCGCCGCGCTCTTGCAACAGATGCAGGATTTTGCGCAATCGGCGGCGCGTGCCGCCCTGGCGGTTGCGCGGGCAGAAGATTACACCCATTTCGGCAATCTCTCCCGTGAGCCGCTGCGTGGCGCTCTCGGGTGTGGGGGCTTCGCCGGTCTGTATGTTTGTAGGTTTCAATTCCATAGCGGGTGTCTAAAAGAGTTTTTCTGCCAATCCTGGGTTCAGCCGCAGCGTTTCGTCTAAGTCCTCGCCGAGCTTTATCCAGAGAATGGGCGTGCCGCGCCGCTCCATGCCTCTGAACCACGTCATCTGCCTTTTGGCAAACTGGTGGATGGCGATTTCGAGCTGCGCCGCCATTTCTTCGAGGCTGATCTGCCCGGTGACGTAGAGCGTCACGTATTTATACTCCAAACCGTAATAGATAAGGTCTTCCGGCTTGATGCCCTCGGCGAGCAGCCGTTCCACCTCGGCAGTCATGCCTTCGGCGAGGCGCTTGCACAACCTTTGGCTGATGCGCTCGCGGCGCACTTCGCGGCTCACGTCCACGCCGAGCGTCAGGCTCTCAATCTTGGGAAAGGGGCGGCGGTCGAGCGGCGTTTGCCGATAATATTCCTCAATCTCTATGGCGCGAATGGCGCGCTGCGCCGTATCTACGTCGGTCGTGTTGTGCAGCGATTTGTACGTGGCTAAAAGCGCCGTGAGTTCTTCGAGCGATTTGTCCGACAGCCTTTCGCGCAATTCGGGATTCTGCGGCACGGGGCTTAGCCTGTATGCCCGCAGCACGCTCTCTATATACAGTCCCGTGCCGCCGCAGAGCACCGCCTTGCGGCCGCGCCGGCGTATGTCGCCGTATGCTTCGAGGAAATCGCGCTGGTATTCAAATACGTTGTACTTCGTGCCGGGCTCGGCAATGTCAATCAGATGGTAGGGCACGCTGCGGCCGCCGATGCGGTAGTCGTCCAAGTCCTTGCCCGTGCCGATGTCCATGCGGCGGTACACCTGACGACTGTCGCCGCTGATGATTTCAGCGCCGAGGCGGTCGGCAAGCTGCACGGCAAAACGCGTCTTGCCGGAGGCCGTGGGGCCTAAAACGGTAATCAGGTCGTAGGGCTTTTGCTCCATTTATCGCAACATCATGTTATTCATACGCTCGTAGCCGATGGTCGTGCCCGGCCCGTGCCCGGGCAGCACTTTCACGTCTTCGGGCAGCGTGAGGATTTTTTCCAACAAAGCCGTCACGAGGCTGCAGGCATCGCCTCCGGGCAGGTCGCAGCGGCCGATGCTGCAACGGAACAGGCTGTCGCCCGTGAGCAGCAGGCCCTCCGCTTCGCAATAGAAGCACACGCCGCCTGGCGTATGGCCGGGCGTGGCTATGACGCGCAATTCATGAGTGCCGAAACGGATGGCATCGCCTTCGCCGAACGTCTTGCCGAGCGGCGGCAGCTGCAGGGGGAACGCGCGGTGGAGGAACGCCTGCATTTGCGGAATGGCCTGATGATAGGTTTCCACTTCGTCTGCCGACATCTCAGGCAGCACACCCCACGCGTCGCTGCAAAATTGCACGCCGAACAGATGGTCGAAATGGGCGTGGGTGTTGAGCAAATGCTTTATTGTCAGATTGTTTTCTGTGACAAACGCGCGCAGCTGCTCTTGCTCCTCGGGCAGGAACGCGCCGCAGTCCACAATCACCGCCTCGCGGCTTTCGTCCCAAAGCAGATAGCAATTTTCTTCGATGAAGTTGACGGTAAATGTCTTGTAATGGAGCGTGCTCATCTCTTTCTGAAGGTGGGTTCTATTAATTCATATATATGCACCTTTGGCTGCGGCTCGGCATAGTCCAAGTAAACTTGGCCTCTGCGCTCGCCTTGCACAAACGTTCGCTTTGGCAGATTTTGGATTTATTTTCGAGGATAAATGTAAGTTGAAGAGGGAGCGTAGCGGGCTACGTGACCGATGAGACTTACGATTTAGACCGAAAAGAAAACAAAAGATGACAAAACGTCAACCCAACATTATT
>JALFUO010000093.1 GCA_022784065.1 Bacteroidales bacterium | reverse complement strand
TTTTGCCATCTTTTGTTTTCTTTTCGGTCTAAATCGTAAGTCTCATCGGTCACGTAGCCCGCTACGCTCCCTCTTCAACTTACAATTTATCCTCGAAAATAAATCCAAAATCTGCCAAAGCGAATTTATAGAACCCACCTTTACTCTGAAAAACTTGCGAAAAAGGCAACTATTTCTCCCGCCATTTGCAAATAATCTGAAAAAACGCGCTTTTCTGCCGTTAAAAGCGGGGCTTAAAGTAGGGAAGTCGGGGAAAAAACCATAAATTTGCGTTACAGACAATACGATAAGCCCGGACTTTGATAGGTTACGCCATGTTTCGGTCGGGGCAAAACTATTAAATTACGAATGTCATGAAAAAGCTTTTTATTTTCATACTCCTCGCCTCTTTCTCGATGGCAGGCAGCGCACAGGACGACGATGTTTATTTCGTTCCTTCCAAGAAGAAAAGCAAGACCGTTAAGGTTGAAACCGACGACGACCCTTATGCGGAAGGCGTGGGGCGGCGCATCGGCGACTTTCCCGACCCGTTCGGCGGCGAGGCTTTGGGTGAAGAGCGCAGTTTCAGGCTGCGCGATGTAGATGAATACAACCGCCGCCCGAATGCCTCGGCTGCCCAGCGGACAGAAACGGTTTACGCAGACGAAGAAGAATGGGCTGTGGACGATGCGCCCGACGGCGATTGCACCTCGCGCATTGTTCGTTTCCATAGTCCGCGTGCCGGTGTTTACGTGAGCAGTCCCTATTACATTGATTTCTACGATATTTATTACGACCCCTGGTACACGCCCGCCTGGGCCTACGGGCTGGGTTTCGGCATTGGTTGGAGTTCGTGGTGGTGGTATGACCGCTGGGCTTGGTCGCCTTACTATTGCTACGACCCGTGGTGGGGATACCATTATCACGGATGGTATCCGCCGCATCACCATCACGACTGGGTGCCCGCCCGTCCCTCTAACGGCGGTTTCGCTGCCCACGGCTCGCGCGGCACGCGCAGCAGCAACCGGGGCGCGGGGCTTTATCCCTCTTCCCGTCCCACGGCGGGCAATCTCGGCCTGCGCAACAACTCGCGCGGCACACGCGGCACTGTAAGCACTACGGGTGCAACGGGCTCCACGCCAAGCCGCTCGGGCAACCTCAATCTGCGCGGCGGGCGCAGCGTGAACCGAACGGTCACAACGCCCTCGGGCAACTCTAATCAGAGCACGCGCACCATGCGCTCGGGCAATCTCGGCAATCGCAGCATCAACAACAACTCTTCCCGCTCATTCTCAACGCCGAGCACGCCCTCACGCTCGTCGTCCTCATCCTCGTTCAGCACGCCCTCGCGCAGTAGCGGTTTCAGCGGCGGCAGCAGAGGCGGATTTAGCGGCGGCAGCCGAGGCGGATTTAGCGGAGGCAGCAGAGGCGGACGCAGATAATGAATAGCGAAAGGCATTCGCTGACCATTTTACCTGAAAACTCGTCTACTCGTTTACTTGTCTACTCGTCTACTTGTCTACTATATATATAAATATTGTATCATCTAAAAACCCGACTTTACGATGAAATCGAAATATATTCTTTCAGCCTTGTTGCTTTCGGCAGGTCTTGCCGCAGAGGCACAGGACGTTTATAAGTTTGAAGCCCTCTCGGGCAGCGACCTCACGGGCACGGCACGCTATGTGGGCATGGGCGGCGCCATGAACGCACTCGGCGCAGACCTTTCCACAATGGGCACCAATCCCGCCGCCATCGGCCTCTACCGCAAGAGCGACGCCGCCATCACGGCGAGCATCACGTCGCAGCCCGACGGCATTGAACTCTACGACTTGAAAAAGACGCGTGCCTCGTTCGACCAGCTCGGCTTTGTGTATGCGTGCAGAATAGGCGACGAGACCGTTCGCTTCATGAACTTCGGCTTCAACTATCAGAAGCGCCGCAACTTCAAAAACACGCTCTCAACCGGCGGCAACCTTGGCGACGGGCTCTCGCAAAGCTGGCAAATTGCCGACATCGCCGCGCAAGATAATCTGCGCTTCTACGGCGGCGACGAGGGCTGGTATACACAGGAAAGTTTCGACGTTTGCCCTCTGGGCTATGCCGCTTATCAGAGTTATCTTATTGATACCGAGGAAAGCGCGGACGGCCAAAGCGTGAATTATCTCACCAGCAATGCCAACCGCTATAACTACCGCAGGGCGCAGTGGGGCGGCATACACGAATTTGATTTCAATATTTCCTTCAACTTCAAAGACCGCGTTTATGCCGGCTTGACCGTTGGCTGCTACGACATCAGCATGAAAAGCGGCGTGGTGTATGGCGAAAACATTATCGGCTACGATAACGGCACACCCACGGATGTAGGCCCTTACGTCATGAATAGCGAGGAGAAACTCTCGGGCAATGGCGTGGACGTGAAGATGGGCTTAATCGTGCGCCCCATTGAGGACAATCCCTTCCGCATCGGCTTTTCGGTAAGCACGCCGACGTTCTACAACCTCACGCAGAGCAATTATTTGCAGATGACCTCGCCGTGGTATCCCGATGACTCCCCCACAAAATATTCAGAGTACTCCGCAGACGTAATTCCCATTGACTACAAACTGCGTACGCCGTGGCGCATCAACCTCAGCGCCGCCACGACGATTGAGAACATTCTCGCGCTCGACCTTGAGTATGAGTTTGCAAATTATAGTTCAACGAACGTGCGCTACAACACCTATGACTATTACAGCAACTGGGACAACGGCACACGCGACTATGCACTCGACACCGAGGCCGACGAATGTCTGAAAGGCGTGCATACGTTCAAGGTCGGAGCAGAAGCCAAGATTGCGAAAGGTCTGTTCCTCCGCGCCGGTTACAACTACGTTTCCGCCCCGCACAAGCAGGACGCTTTCCTCAATCTCTTCACAAACAGTCCCTCCTATCTCGCTGCTACCTATACCGATTACGTGAACCTCGGCGAACTGCATCGCGGCACGTTCGGCCTTGGCTACCGAGGCAAGCATTTCTATGCCGATGCTGCCTATCAGTATCAGACGCAAAAGGGCGATTTCTATCCTTTCCATTATTCCACGGCGGGAACAATCGCCAACGACCTCGCCGCCACTAGCGTCAACTTCAAGCGCAACAACGTGATACTTACCATCGGATATAAATTCTAAAATTATAAGAACAATAAGATGACGAAAACTATTAAACTGATCTTGCCCCTCCTTGCCCTCGGCCTGCTGGCCGGTTGCAGCAAAAGCCTCGACCTGGCAACGCTCTCGGGCGAATGGTACGTGGCGCAAATCAACGGCGAAACGGTGAGCAACCTTGCGAAAGCACCCTACTTCGGTATTGAAAACGGAAAGCTGAACGGCAACACGGGCTGCAATTCCTTCTCTGCCGACCTCCCACAAAAGGGAGCGCAACTCGACTTCTCGAAAATGGTTACTACCTTGCGCTATTGCCCGGATAACGAGACAGAACAAAAGCTCTACGCAGCCCTGCGCTCGTGCAAGCAGGCTAAGGGCAATGCAGAGGTTTTCGTGCTGACCGATGAGCGCGGCGGCGAACTCGTGGCTTGCCAAAAGCGCACGCTGACCGCCGAACTGCTCGAAGGAAAATGGTACGCGCAGGTGATAGACGGGCAGGCAGTGCCGCAGAATGAAAGCGAAACGCCCTATATCGGCTTCGACACGAAGAAAGACTGCCTCTACGGTTTTACGGGCTGCAACCGCCTGACTGGTTCGTTCAACCTGAAAGACCTGCAAGCAGGTAAGGCTGACTTCTCCGCCCTTGGCAGCACGCGCATGCTCTGCCAAGATGCCAAGTGGGAGCGTCCTTTCCTCGATGCCCTTGCAAAGACGAAGCAGCTGCGCCTTGCCGGCAACTATCTCTTCCTGAACGATGAGAACGGCAAGCAGTTGGTAAAACTCTCCCAAAAGGAATAATCTGAAAGATGAAAGACAACGACTGGAAGAAACGCCTCGGAATGGTTTATTCCACCAATCCCGACTTCGCGTTCACCACTGACGACAACACTAACGACGAACCCATAGCAACGCTGCCGCCCGAACGGCAGCGTTTGCGTTTGCAACTGGAAAAGTCGGGGCGGGCAGGCAAAACCGTCACCGTGATAAAGGGCTTCACGGGCAGCGACGACGACCTGCGCTCCCTGAGCCGCGAACTCAAAAAGCGGCTCTGCACCGGCGGCGCGGAGAAAGACGGGCAAATCCTTATCCAAGGCGACGTGCGCCAGCGCCTCCTTCCCCTCCTACGCGCTTTGGGCTACACGAATAGCAAGTAAGGACGCAGGTGGAAGATCCAATTCTATCAAAAAGACAAGAAAAAAGCACGATTTTCGCAATTTTCTTATATTAAAACCCTGAAAAGTTTGTGGAGTGCGGTCTTTTTGCTTACATTTGCGCATATAATATGAATGAGCCTGGACTTGTTTACTTGTCTACTCGTTTACTCGTCTACTAAACCTTGTTATTATCCATAATATCATGAAAACCGAATTAATCCTGCAAAATCTGGAAGCAAAGCATCCGGGTGAAAAAGAGTACTTGCAAGCAGTGCGCGAAGTGCTCCTCTCTATTGAAGACATCTATAACCAGCATCCCGAGTTCGAGCGCGTGAGCCTCATCGAGCGGCTTGTGGAACCCGACCGCATCTTTACCTTCAAAGTGCCTTGGGTTGACGACCGCGGCAACACGCACGTAAACCTCGGCTACCGCGTTCAGTTCAACAACGCCATTGGTCCGTACAAAGGCGGTATGCGCTTCCACCCCTCCGTTAATCTAAGCATCCTTAAATTCCTTGGCTTCGAGCAGACGTTCAAGAACGCCCTTACCACGCTGCCGATGGGCGGCGCGAAAGGCGGTTCGGACTTTGCCCCGCGCGGCCGCAGCGAAGCAGAAATCATGCGCTTCTGCCAGGCCTTCATGCTCGAGCTTTGGCGCAACCTCGGCCCCGACCAAGACGTGCCTGCCGGCGACATCGGCGTAGGCGGACGCGAGGTGGCTTACATGTACGGCATGTATAAGAAACTCACGCGCCAGCATACCGGCACGTTCACGGGCAAAGGCCTCGACTTCGGCGGTTCTATTCTCCGCCCCGAGGCAACCGGCTACGGCGCACTCTATTTTGTAAATCAAATGCTTGCCGAGCACGGTTTGGACATCAAGGGCAAGACTGTGGCTATCTCCGGCTTCGGCAACGTGGCATGGGGCGCAGCCAAGAAAGCCACCGAGATGGGCGCGAAGGTCGTGACGCTGAGCGGTCCCGACGGCTACGTCTACGACCCCAAGGGCGTGAGCGGCGAAAAGATCGACTACATGCTCGAACTGCGCCTATCGGGCGAAGACATCGTTGCGCCTTACGCCGAGCGTTATCCCGAAGCCCAGTTCTTCGCCGGCAAGAAGCCGTGGGAGCAGAAAGTAGATATTGCCCTGCCTTGCGCCACTCAGAACGAATTGAACCTGCAAGATGCAGAGCAACTCGTGGCAAACGGCGTGCAGTGCGTGGCAGAGGTGAGCAACATGGGTTGCACCGCCGAGGCTGTGGACTACTTTATCGAGCATCGCCAACTCTTTGCCCCGGGCAAGGCAGTAAATTCCGGCGGCGTGGCAACCTCTGGCCTGGAAATGACGCAAAACGCCATGCATCTTTCTTGGACGGCCGAGGAAGTCGATGCAAAGCTGCACCAGATTATGTCGGCCGTACACGACCAATGCTTGCGCTACGGACGCACCGACGGCTACCTCAACTATGTAAAGGGCGCAAACATCGCCGGCTTTATGAAGGTGGCGCACGCCATGATGGCACAAGGCATTATATAATATATAGTTAGTGTCGTTAAAGCAGAAATACCATATTACCCGCAGTGAGCAGCGCGCCTTCGGCGTGTTGCTCATTGTTGTTTTGCTCATCATTGCCGGCAGATGGTGGTTCTCAGGGCGCGGCAACGCGGAAAATGATAAGATTTCCGAGGACGACAGAAAAGAACTGGCGGCATTTGAAGAAAGCCTGCGTGCCGACAGCCTGCAACGCGCGGCGCGGCGCAAGCAGCCCGCTGCGGCTGAACTGTTTCCTTTTAATCCCAACGAGGCCGACTCGGCAACGCTGCTGCGCGTGGGGCTGAAACCGTGGCAGGTGCGCAATCTCTTGAAATATCGCCGCAAAGGCGGACGCTGGCGCAGTGCCGACGATTTCCGCCGCCTGTATGGCTTGACCGAAGAAGAGTTCCAAAGGCTGCGGCCATATATCATAATTCCCCCGATTGCGGAGGAAAATCAAAATAGCTTTGCGAAAGATGCAGGCAAGCGCGATAGCCTGCGGCGCATCTATCCTGAAAAGTTCGGCGAACTTACGGTACTTTCCCTCAACGCCGCCGACACGACGCTCCTTCAGCGCATTCCCGGCATAGGGCGTTACCGAGCGGCGCAGATTTGCCGCTATCGCGAGCGGCTGGGCGGCTACATAAGTACGGCGCAGCTGCGCGAAATTGGCGATTTGCCCGAGGGCATAGAGCAATGGTTTGAAATTGGCGCGAACGAAAAGCCGAGGCAAATCGATGTGAATAAGTCCGACTTCAAGACCTTGCTGCGACATCCCTATCTCTCCTACGACCAGGTTCTCGCCATTGTGCGCTTTCGCCAGAAGTTCGGCTCGCTGCGCTCGTGGTCGGACCTGAGCAACTGTCCCGACTTTTCCGAAACAGACTTCCAGCGGCTCGCGCCTTACTTTAAGTTTTAAGGTGGGTTCTATTAATTCGCTTTGGCAGATTTTGGATTTATTTTCGAGGATAAATGTAAGTTGAAGAGGGAGCGTAGCGGGCTACGTGACCGATGAGACTTACGATTTAGACCGAAAAGAAAACAAAAGATGACAAAACGTCAACCCAACATTATT
>JALFUO010000058.1 GCA_022784065.1 Bacteroidales bacterium | reverse complement strand
TGGGCAACATTTGGGCTTACAGCCCGCCCCTATCATTTACCGGGCATTTGTGCAAATTGGTTGGTTTATTAGTAGACGAGTTTACAACAAAATAAAAACGGCGTAGCGTATTCTCACGAACACGCTACGCCTAAATCATTACTATAAGAAATTTACTATATAATTATATTGACTATATAGCCTTAGGAGTGTTAGAAGTTTCCGGTTTCGCCGATGTTATCCCAAGGGCTGCTGCCGAAGCCGTTTTCTTTCTTATTGGTCAGCTCGCTGCCGAGCTCTGATCCGACTTCGTCTATGTCGATCGAGCCAGCCAACATAACCTGCTCCACATAGATTTCGGTAACGAGGCAGGAGGGGGAAATATATTTCTTTTTCATTGTCGTTGTTCCTATTTAATTATTTAACCATGAATTTCTTGCCGCCACGGATATAGATGCCGCGCGTGGCGGGCTGGCTGATGCGGCGGCCGCTGAGGTCGTAGAGGGGAGCGGCTGCGCTGCCGGCATTGCCTGCCTCGATGCTGCCGATACCCGTTGTCGGGCCGTCCTCGCCGAAGCTGAGCGCAAACTGATTGACGGGCGAGCCGGCGGGGATGCTCAGATAGGCCTTGTTCATGGAGATATTCTTGTTCTCGCCGTTAGCCAAAGCCTTAGAGAATACGATGTTGCCGCCCTTGCTGGCAAGGATGTAGTTGGTTTGTCCAGCCACGTCCACGATTTGCTTCGTGCCGCCTGCGCTTTGACCGAGCAGGGAATTTGCGTTGCTGGCGCCCGTTTCGGTGGCAGGAATCATTCTAACCTGTGTCTCGGCGGTTGCGCCGTAGAGGATGACGCCCGTGTTGGCGGCTACGGTGCTGCCGGCGGTTGCAAGCTGTGCCATCTGTGCGGTGGAGCTTGTGGGAACGGTTTCAACCACGTAGGCATTCACGCCTTCGGGAACGGTGAAGGCGAAGGGTGCGCTGAACGTGGCAATCTTCTTCGTGCCGTCGTCGATACCCGTTGCCTGCGTCAGGGTTACGACGTTGGGGTAGTCGGTTTCCTCGAAATAGAAGGCAGAACTGCTGTTGTTGGTGTAATACACGTCAGTCGGGCCGGCGTAGCCGAAATTCGTTTCGCCAGCCATGAGGTAGAAGTCTGCGCCGTCGGTGTTATTCCAGCCTTGCAGCGTGAGTGCACCGAAGAGGTGGCTGGCAGACGGATGCAACTTGATGTCCGTGTTGGCGAGCTTGAGGGTTGCGTTGTGCGTGCCGTAAGTGTACTCCGAGGCGAAGCTGCTCTGCTTGCCCGTTACGTTGTTTTTGCCGTCGGCGCACCAGGTGAGGAACTTGCCCTTGTTGGTGGTGAAGATGTATTCGTTGTCGTTCACCTTGTGGCAGATGAAGGTGCCTTCGTAGTCCGTGGGCTCTGTGTTCAGGTCGGTCAGGCCGAGCGTCAGGCGCAGGTCTTCGTCGGTGGCTTCTGCATTCTCCGTAAACTTGAGCCAGCGCACGTCGCCAGTGTTGTATTTAGCCTTAATGCGGTAAGCCTTGCCGTCGGTGGGCAGCTCTATCTGCTCGCTCTCACTGACGAAAGCATCAACCGATAATTTCAGCAACTTAAAGCCAAGCCCCATTGTGATAGCATTGCTCAAAGTGGTGCGAGCATCAGAGTCGGCGGTAGGATAGCCTACGCCCTGGTTATCCAAAATGGATTGTGCAATGGGCTGATAAATAGGGGCGGGGTCGGCAAATGCGATACGGCCGTGTTGAACCTGATTACCCCTGTCGCTGTCCCATGTACCCAAAACGCGGCTTCCAATATGGTCGCCTGCATAATAATTAGGATGGTCGGAATTATTCAGGCGCAAGCTGAAAGTCGGTTCGCTGTATTCAGCACCATCCGTGCCTTCCCAATCCACAACAATCCACTTACACTTATTATCGGCAAGCGTACCAGCATCGGAGAGCGTAATCGTGCGATTAGCATCAGATGATGTTGTGAAATTGCCTGTGTAAGCGAGCTTCTTGCTTTGGTCGGTATAAGAATATACTTTATATCCATTATACCAGTCGCCAACAAATGCCCAAATATATTGGTCGTAGTTTGTTTCCGTTGCATCAGAATAAGTAAGTATCGTAGCAACGCCAGAACCTGCAATCCAAGTACCTTCATTGTAAGGCTTTGCAACGCCATCGGGGTTACCATTCTTGGAGAAGAGCAGTTTCATAGTTACCCATTGCGCGTTTTCCAGCGAAGAGGAGAACTTGAAGGGAGAGTCTGCCTTGGCTGTTGTGGTAATGGTGTATGTGCCGCCACCTTCGGGAACCGTTTCAGGCAAAGTAGGATATGAGGCAGAAATATATGACGGTATGCTAATAGAAGGCTGAGGCATTGTTTGGCCAACGGTTGCGGTCAATGTTTCAGAAGCAACGGTACTCCCATCAAAGGTATAATTATAAATAATATCTGCAGAGGGCATAGACGTTGTAACTTCTACATCAATATCATACGCAATGCCTTTATTTAAGCCAGTTGTTGTTGCTGCGGGCCAATCTGTCCAAGCATTGGTATAAATCATACGGATGCGAGACGTGCCAGCGGGAGCATTTTCTGGCACAGTAATATTGGCCGTAATGGTCATCACGTCGTCATAGTTACCGTAAACATTATTCGTGGGAGGTTTTTTTCCCCATGTTTGGGCTGCACTGCCAAAAGACCCCGTCAGATTAAAGTCTGTAAACAGAGAAGCATGGCAATAGCGAATATCTTCACGAACTTCGGTATTGCTTCCCGAACCCATGGAATATGCCGTAAAGGTAATTGTAAAAGACGTGCCGGCTTCTACCCGAATAGCACCGGGCAAATGAACATAAGCAGAACCAGGGTGACTGGACGCAGAATAATTGATATTCTCATCAGCTCCCGAAGAAGTGATAGACGTAAGATAGTTGTATGCATAATACCCACCGCTCGGCGTTCCATAGTCAGCCCAGAGAGGCAGAACTGCAAATACTGACATCAGCAATAATGACAGCTTGAAAAATAGTTTTGATTTCATAAGCTAATAGTGTTAATTAATTAATAATATTGAGGTTTGTAATGAATTGCAAATAACCTCGCCTATCCGCTATGCACGGAGCAAAGCGACAGAAAGGGAGTCACAAATTAAGAATGGTCTAAATGACAGAAAATGCGCTAATAGTAATTGAAATACGCTGCAAAGTTCTGAAATTATCTGCTATTACAATTAGCAATTCTTTGCAAATCTTATTTTGTTATGTATTTTTAAAATTTACCCCCCCCCACTTTGTAAACTTCGCTTTGCAAAATAAGCCAGAACGAGACGCGGCTTCTGACAATTTCAGCGTTTGCGCAAGGCACGGATAAGCCGATGGCAAATATTTGCCGCAAGATATTTTTCATTATCCCCGTGACATTTTTTCCTTTCTGCGCATACAGTTTTCACCATCATATAGAAAAAGTTTGTTACAAACTTGCTAACACATATTACAAACTTTCTAATACGTGTTACAAAGTTTGTAACGCTTGTTAGAAAGTTTGTAACAAAAAATATCTTACGGAAAGGAAAAATTCTCTTATGGGAAAGGAAAAATTCTCTTATAAGAGCGCAAAAACTGTCTGCGCAGAGGGTAAGAAATAGCTTGCGGGGCGTTGTGAAAGCGTGCCGAATGGGCGCGGCTCTACGTATTGCCCTATTGCCCGGACTGGCCATTGCGGACAATGCAGCCGTTTCAGCTGCCGCTTTTCAGCATTTTCGCGGGATTTATGTACGGCAAAGGCATCAAATCGCAACTTTCTGCTATAAAAATTTGAGGGAACGGCGGCAAAAGCGTTGCTCAATTACTTAATTATTGTTAGTTTTGCAGCGAATTAAAGCAGAAAGACCGATTTCGCGACCTTTTTCCCTGAAATCGGCAATATTATTTTTAGAAATTTATGGACGACTATCACGCGGAAACTATGGCACAGTGCTGACAGCGGGTTTGCTCTTGCATCAACGGCAAAGCCCACGCCTTGGCTGTCGCCGTATGCAAAAGAAACAACGTACTACTATGCGAACCTACTGGAACACAAGCCACACGCTGCGTACCCTCGACGAATGGGCACCCGACTGCTGGACGCAGGTAACTTGCCCCACGCCCGACGACGAGGATTTTCTCTTTAACAAGCTCCACGTACCCGATTACTTCCTCGACGACATTCGAGATAAGGACGAACGCTCGCGTTATGAATACGACGAGGGCTGGACGCTCATTATCTTGCGCATACCCTACGTCAAGGAAGTGGCCAGCCGCACGCCGCACACTACTATCCCCCTCGGCATTATCCTCAACAAGGGCATTTGCATCACGGTGTGCAACTACGAAACGAACATGATGATCGACTTCGTGTCGTACCAGCAGAAGCGCAACCGGGGCTTCACCGACTCCGTGGACCTCGTGTTCCGCCTGTTCTACTCCGCCGCCGTGTGGTATTTGAAGAGATTGAAACAAATCAACGTCCTCCTCGAAGAAGCCAAGCGCAACCTCGACCGCCGCATCGACAACGAGGACCTCATCGGCCTTTCGCGCCTGCAAGACAGCCTCACATACTTCATCACTTCAATCCGCGGCAACGAAACGCTGCTTTCCAAACTGAAATTCAAACTGCCCGTCGACGAACTCGACGCCGACCTGATTGAAGACGTGACGATCGAGATGAACCAGGCGCGCGAGACGACCAACATCTACACGAACATTCTCGACTCCACGATGGAGACCTACGCCAGCATCATCAACAACAACATGGCGGGCGTGATGAAGCAGATGACCTCCGTGTCGATTATCCTCATGTTTCCCACGCTCATCGCCAGCATCTTCGGCATGAACCTGCTCTCGGGCATGGAGGACACGTGGTGGGGCTTCCCCTTGGTTATCGTACTTTCCTTCTCAGTTACAGGCATCTTCTATTGGCTTTTCCGCCGCAAAACGTGGATTTAAAGCGACCTAAGCCGCGCAGAAAGGTAAAAAACGCGGGCAAAGTTTTGTCAGAACGTGAAAAATCCTTTTATTTGCACTCTCTTATATAATAATATGTATGATATTAGTAAACAAGTTAATCAGTAAACAAGTAAACAAGACAGATATGTATTGCTAATTATATTTTACATAAGAAACTTGTCTCGTATACTCGTTTTCTTGTCTACTCGTCTACTAATATAAGAACTCTTTTTAATCTCTTACGTTATTTTCCACAACATCATGGAAGAAATCAAGAACACGGAAGCCGAAGTTCTCAGCGAAGAACTTTGCGAAGAAACGGGCAACAATCCCGCAGTAGAAACCCCGGAACAGGCCGACGCCGCCGCTCCTGCCGAAGAGCAGGCTGCCGCCGAGGGAAACGCCGAAAACGCCGAAACCGCCAAGAGACAGGTGTTTGCCTCTAAGCAGGAGGTAATCGACAAGCTCAAGGAACTGGCAGAAAGCAGCGAGAGCGTGGACCGCGCCGAACTGGAACACCTCAAAGTGGTGTACTACCGCCTGCAAGCGCAGAAGACGGCGGCCGACCGCGAGGCTTTCATCGCCGGCGGCGGGGCAGCAGAGGACTTTATGCCCGAGCCCGACACGGAAGAAGAGGCTTTCAAGGAACAATATAACCTGCTGCGCCAAAAGCGCGCCGAAGCCTTCGCCCAGGCAGAACAGGAAAAGCAGCAGAACCTCGAGCGCAAGCTCGCCATCATCGAACGCTTCAAGCAACTGGCCGCCTCGCCCGAAGATGCCGACAAGGGCTACGAAGAAGCCAAGCAGTTGCAGGCAGAATGGAACGAGCTGAAACTCGTGCCTGCCGAGAAGGCCACGGAACTTTGGAAGAACTATCAGCTCTACACGGAGCAATATTACGACCAGCTGCGCCTCAACCATGAGTTCCGCGCCTACGACTTCAAGAAAAATCTCGAAATCAAGACGCGCCTCTGCGAGAGCGCCGAGAAACTGGCCGAGGTGGCCGACCCCGTTTCGGCTTTCCACCAGTTGCAGACGCTGCATCAGGAGTTCCGCGAGACGGGCCCCGTGGCCAAAGAGTTGCGCGAAGAGATTTGGAACCGCTTCAAGGAGGCTTCCACCGTGGTGAACAAGCGCCACCAAGCCTATTTCGAGGAACTCAAAGCCCGCGAAGAAGAAAATCTCCGCCTCAAGACGGAAATCTGCGAGCAACTCGAAGCCATCGACCTCGCCGCGCTCACAAACTTCGCCGCATGGGACGAGCAGACAAAGGCTGTACTCGAAGCACAGGCACGCTGGAAGACTATCGGCTACACCACAAAGAAGAGCAACACGGCTATCTTCGAACGCTACCGCGCCGCCTGCGACAAGTTTTTCCAGGCCAAGACGGAATATTTCCGCAACACGCGCGACACGCTCTCTGCCAACCTCGCCGCCAAGACGGCACTCGCAGAAGGCGCAGAGGCTCTTGCCGAAAGCACCGACTGGACTGCCACGGCCAACAAACTGATTGAGCTGCAGCGTCAGTGGAAAACCATCGGCCCCGCGCCGCACAAGGCTTCCGAAGCCGTTTGGAAACGCTTCAACGAGGCTTGCAACAAGTTCTTCAACCGCAAGAACGAGCAGACGAAAGGACAGCGCGAGGAAGAGGAAGCCAACCTCGAGGCAAAGAACGCCGTGATTGAGCAGCTCGAAGCCCTTGCCGCCTCGGCCGAAGCCGCCGGCGCACAGGCCGTGCGCGACTTGCAAGACAAGTGGAACGAAATCGGCCACGTGCCTTTCCGCAAAAAGGACAAGCTCTACAAGCGTTACCGCGAAGTGCTCGACAAGCTGTATAAAGACCTGCACATGACTGCCGGCCGCCGCCGTCTCGAAAACTTCCGCAAGGGTATGGAAGAAAAGGGAGGCTCGGAACTCACGCGCGAACTCAACCGCCTGCAAACGGCTCTCGAAGCCAAGCGCAACGAGATTAAGAACTACGAGACGAACCTTTCTTTCTTCAACTCTAAGTCGAAGACGGGCAATAGCCTCGTGCAGGAAGTGACGCGCAAGATTGAGCGCCTCAAAGAAGACCTCCAGCTCCTTCAAGAAAAAATCAAGGCCGTGCGCGAGCAAATCAAGGCCGAAGAAGCCTAAGAGGATACAATATTATATATATACGCGCAACGCGGGTGTGCCAATCAAGGTTGGCGCACCCGCGTCGTTTTTTTTGGCGGCGGAATTGCAATTTGCCGAGCAGGGGCGGGCTGTAAGCCCCAAGGATTTGCCCTGCTGCGCATTCGGCGGGCGTTTTGCAAAACGCCCCTACTTTTTGGCTATTACCAAAGGGCAACTTTTCTACCCATTCCAAGGTCGAGCGTCGCAGAATTGATGCCAAGTGCCCTGAATACGCGGCTCATCGTCGGTATCGTAATCGCTTGCCGGCCACTTTCAATCTTTGAGATTTGCGATTTCTTCACACCGATTTTCTCCCCGAGTTCTTCTTGTGTTAGATTTTGCCTCAAGCGCTCTTTTTTTATGGCCTCTCCAACATAGTAGGTGTTCAACTCTTCTTTCAGTTGCACTTCCATTGCATCGCGCTCGGGCGTTCCTTTCTTGCCCCAAACCTTATCTACTATTTCGCTAAGCGGTGTCAATTCCATTGCGATTTTTACTTTTGACACAATACATCTATTTCTTTTGTTCTACATGGCAAAGTTAACAATTTGTTTCCTATTTAGTCAACTTTCACTTTGCCCCTTTGCGGCGGTTGCATTCGCGGCATAGCATTTGGCAGTTCTCTTCCGTGGTGCGCCCGCCCTCGCGCCACGGCGTGATGTGGTCGCCCTCCATAAGCGCGATGTCGAACTCTTTGTGGCAGAGCGGGCAAACGTGGTTTTGGCGTTCCCAGACGGCGAGCTTGATGTCGTCGGGAAAGGCGCGGAGGTCGAGGAAGCGCTCGTCGCGGGTCAGCACGTAGGGAATGATGCCCGCAGGGCGCTGCACCTCGCTATCGCGCATCAGTCGCGACATCTCGGCGTGGAGCGCGGCGAGGTCGAGCGTGCGCGGCGAAAAGTCGTCGTAGAGCCGCGCCCAGTCGAGGCCTTTCATGATTTTGCGAAACTTGCGCGGGTCGAAGTTCGTAATCGCCCAGTTGAGCACGTTTTGGAAATACGTCCAGAGGTTGTTGGCATTCGGGTCGTGCTGGTGCGCCGCCATATAGCCCACGGGGGTCTGCGGCTTTCCGAGGCGCGTTTCGTGCTGCGCCATCCATTCGAGCGCCTTTTTCAAGAAGTCTTGCCTGATGGGCGAGCCGTTCACGTAATCTTTGCCGAGGCGATACGCGCCACAGTTTGTTTTAGAGAAATGGCGCTTGGCGTCGCTCACGAACGGGCCGGCATAGATGGCGTTGTGGATTTCCTGGTCGTTGAGCGGCTTGCCCGCGATGTTGATGGTTTGAAACCATTCGAGTTTTTCCGAAGCCTCGCCCTCGCAGAGGTACACGGTGAGGCGGTAGTCGAGTATGCGTTTCTGCAGGTCGGGCGTGAGGTTGAAGAAGCCTTTGAAGTCCACGCTGAACTTGCCCGCCACGTAGTCGCAGAGCGAAAGCGTGCGCTGCTGCCCGTCCATCACCTCGTAAGGGCACTCTGCATCTTCGCTGCGCTTCACCCAATACATCACGTTCAAAGGGTAGCCCTTCATCACGGTGTTGATCACAGCCTGCTGTTCCTTGTCGTTGTAGATAAACTCGCGCTGATAAGGCGGCCTTATGTCGAGCCTGCCGCCGTAGCCGCGCACGCCCTGCTCGTCGTTGTTGATGTAGCCGTCCACGATTTCGCGCACCGTTACATCTATTTGCTTAATGGTCATCATAGTTGTTGGGGATGTTTGTTGCGGATTAAGATGCGAGCATAAGTCGGTTTTCCATTTATCGCACCGTCCTTGTCTTTTATTAAACCATGCTGCTTGCAAGGGACTGAATTGTTTTTCCTGAAATCATTTGCATTTAGAATCTCAAACTGGTCGGGATTATATTTGTCGAGAAAAGTAATCGGCACGCCCATTGCGCCGGGATAATTGCATGGGATATCCGAGGTCTTATCTACATTGATAGCATCATAGTTATCATAACGCAGATATTCCTCGGGCGAATAGCGGCACACCAAATCTAAAAGTTCGTGTCGCTTATTGTGGTCGAGATTGGTAAACCAAATACTGGGCGAGCGACCCAATATTCTGCCATCTACGATTCGGTAAGTGCTGCCACGTTTCCCGTTTTGCAAAACATCTTCAACACTTTGCGAGGGAAACTCAAAAAGCAAGTCCGTGCTCATCGGCGTTACGCCTATCCATAATTTGTTATCTTTAATAAGCGGGAAAACCTCTTTATAAGTTATTGCATTTTTGTTTCCTATTATCAAGAACTTCTTATCATACTCCATCAGTTGCTCCACATATTCGCGGAAGAGCGAAAAGGGCGGATTGGTCACCACGATGTCTGCCTCGCGCAAAAGTTCGATGCACTCGGGCGAGCGGAAGTCGCCCGTCTTCAACTGCGTGAGCACATTCTTGTCGTTCCGAATCAGGATTTCCACATCTGTCATGTCCACCGCGCCGTCGCCGTTCATGTCTTTCACCTCCGTGATGACCAATTTGTGGGCGATGCGCTTCGGTTCTTCGGGGTTCATCTCGGGAAAGAGCGAAAGCTGCGTGCCCTGAATGGAAGAGCCGTTGTAGCAGGTGCAGATGAGTTTCTTCAGCCCCAGTTGGTTGAAGCGCGAGGCAAAATATTTGAAGAAATTGCTTTCGTAGGGGTCGTCGCAGTTGCATAGCACCGTCTTGCCGCGAAAGTGCTGCCAATAGTGCTGCAGCTCGCGCTCGATGTCTTCATACTGCGTGTAAAACTCGTCTTTCTTCGCCGCCTTTGCAGCGTTGAGATTCTTGTTTGCCATAAAGAAAAAGACTGATAGGGATAACGGCATATCGGCTATCAGTCCGCAAAACGCAGGATAGAAGAAAGGCGTGGTGCCCTTCTTATCGCGTTTAGCACGGGGCGGCCTCGGAATTGGACCCCGGTCCCATCACAAGAATGCACCACGCCTCTTGGCGTGAGCATCGCTTATCGATGGGAGGGGCGCAACCACATACGGGGCAGCCCTTCACATATTATTTTCGTGCTTTTTATCCAAACAGAGTTTCCGAGGCTCTTGGCTAAACGCGAAATAATAGCGAATGCAAAATAAAAATCAAAATGTCATGCAGGCGCAGTTGCGCCTTGCAGGTGTAAAAGTAGGCATTTCTGCGGGAAGGAGCAAATAAAGTTTGCGCATTTCATATATGAAAAGGGCAAAAGCCACGCGGGTAAAGAGACCGGGCGGCGGATGGCGGGCACAGGGCAACGGATAACGGACGTATGCAATACGCCCCTACTCATTGATTGTGAGTAGGGGCGTTTTATATGCGCACGGCTTTCCGCCGAATGGCTATTGCCATAATCCGCCTGAAAGGCATATATAAAGAGCATGTCCTATGGCGTAGTGCCTTCCAGGCACATCGTCGTCGTATCGCTCTTCCGGGCACTTCGTACCCGGTTATCGTCGCTACGCTCCGTAGTGCCTTCCAGGCACTTAACACCTAATTCGGTCTATGCGCTATTTCTTATAAACGAGCTTGTTGTCTATGATATAGACACCCTTTTGGGGGTTACTGACGCGGCGGCCGCTAAGGTCGTAAGCCTTTCCTTCAGCCTTGGGTGCGGCGGTCAGTTCGCGAATGCCGCTTTCCAAGCCGTCCTTGCAGGCGAAAAAGATGCGGAGCGTAGAACCGGCGTCCTGGCCGCCCGTCCAAAAGGCGAGCCTGTTGTCGCGGTTGTTCACCTTGTTGGCTACATAGCCGTCCTCATACATGTAAGCGTAGGCATTGCCCGTAGAGCCAAGGTTATTGGAGTCGGCAAAGCGCCACGTGGCGGTGTAGCCAGTAGGCAGGTTGGCGGCCTCCTTCATCACGGGGTAGGACGTGCCGCCCGTCGTGCCGGTCATCGTGGTGGGCGCGGCGAGCACTTTCGTAGGGCCTGCCTGCTTGTTATAAAGGTGATAGCCTACAGATTCGTTGCCCGTGAAGCACCACAGGTGGGCTGGATTTTCAATGTCGATTTCCGAATTGTTGAGCGCGATGTAAGAGGCACTGCCGTTATCGGCCAGCACATATCCAGCCGCACCGATTTGAATGGTGTACCAGGAAGTGGTGTCGGCAAAAGCCTCATCGGTCACAACAGTCGTGATGTAGCGGGTCGGCTCGTGGTACGTGCCCTGTTCGATGAAGAGGCCTTCGATTTCAACCGTGCCGTCCATGCATTCGGCGGGAATGGTAAACTCGTCGTTTTCGTTGAAGAGCGCGCGGCTGTAGCGCACCTTCTTCCACTGCACGTTGCCGTTTACAAGGCTGTCGCCGCTGAGGTTGTAGCCGTGCTTCACGATGATGCCGGCGTATTCAAAGCCGTTCTCGGGGTTCATCTTGATGGTGAAGGGCTGCCCGAACGGTGTCTGGAAGCTGTTGAGCTTCTGTCCGTCGGCCGTGAGCACTTCGCCGTTGCGGTTGGCATCGCTCACGGAGCAGTAGTCGCCGTGCACGTTGAGGAGAATGTCCACGATGTTGCCGCCGTTGGCAGTGATAAGGTTGGAGGGGTCGGGGTTGCCGCCGGCGTCTGCGCTGTTCCAGTCCACCTTGGCGCGGAGGCGGTAAATGCCCTCGGCGAGGTCGGCGGGAATGGTGAACGTGGGCGGGTTGAGCACGTTTCGGGCAGCGCCGGTGAGGGCTACGCCGTTAGAGTTCTTTCCCGATTCGTTTTCGCCGTAGAACGAATAGGTCATCAGTTCGCTGTCCTCGGGGCGCGTGTAGTCGTCGTTCACCTTAGCCTCGAACTTACCGTTGCTGTTGCGGTCGATATATACATAGCCGTGCATCCAACTGCCCGAGTAGGCGAAGTTCGTAGTAATGGTCTGTCCGGCCTTTGCGTAGAACGTCTCTTCGGTCATGTCATTGTAGACGCGCTTGGGCGAGGTGGGCAGCGTGAAGGATACGGGCGTCTCGCTGTCGGCTTTAAGCGAGAAAAAGTTGAGCCAGCGGTCGTTGCGCGTAGCCGCCTGTCCCTTGTCGAAGTTCACGGGATAAGGCTCGTAGGAGATGCTCGCGGAGGGGTTGGTGTTGATTTCAATCTGGTCGACATAGCACACCTCGTCGGCCGTGTAGGCGTGGGGCGATTCGCAGTCGGGCACGATGACGAGGCTACCAATGTCGATGCCTCCGTTGCCCTTAATGGCGAGCACTACTTCCTGCCAGCGGTTGGCGGGCACGCCGGAAGTGGTCATGGCCCAGAACTGCTCCGTGTCGGGCGACTGCCCGGCGCGGTCGCGGCGCTTGCCGAGACCCACTACCATGACGCGGCCGGCGTAGGGGCGGTTGATGAGCAGGTGGATATACTTGGTCGTGGGCGTGAGCTCGAAGGGCTCTTTCAGATTGACGCGCACGCCGAAGGTGTTGCTGCCGAAGCGCGAACGCTGCACGGCAAGGATTTTAGCGGAGGGGTTGGGAGCCGTGCCGAGGATTTCCTCAACTTGATTGAGGTGGTTGTCGATAACGGCGTAGTTGCCTTGCAGCGCGCCGGTGCGGAAGGGCGAGGCTTCCCAAGTGTCGTAGACTCCGAGCGAGGCATAGTCCTCAGTGTCGAAAGTAATGGTCTGAGCCAAGGCAGGCAGGGGCAGGAGTGCCGCGAGTGCCATTATATGCTTGAGTTTCATGGTTGTTGCTTTTTTGAAAAATGATTTTTTATAGATTTCCATGTTTATACAGACACCTATATTAAATTAATAAACGCCGATCTTGCTCAGCAGCGGGCAGGCGCGGCTGTCGCTGATAGTGATGCGCAGGGCTTTGGCCTCGTAGCCGTTTCCGTAACTTGAAGAGGTGCTTCCGTTGAGCGGGATGATGCGTTTGTAGCCCACGGTCGTAGTTTGTACGTTCGTGGCTCTCTGTGTCCACGACGTGCCGTTGGTGGAAGTTTCAATCTTGAAACCCTTCACGCGCTGTCCCTTGGCGATATATTCCATGAGTTCCACGTAGCGAATGGTCTGCGGCGTGTCCCAAGTGAGGGTAATCGTGGCAGAAGTCGTGCCATCGTTGGTTGCCCAGTAAGTTTCCTTATTGCCGTCGATGAGGTTGGCGGCTTCGTAGTTGCGGGCTGCGCCTGCGGTGCGCGTTTCGCTCACCTCAACGGTGGCGTTCTTGGCGAGGTCGTTGCCGAGGCGGGCTTTAATGAGGTCGCCCATACCTTTCAGTGCGTTCACCGAAGCATCGGGCAGCACGCCGGCTTTGTTGGGCGGAATGTTGAGAATGAGCGTGGCGTTGCGTCCCACGGTTTCGAGATACATCTGGAAGAGGCGCTCGGGCGTGAGGGGGGCTTCGCCGTCGTGGTAGAACCAGCCCCTATTTGTGGCCTTGGCATCACTTTCGCCGGGCAGCCAGAACCAGCCGCCTTCCGTGCCGTACATGCCGTTGTTCTCGCCCGCATAGTCGCGGTTCTCGGTGCTCCAGTTGGTTTCGCCTGCCCAACCGGCTTCGTTGCCGATCCAGCGGGCTTCGCCGCCCACGCCCCAAAGCACGCAGTCGGGGCAAACCTTATGCACGCTGTCGCGGAGGTTGGGCACGTCGTAGTAAGTGGAGCGGTCCACGTTGACCGTCGTGTTGCGGCCGCCGTAGTAGCCCGAGCCGCCGTTAGCGCCGTCGAACCACATCTCGAACTGGTCGGTGCCATATTGCGCCAACTCGGCGCACTGCTTCAAGAAGACGTCCTTCACATATTTATCCGTACCGTAGTGTACGCTGTTGCGGTCCCAGGGAGAGATGTAGAAGCCGTATTTCATGCCGAGTTCCTTTGCGGCAGCTGCGAAATCGCGGGGAATGTTGGTGTTGCGTCCGAAGTCGTTGCCGGAGGCTGTCACGTTGTGCGTGGTCGTTTCCGTGGGCCAGAGGCAGAAGCCGTCGTGGTGCTTCACCACGGCGATACCGCCCTTCATGCCAGCATCTTTGGCGGCTTGGAGCCATTGCTTCGGGTTGGGCGCGGCTGTGGGGGCAAAGCGCGTTTCGGCTTCGTCGCCGTTGCCCCATTCGAGGCCGGTGTAAGTGTTCATGCCGTAGTGGAAGAAGGCATAAAATTCGGTTTCCTGCCATTTCAGCTGGCGCGGATGGGGCACGGGCTGTACGGGCACAGGCTCATTGTCGGGATTAGGCAGCGTTTCCGTTACCAGCGGAAGCTGCGCCATGCTGCTCATAGGCAGCAATCCCCCCAAAAGGAGTAAAGACTTGTAAAAGCTTTTCATGGTTATTAAAGAGATTTGAGGTAAAAAATATAATTGGTTTTTAAGTAGACGAGTAAACGAGTAGACGAGTAAACGAGTAAACAAGTAAACAAGTAAACGAGTAAACAAGTAGACGAGTTGCTAAAAAATTATTCCGTCTTCTGAGGATAGCGCAGGTTTTCCTCTGTGGCTTTCTCCAACACCTCTTCGAGGTACTTGCGGGCTTCCCAGCGTGCCATGGGGAGGTCGTGGAGCAGATAGTTGCCGCAGTCCTGCGGCGCCGCGCCGGGCACTTCGCCTTCAAAGTCTGCCACGAAGGTGAAGGTTTCCCGCATCAGCGGCAATATGTCTTCGGGCTGGAAGTCGCCTCGCATGAGGAGATAGTTGCCCGTAAGGCAGCCCATCGGCCCCCAATAAACGATGCGGTCTGCCCACTGCGGATTGTTGCGCAGGTAGGTGGCGGCGAGGTGCTCAATGGTGTGGAGTGCGCCCTGCCCGAGCGCGGGCTCGCGGTTGGGCTCTTTCATGCGAATGTCGAAAGTCGTGACGGTTTCCCCGCCCACGCTGTCCTTGCGCGACACGTAAATGCCGCGTTTCAAGCGCAGGTGGTCTATGGTGAAACTGGGGATTTTTTTCATCTTCTTTTTGGGATAGAGATTGATAGAGAGTATGGAATATATAGAGGTTTTAGCACCTGGGTTGATTTAGGTGTTAAGTGCCTGGAAGGCACTACGGAGCGAAGCGACGATAACCGGGCACGAAGTGCTCGGAAAGCGCGGCATGGACGATGTGCCTGGAAGGCACTACGCCAAAGGACAGGCACTTGTGACATAGCCACAGGCGTACTGCCTTCCAGGCAGAACTTGAGCAACAGCCTCCCCCGAGGACTTCGTCCCCGGTTATCGTCGCTACGCTCCGTACTGCCTTCCAGGCAGATAATGCCATTATCATATAAGACCTTAATTCAGCCAACAAGTATTGCTATATATTATAGATTATGCGGGAGGTTTTCGAGGAAGAGTTTGGTGACGCCAAAACTGCGCTGCGCCATCGTGCCCCAAAAGTCGTTGTACTGCTCGAAATGCCCCTCTGCGCCCGGCGTGTCGCTGATGATGCGGAAGGAGAGGAAGGGCACGCCCAAGAGATGGCAGGTCTGCGCTATGGCTCCGCTTTCCATGTCAACCGCCAAGGCTTCGGGATAGGTGGCTTTAATCTCCGCCAATTCGCCGGCAGAGGTGATAAACCGGTCGCCGCTGCAAATCAGTCCCGAGTGGAGCGGCGTGGGCGAGGCCAGGCTTTCGGCGGCGCGGAGCAAGCGGCTGTCGGCTTCGAAATAGCGCGGCAGGCCTTGCACCTGCCCTTTCTCGCTTTCCGGGCCGCAGTCCACGTCGTGATAGGCTACCTTTTGCCCTACCACCACGTGCATCACGCCCACCTTGGCTTCCAGTCCGCCCGCAACGCCCGTATTGATCACGGCGTCGGGCTTAAACTCACTGATGAGCGTGGCGGCGCAAAGCGCGGCGTTCACCTTTCCTATGCCGCTTTCGCCCAGGACAAGCGTATTGCCGCCCAGTTTGCCCGTAAGGAAGCAGAGGTGCGCTGCGCGGACTTCGTGTGCATCGGTCAGCAGCGAGGCGATCTGCTCGTGCTCCTTATGCATCGCGTTGATTATTCCTATGGTCATAAAAAGGATTTTGCTTTTTCTTATAAGAAAGTTATGCAAAAATAATGCAACGCCTAAACATCTGCAAACATTTTAGGTTTTTTATGGAGAAAGTCGGCAAAGAAAGGGCTGCGTTTTACGAGAAAGGAGGAACTAAACCTTTGCATGCCCCCGTTCCATGGCAGACCGCGCGAAGCATCAGCAAGATATTTTTTATTATCCCCGAGAAAAATCTTCTTTTCTCCTTAATATTTTTTCCTGTCCTATAAGAAAGTTTTTGTTACAAACTTTGTAACAAGCGTTACAAACTTTGTAACAAAAAATATCTCGGGAATAATAAAAAAAGAAAGGCAGGGAGTAAAAACTCTCTGCCTAGAAAGGAAAAAATTAAAAGGGGATATTATTGTCTTTTCCTGATTTTACTAGACACTTTTTGCTCTTATTATCTGAAACGGTAGACAGTTTTTTTATGCCATACTGATTCAATAGACACAATGCAGGAAGTTGTGCTGTTTTTATTGACATATCAGCCTTGGCCTGCCTGG